>JAZQXR010000022.1:0-22405 GCA_045632975.1 Rikenellaceae bacterium
AGCACCCAAGTGCGAGTATATCACCCCCGTACCCGGTGGCGTAGGCCCCATGACCATCATCTCACTGATGAAAAACACCCTCATCGCCGCAAAACGCCGCAAATAGATGTTCTTTTGGACGCCCAAAAGAACCAAAAACCGGCCGCAGACCGGCGGGAGAGAAACTGCGTTTCTCGTTGTTTGGCAATGTGGTCGCGGCATTTGATTAGGGAGCGCCTAAAGGCGCAGTAAAAGCAAAAGGGAATAGCTGTTTACAAGCGAGCTTGCACAGCCATTCCCTTTCACTTTTTTCCCCGCCACTAACGTGGCTACTCTCCCCAATCAAACACAACTTCTCCAATAAAATCAGTCCCGCACCAACTCTTCTGGTGCTACCCCATCACATTGAAAAAGGAATGGGATGTGCAGATACACTCCTTTGGAATGTGAGTAGCGAATAAATTGTGACAGAGATTCGGCATTGCACATTGGTGAGAGGGCTTTGGGAGAGGATTTGAGGGGATTAGCCTTTAGGCTATGTCGTGGCTGTTGTAGTTGGGGTGTAAGCTCGCTTACGAACCCCAACTACAATAGACGCGATGTAACGGCTGAAAGCCGACCCATAAATCATCTCGCAAACCACCTACCCAATAATGAGAAACGCAGTTTCTCTCCCCGCGGTCTGCGCGTCGTTTTTTGGTACTTTTTGTCGATACAAAAAGTACATAACGAAAGAGCAAACGTCTATTTCGGGAAGGCGTTGGTAAAGATTCGTTGTGTTGCGGTGAGTGTGTGGAGTGCGAGTTCTTGGATGGTGATTCCGAGAGTTGTGGCTATGTGATGTGCTGTGTGAATGATGTATGCGGGCTCGTTGCGCTTGCCACGATGGGGTACGGGCGTAAGATAGGGGGCGTCGGTTTCGAGCACTAAATCGCGTACGTCCATGTGTGGCAGGAGCTCGGCTACACCACCCTTCTTGTAGGTCGCTACACCCCCTATGCCGAAGACAAAATCGCCTACGCGCTTTATGCGCTGATAGTGCTCTATCGTTCCGCAAAAGGCGTGCATCACACCGCGCAAACCGCGCCCGCTGTACTCCTCGAGCAGAGCTACCATGTCGTCCCATGCCGAACGCGTGTGAATGATTACGGGCAAGTCGCGCTCCAAGGCCCACTCCAACTGTGTGCGCAACGCAACCTTCTGTGCATCAACATGCTCGACACTCCAATAGTAATCGAGCCCTATCTCGCCTATGGCTACCCAACATGTGCCCGCATCGAGCAATTCACGCGCCGTGGTGAGCTCGGAGGTGAGGTTGTCGGCGGTGATGCTCGTGGGATGAACACCCATCGCACCATAACACACCTCGGGATAAAGACGCAGAGTGTCGAGTAACCTATCGTGTGACTCGCTGTCAATGGCGGGCAGTATGATTCGTGCTATGCCCGCAGCCGTGGCACGCTCCACAACCTCGGTGCGGTCGCCATCGAAAGCCTCATCAAAGATGTGACTATGTGTATCGCAAAGTATCATCTATCTCAATCTTAAATAACAGTCGCCGGGCAGACGTTTAACTACGCCATCCAGCTCCATGTCGACCAACATTATGGCAAGCTCGCCCGCGGTGATTCCGCTTCGCTCGGCAAGAGTATCGACCGAGATGGGGTCGCTGGGCGATAGATACGAGAGTATGCCTCGCTGTTCGCGCGAGAGGGAGGGCTCATCGAAGAGCAGTAAGCCCACCTCCTTGTCCTCCACATCCCAATACATCTCGCGTACCACATCCTCGCCCGAACATACGGCTGCAGCCTGACGACCAACAATCAGCTTGTTGGTGCCCGCCGAAGCGATGTCGGTGGCACGTCCGGGTAGTGCTAACAATGTGCGATTGTAGCCAAGTGCAAACTCGGCCGTGCTCATCGAGCCTCCCGTAGCCTTGCTCTCCACCACGAGCGTACCCTCGCTTGCACCCGCGATAATGCGGTTGCGTGCAATGAAACTGTTGCGCGTGGGACGGCATGCCGAGTTGTACTCCGAGATTATTACTCCACCCTGTGCGATGATGTCACGCGCCAAAGCAGCATGCTCCGAGGGGACTATTTCGGGCAGGGGCGAGGGGATTATTGCGGCCGTGGGAAGACCATAACGGAGTGCCGCACGATGGGCGTTGGAGTCGGTGCCAAAGGCCAATCCGCTAACCACAACCATACCGGGCATACGCGAGGCGAGATACTCCACTATGCGGTCGGTCATTATTGTTCCGTAGGGGGTCGAGTTGCGCGTGCCCACCATGGCCAACGTGTGACGGCTCATGATGCTGATGTCGCCCATGTAGTAGATGAGGTGCGGACGATCGGCAACCTCGCGCAACATGCGGGGATAGAGTTCGTCACCATAGGCTACAACCCCGAGTCCGCGACGCAGGATGGTCTGCTGTTCGGCTTCGGCCTCGGCATGGGTCGAACGGGTAGCGATGGCTTGTGCTATATTACGTTTGACACCCAGCTCGACGAGCGCATTTTCGCCCGCGGCATAGACCTCCGTTGCCGAGCCGAAGTGGTCGACAAGTCGGGCTATAACTTTAGCCCCAAGCCCTCGATGAAGGGATAGAGCAATGTCGTCGATGGTCATAGAGCGACAGAGGGTGTGGATGGATTTATTGGGTGATATTTACCAACTGCTCACGATAGGCAGCCAGAATACGCGACTTGGAGATAAAGCCGAGGTAACGACCTCGCTTATCCACCACGGGAAGCATCCATGTGGTGTTCTCCTCGAAGCGTTTGAGCACGCTCGCCGTCTGCTCATTGGGCAGAATGGTGTCGGGCGGCTGAATCATATATTCGGTGATTCGGGTGTCGTACTTTTCGGGGTTGAACATATCGTTGCGGATGTCGTCGAGCTGGACAATGCCGAGCAGCATATCATCGCCATAGACCACGGGGAAGATATTGCGGCGACCCTTCTGCACAATCTTGACGATGTCGCCGAGGGTGTACGAAGTGTTAATCTTCAGGAAGTCGGTCTCCATCAGCTCATCGACGTGCAGGAACACCATCACCGACGAGTCCTTGTCGTGGGTGAGCAGTATGCCCTTTTCGCGCAGTTGTTTGGTGTAGATGGAGTCGGGCTCCAAGTAGTAGTCAATGGCATACGACACGGCCGAAACTATCATCAGCGGGATGAAAAGGCCATAGCCGCCACTCAACTCGGCGATAAGGAAGATACCCGTCAGCGGGGCATTCATCACACCCGCCATCACACCCGCCATGCCGACCAGCGTGAACGACATGATGGGCAGGTCCATACCGAGGAAGTGGTTGCACGAGAACGCGATAAGTGCTCCCAGATATGCGCCCACAAAGAGGCAGGGCGCAAACGTACCGCCAATACCGCCCGCCGCCGTAGTGGTCATGGTAGCCACCACCTTGAAGAGCATGGTCGCCAGCAGCACAAGGGCGATAACCCACTCCTTATCCCTCCAGCGATAGAAGAGCGAAGTATCGAGCAGGGTATCGGTATTACCATGCATCAGGCTTGTGAACGACTCATAGCCCTCGCCATAGAGCGTAGGGAAGATGAATATAAGGACACCGAGGATGACACCTCCGGCAATCCACTTTTTATACTGTTTGTCGAACTTGCCAAAGAAGCCTCCGACCCACTCTTTGACGCTGGTGAAGTAGTACGACGTAAGGCCACACAGGATACCCAGCACCACATACATAGGGATTGCTCCGAGGTCGAATCGTTCGATGGCGCTAACGGCAAGCACCGTATCGAATCCGCGCAGGAAGAACGACAGCGTGGTTGCGGCCACGGTCGAGAGCAGCAGCGGGATGATGGTGTTGCTCGTAAGATCGAACATCAGAATCTCCAGCACAAAGACGATACCCGCCACCGGTGCCTTGAAGATTGCGGCCACGGCAGCACCCGCTCCACAGCACAGCAGCAGGGTTGTCTGTTTGTAGTTGAGTCGGGCGAACTGGCCCACGTTGGAGCCGATAGCTCCACCCGTAAGCACAATCGGCGCCTCGGGACCCACCGAGCCACCGAAACCGATGGTCACGGCACTACCCACAACCGACGTCCACATGTTGTGTCGTTTGAGTTTGGAGTTGCGGCTCGACATCGAGAAGAGCACTCGCGTAACTCCCTCCGAAATGTCGTCACGCACGATATAACGAACAAACAGACAGGCAATTATAATACCAATAATGGGATAGAACAGATAGAGCAGGCTCGCCTCGTCGACGGGGAACCAGCTCACCAGACCCGCCTTGATTATGTGGAGCAGCATCTCGAGCATATAGGCGCCGAGCGCGGCACACACGCCCACGACGCAGGCCAACACCATCATCAGCTGATTGTCGTTGAGTCGTCGGGTGATTGTGATAAATCGCGCGTATGTCTTATCCCACAGTGTGGGTTCTATTCTATGGTTCACGTTTTGGGGTTTTTAATTGTTAGTTGAGTCCGTCAAGGAGCCTCTGAAATGGCGTAGTTCAAGGCTTGCGAAGCTTGAAAAACCGCAGCATACTTGAGCGTATGTGAGGATTTTGAGAGCGAGCGTAACGCCGAAATACGTCATTTCGGGCGCTACTTTAGAACTTTTTGATACCCATGATCTCGCGCACAGCCTTCAGCGTCTCGTTGGCGCTTGCGCTGGCACGCTCGGCACCCGCCATAACGACGTCGTGCAGATATTTATCGTTGCTCTTAACCTCCTCGATACGCTCGCGGATGGGGGCTACGGTAGCGATAATATCCTCGGCGAGCTGTTTTTTGAGGTCGCCGTAGCGAATCTCACAGCTATTATACTTGTCGGTGAAGTACTCCACAGTATCGGGGCTCGACACAACCTTCAGCAGGGTGAACAGGTTGGCGATAGGCTCGCTCATGGGTTGGTTGGGCTCGGTGGGACCCGCATCGCTCACAGCACGCATCACCTTCTTGCGAATCGAGGCGTCGCTCTCCGACAGGTAGATACCATTACCCTCGCTCTTACCCATCTTGCCCGAGCCATCCAGACCGGGAATCTTCACAAGGTCTTGGCCGAAGTTGTAGGGTTGGCTCTCGGGGAAGAAGTCCACGCCATAAATCGAGTTGAAGCGGCGTGCATACACGCGGGTCATCTCGAGGTGTTGCTCTTGGTCCTTACCCACGGGCACCTTATCGGCACGGTGGAGCAGAATATCGGCAGCCATCAGCACAGGGTAGCACAACAGACCTGCATTGACATTTTGGGGTTGTTTGCGGATTTTATCCTTGAACGACGCAGTGCGCTCCAGCTCACCTACGTAGGCGTGCATGCTCAACAGCAGCGACAACTCGGCCACTTGGGGAACATCACTCTGGATGTAGATGGTTGCCGCCTCGGGGTCGAGACCCGCAGCCAGGTACTCCGCCAGGATGTTCTTCACGTTACCATGCAGGATGGTAGGGTCGGGGTGTGTGGTGAGCGAGTGATAGTCGGCAATAAAGAAGAAGCAACGTGCATCGTGTTGCATCTTGGTGAAGTTCTTGAGTGCTCCGAAGTAGTTTCCGAGGTGGAGCATACCTGTCGAGCGAATTCCGCTAACTACAGTTTCCATATATTTATGTTCCTTATTATTTGCTATTTAATACTTGCCAAAGTGGTGTGCTATTTCTTGATGCCGCCTTTGATGCCGCCGCCCAGGCTGAAGATGTTCTGGTCGTAGCTCACGGTTTTGAGGCTCTGCTCGCGTTTGCGGCGCAGGGCTCCCGCGATAAGGCGGTCGGTGAGTTGCTCGAAGCTGACACCCGTAGCCTCCCACAGGTAGAACGACAGCGAGCCGGGAATCTCGTTAATCTCGTTCACATATACGTTATCCGTAGCACCGTCGATGATAAAGTCGATACGGCTAACACCGTCGCACGACAGCACACGGAAGGTCTCGCACGCCAGGCGTTGAATCTCGGCTGTGGTAGCCTCGGGCAGGTCGGCGGGGATTTGACGGCGAGTGCTCTGCATACCTTTGGAGCCTGTGCCCTTGCCGCCACTCATATATTTGTCCTCGTACGAGAGAATCTCGCCACTCTTAACCGGCTCCTCGCACACCGAGGGGGCGCAGTCGTCGGTCGAGCCGAGCACCGAGCAGTTAATCTCCTTGAGTTCGGTCACCATCTTCTCGACGATGATGCGGGTGGTATATTGTTTGGCATTCTCAACGGCCGAAATAAGGCCTGCGCGGTCGGGTGCGGGCGAGATACCCACGCTTGAGCCGAGGTTTGCGGGCTTAACGATGGCGGGGTAGCCAATCTTGGCCTCCACATCGGCAATCATCGCATCGCGGTCGGCAGTCCACTGCTTATCGGTGAACCACACATAGTCAATCACGGGGATACCGCACTCGCGCAGAATCATCTTCATGGTGATTTTGTCCATGCCGTTGGCGCTCGACAGCGTGTTGCAACCCACATAGGGGAGTCCGGTCAGCTCGATAAGGCCTTGGAAGTTGCCATCCTCGCCATTAGTACCGTGGAGCACGGGGAACACGACATCCAGCTCCTCGACCCAAGCCTTGCCAAACAGCGGGGCTTTGGCCTTGTAGAGTTTGCCGTTGCCCAGCTCGGGGCGCAGGTAGACCTCGGTACAGCGGGCGGTAAGTCCGTTCAGGTCTTTATAATTTTTGGCATCGAGCAGGGGTGCGCCCGTGTAGAACTTGCCCTGTTTGGATATGTATACGGGGATAACCTCGTAGCGTTCGGTCGAGATGGCGTTGATAGCTTGCAGAGCCGAGATAACCGAGATTTCGTGCTCGACGCTTCGTCCGCCGAAGAATACACCTACTTTTGTTTTCATTTGGATTTGAGTCTAATTTCCGCAAATATACGGATTTTTATCTAAATCGGGTTTGTTAATTCCTAAAAATACGCAATTCGCACTCACCTGCGATTGCCATTTTGTCGCCTTTGATGGCGAGTGCTCCGAGCACGCCCTCAATCTCCATCACGCCATCGACTGCCGCGGCCACATCTTCGGGCTTCTGGATGCGGTTACAGAAGGCTGTTGCCAGCGAGTCCGCCACAGCCGTAACTCCATGAACCACAGCCATTGCATCGCCACGACCGAGGCTCAACGAGGGGCCCACCGTACCCGACGAGGTACACACGCCCACGGGGGTCATCGCAGCGGGGATATGCAGGCCCACCCTCTCCGAAAGGGGTGATGCGCCCGCAAAGATGGCAATATCACAATCCGCCTCGGAGAGCAGATATATATCGCCGCCATTCTCGACAATAACCTCGTGGCAGCCGAACTCTCTCTCGAGCATACGTCCTACCCTCTCGGCAAACTCACCTGCCACGGCGCTCATAGGGCCAATGCCTGCAACATCGCCCGCTCGGCACATACTCTCGGCGATGGGCGAGCCTCCCATATAGGGTTGGGGCACGAGTGCGGGGGCAAACATCGGGTTACGAGCTATATACTCCTCCAGCTCGCGCCACATTTCGCCCAAGAGGTCGAGCACTCGGCGCTCCATCTGCGGGGTGTAAGATGCGGCATCGACAGCTATCCACAGGTCGCTACGTCGGAACTTGGCGCAAAACGAACGTCGGCTCCGACCACCATGGTGGCAGAGCCGATAAGTTCGGTTATTATATTGGTTTTGTGCCATTTGCTGGTGGTCTACTCGGCAAACTCAACCGAGAACAGGCGCATCGGGCAGCTCTTCAGACAGAGTTTGCAGATGATACACTTGTCGGGGTTGAAGTTGAGTTTCCAATCGGGCGCAGTGATGGTAAGCGCACCCACGGGGCAGGAGCTTGCACAGCTACCACAGCTGATACAGCGGCTCTGGTCGAAGGTTACGGCGCTACCCACGCGGCTGATTTTCACTCCGCTATCGGCAAGGTAGCTCTCGGCGGCGGCGATATTATCCTCCTCGCCGGTGAGGGTTACGAGCAGTTTGCCACCTTTGGCAACCTCGATGTCGGCCTTGACGATATTGATTTCGACGTTATAGTTCTTGATGATGTCGTTCATAAACGAGCGGAACGTAAGCTCCGGGGTAAACGACAGAAGCACTTTTTTCTCCATACTTTTCTCCTCCCGTTTTATTGGTCTACTTCAACAACTTTGAGCGAGCCTACACTCGAGACGCTCGGCATCGGGCGAACAGGCTCGGTGAGGGTGAACTCGCCACGCTCAATCCACTCCTTGAGGGTCGAGGCGATGATGCGGGCTTTGTAGAGACTCGACAGGGGTGCGGTGCGAATCTTCTTGCCGTTAAGCTCGATTTGACCCGAGCGCAGAGCCTCGTAGTTGGTTGTTCCGAGGTGGGCATAGCCATTGCCATAGTCCACGATGTTGGTTTCGATTTGGCGGTTGCGGATGCAGACCCTCATTGCCAAATCCTCGTCGAGCAGCGGGATGGGCACACCCACACCCATATAGAGTGTTGTTCCGTACTTCTCGAAGTAGGCACCACGCACAAACTCGGTAGACATGTTCTTCAAATCGCCGATGGTTGCGATAGTACGGGCATTACCAATCGGAATACCGTACTCATTGGTGGGTTTGGTGGTATTGAACTGCGTTCCGTTCCACGCGACATAGCCCTGTGTACCACCGAGGAAGATACGCGTACCCATACCGATAGTACGGCACTCGGGGTCGTTCAGCAGGGGAGACAGCTCACCTGCGCTCGAGTACGAGGCGTTCTTCATATTGGGCAACAGCGTACCCATATAGGTATACTTGATACGGTCGGTGGTATTGACTGCCACGTTGTAGTTTTGGTACGCATTACGCGGGCTGCACAGGATAGCCTCGTTGAGCGTGTCGCGGTTTACGAGGGTTTTGACATGCTTACGCGGGTAGCAGTCGGTACCTTTGCCCCACGCCTCGAGCACGAGGTCCTTGCCGGCAATAATATCCTCGAGGATGTGTGCGCCACCATAGGTGGGGTTCTCGGGATTGCAGTCGGTAACTCCGACATAGGTATCCACGGCTGCCAGACCTCCACTGACGGGCACACCGTTAAGCTCGATGCGCTCCATACGGATTGCGGGGGTCGGGTGGCCAAAATTGAGGAATGCTCCCGACGAGCACATTGCACCAAACGTGCCTGTGGTAACCACATCCACACGTTTGAGAATCTCCTTGGGCGAGAGAGTCTCGGCAAGTTGCGAAACCTCCTCGGCGGTCATTACGACAGCCGTACCCTTACGGATTTTTTCGTTAATCTCCTGATAACTCTTTGTCATATCTTGAGTATTTTGTTTTCTATTTGAACGTATCGGGTAAATCATTCTCGTACAACACGGCATCGCCCGCTTGGGCTATCTCGCGCAGACGCGCGGTGGCCTCTGCAAAGGTGTCTACCGTGATTATACGCTCGGCCGAGAAGGCCTCGTCGTGCAGGCCATCGACAATAGCTCGGCGATTGAACTCACCCACCACAATAACATAGTCACACGCGCGTGCGGCATTGCGTCCGAGCACACGGTTGTAGTCGTATTGGTGTGCACCCAGCTCAATCATTCCGGGGGTGATGACGATGCGACGGCCGCCCTTCATCGAGCCCAGCACCTCCAGCGCCATGGCCGAGCCGTGGGGGTTGGAGTTGAAGGCGTCGTCGATGATGGTTAGTCCACCCGCGGCACGGATGCTCAATCGGTGCTCGACCTGACGGATGTCTGCCACAGCGATGCGAATCTGTCGGTCGGTAAGTCCGAGTTCACGCGCGATGATGCAGCATGCAAGGGTGTTCGTGAGGTTGTACTTACCCACAAGGCGGGTTTGGAGGTCGAGGCTCCAGCCACCCTTATCGGCAATGGTGAAGCGGGTACCCTCGGCGGTGTACTCGGTCGAGGTTACGTCATAGTCGGCATCTTTGCCATAGCGCACGGCACGCACATTCTCCACAGCTCTATTGTGGATGTATTTGAAATCGTCGTTGAGCACAGCCACTCCATCGACAGGCAGAGCGTCCACCAGCTCGAACTTGGTACGTTGGACATTCTCGATTGAGCCAAAGCTCTCCAAGTGCTGTTCGCCAACGGCGGTGATGATACCCATCGAGGGGTGTACCAGCTCACAAATCTCACGAATATCGCCCGCCTGTTTAGCTCCCATCTCGACGATGAATACCTCGTGATAGGGTTTGAGTTGCTCGCGCACGGTACGGATAACGCCCAGCGTAGTGTTGAAGCTACCCGGGGTCATCAGCACATTATACTTCTCGGAGAGGATGCGGTAGAGGTAGTGTTTGGTGCTCGTCTTGCCGTAGCTGCCGGTGATGGCGATAATCTTCAGATGGGGCATCGAGCGCAGGATTCGTGCAGCGTCGTTGTAGTACCAGCGGTTAATCGCCTTCTCGACGGGGGTCAGCACGACAAACGCCGCAATGGTAATCAGCGGAGTGAGCACAACGCACACCTCCAGCAGGGGCACGCCATAAGCCACGCCCACCCAAGGCAGCACCACAGCCGCAAGCAGAGCCACAAGGAGCGCCTCGACGCCAAAGGTACGCCACACACGTTGGGTACACACGAGCGGCTTTTTGCTCTTGCGGTTGAGCTCTTTGGTGCACTTGAGGATATTGATAAAGAACGCGCCACCCCAAGCCCACGCATTAGCGGGGTAGAGCAACAGCACAACAGCCAACAGCAGGTCGGTAACACGAACGGTACTGCCCACATCGCCCTTCAGCCAACGTCCGTAGCGCTCCACGCGGTAGGAGTTCTGCTGTGCCATCTGCATCTCGTAGCGCAGACGCATGGTCAGATATGCAAGGGTCGAAGCGGCAGCCGCAATGCCCGTTATAAGTTCGATGTTCATAGTTTTATCTCACGATTTTATCAACTCCCAAGAAGTTGCCCACAACGATATTGAAACGGCCGGGTTGGTCCAAGAACGAGTAGTGACCCGCGCCATCAAACACCACCAAACCCGAGTCCTCGATGAGCGAGTTCATAACCTCGGCATCGCGCACGGGTGTCGCCGTATCGTTGCTACCCCAAATCAGCAGCGTGGGGGCTTTGATACTCGGCATATAGGGGCATAAATCTTGATTCACAACCTTGACAAAGGTACCACGCATGCTCTCCGCGAGGGCGTTGTAGTCGCTCGAGCCCGAAGCCTTGCGACGACGCTCGATATACTTGGCAGCGCGCTCCTTGCCCATTAGCAGCGGAGCAATACGTTTCATCGCCTTGTAGGAGTAGACCTTCACATAGTACGATAGGCTTCGCGCAGGCAGCACACCCGCCGCATCCACAAGGATAATCTTGCGGGCAGCGTTACGCGAAGCGTAGACGATAGCCACGCGACCACCAAACGAGTGACCGACCAGAATCGGAGCATAGACCCCGACGGTGGCACAGAACTGCTCGAAACAGCGCGTGTACTCCTCGACACCCCACGGCTCGTGCGGCGCCTCGCTCTGTCCGAAACCGGGGAAATCGACATTCCACACTCTGAAATATTGCGACAGAAAGGCCTCGACCCCACGCCAAATCTCGGTCGAGCACCCCCAACCGTGCATGAGAATCAAGTCTGTGCCCTCTCCCGACACTCGGAAGTGGAAGCGCAAACCATCAATCTGAATGGTATGTGACCCGTTATCCATAACGCCAAAGTTTGTTTACGCAAAAGGTTTAATACGCAAAATTATAAATTTATTGGTAAATCCCAACCTCACAGCCCAAAACTTTTCATAATTCCGCAGCCGACAAGCTCCGTTTCACCCCAATTGTGAATTGTGAATCGTGAATTGTGAATTTAAACCACGCGAGCCCAACCTCACTCGGTCGGGCTCGCGCCTAAAATGTATATCGCTCACTACTACTCGGCGGGCTCTATGATTTTGTATATATACTCGTGGCTTGTTACCAAAGTCGGAGCATAGTCTAATCTCATGCTACCTTTGCGATACTTCCAATTCTTGGCATCGAAGAAGGAGTTCGGCAGACTATCACCCACCTCGTACACAACAAAGGGCTCTTTGCCTTCGAAACCTTCGCTTATAGGAGCGTTTCGAGGCAAGTCATCATCCATTTTGTAGATTTCACAGCGAGTTACACCTCCCAAGAGAGTCTCCATAGCACAATGCCACGGCGTTTCGAATGGCTCCAACGTATTGTTTTTGGTTATATTTACGGTGTCTATGACTACCGTAGAGCTGTAATCACTCTGATATTTTTGCAACATGATATAGTCCCCCTGCTCTCCCCAAAGAATCATCTTGTAATGAGCATCCTCGTTGTCGCTGTTCAATACAAACAAGACACCTTCGTAATCATCAGGATAAGACTTTCCACCACCCCAATATGGAGGTAATGGTTCAAGCAGACCAACACACCCCATCTGCGCTACCGCAAATACAAGCAGTAATGAGATTTTAATAATCCGTTTCATAGAGATATAGATTTATCACCTACAAATTTAGTGAAAAAATCCGCGAACACAAAACAATTGTGAATTGTGAATCGTGAATTGTGAATTTAAAAAAGGAAGGGCTTGCCCTGATGGACAAGCCCTAACTCACAGAAAATGTGGCTTTCGATTACTTGTTGTTGAAAGCGTACATTTTTTGGATCAGCATGATAACTTTGTTCGAGTAACCCCACTCGTTGTCATACCAAGCTACGAGTTTAACGAAGTTGTCGTTCAGAGCGATACCAGCTTTAGCGTCGAAGATCGAGGTGTTAGCGTCGCCAGTGAAGTCGGTCGAAACTACATCGTCCTCGGTGTACTCGATGATGCCTTTGAACTCGTTCTCCGAAGCAGCTTTCATAGCGGCTTTGATCTCCTCGTACGAAGCAGCTTTCTCCAGACGGCAGGTCAGGTCAACAACCGATACGTCGAGAGTGGGAACGCGGAATGCCATACCGGTAAGTTTACCGTTCAGCGAGGGGATAACTTTACCTACAGCTTTAGCAGCACCGGTGCTCGAGGGGATGATGTTACCGCCAGCAGCACGGCCACCACGCCAGTCTTTCATCGAAGGACCGTCTACGGTCTTTTGAGTTGCGGTGGTAGCGTGAACGGTGGTCATAAGACCCTCGATGATACCGAATTTGTCGTTGATAACTTTGGCAAGGGGAGCCAAGCAGTTGGTGGTGCACGATGCGTTCGAAACGATGGTTTGGCCAGCGTAGGTGTCGGTGTTTACACCGCATACGAACATGGGGGTGTCATCTTTCGAGGGAGCCGACATAACAACGTATTTGGCACCTGCAGCGATGTGAGCCTCTGCTTTCTCTTTGGTGAGGAACAGACCGGTCGACTCAACTACGTACTCTGCACCAACCTCGTTCCATTTGAGGTCTGCGGGGTTTTTCTCAGCGGTTACGCGGATTGCGTTGCCGTTTACTACGAGTTTGCCATCCTCAACAGCGATGGTGCCGTTGAAACGACCGTGAACCGAGTCGTATTTGAGCATGTAAGCCATGTACTCTACGGGTACGAGGTCGTTGATACCTACTACCTCAATAGTGTCTGCGTTGTTGCAAGCAGCACGGAAAACCAAACGGCCGATACGTCCGAAACCGTTGATACCAATTTTAATTTTCGACATAATTTTACCTAAATATTTAGTGTTAAACTTCTTGTTTCTGTTCGCTCGCGCCGCAGCCTCGCTCGACCGCCGCGCCTTTGTACGGCCGTGCCCTCTCGCACCCCGCCGCCCCTTTGTTTGCACCCCTGTGTTAATAGAATAACACAAGAATCGGTGCAAAATTAGTAAATCTTTGCAATTCAACAAAACTTTTCGCGGTTTTTAAATATTTTTATTTAGTATTTTCGCTTTAAAAGCATAAATAAGGTATAAAACACCCCAAAATGCACCCACACCACAAAAAATAATACCCCACGAAATAACTCCCACATCTCGTTCGTTTGGCTTGACAAAAAGGCTTTTGCGCGATGTTTGCAAAAAAGTCTTATCTTTGCACCGATATTAACATCTCTGAACGATTATGATGCGATTTTTTGGAATACTCTTTTTGGCCTACTTGGCGTGGCGTGTCTACACCATGTTCCGCGACGTGATGCGCGGCTCGGTAGGCGTGGAGCGTGGCTCGCGTGAGATGCCACAGGAGGGGGATGTAACAATCCAACGAACCCAACGCCAACCCGAAAAGAGGGTCAATGACGACGTGGGCGAATACGTTGATTACAAAGAGATTAAGAAATAGACTACCACATACGGTCGCACTTCACACTGACGACCGCCAACTACACTTTTTTGAAGATGAAGTTTCTAAAGATTCTCGGCGAGTATTTTATGCTCATGGGCAAGGTCTTCTCACGACCCGAGAAGGCCCGCATATACTACAAGCGAACGCTGTTCGAGATGGAGGCACTCGGCATCAACTCGATTGTCATCACAGCCATTATCTCGATATTCATCGGCGCCGTAATCACCATCCAGATGGCTATCAACCTCGAGTCGCCCTTCATCCCCAAGATGATGATTGGCTACACCACCCGCGAGACCATGGTTTTGGAATTCGCCTCGACCGTGACAGCGCTCATCCTCGCCGGTAAGGTGGGCTCGGCCATAGCCTCCGAGATTGGTACCATGCGCATCACCGAGCAGATTGATGCCCTCGAAATCATGGGTATCAACTCGGCGAGCTATTTGGTGCTGCCCAAAATCGTGGCCGCAATGGTATTCTTCCCGCTGCTCACCGTGCTGTCGATATTGGTGGGTGTTGTGGGCGGCTATATCATGTGTAGCCTCGGTGGTGTATGTCCGCCCGAGGACTATCTCCAAGGACTTTACTTCGACTTCCGACCCTACTCCATGACATACACCCTGCTGAAGATGGTGGTATTCGCCTTCATCATCACCTCGGTGGCGGCTTTCTACGGCTACAATGCACGCGGCAACTCGCTCGAAGTGGGTCGCGCCAGCACCAAAGCCGTAGTAATCAGCTGTATTGTGATTCTGCTCATGGACCTTGTAATGACTCAACTAATGTTGCTCCGATGATACGCGCCGAACATATTACCAAAAGCTTCGACGGCAGAGTCGTGCTCAACGACATCTCCGCAACCTTCGAGAAAGGCAAAACCAACCTCATTATCGGCCGAAGCGGCTCGGGCAAGACCGTACTGCTCAAAAGTTTGGTCGGCCTACACCCCATCGACTCGGGTGCCATCTACTACGACGACACCTGCTTCTCGGGCCTGGGCTTCCGCGAGCTGAAAAATATTCGCCGCGACATGGGTATGATTTTCCAAGGCGGCGCACTGCTCGACAGCTCGACCGTCGAGGAGAACGTAAAGCTGCCCCTCGACCTATTCACCACCCAGAGCGAACGCGAGAAGATGGAGCGCGTAAACTTCTGTCTTGCACGCGTAAACCTCAACGGCGCAAACCACCTCTACCCCTCGGAGTTGAGCGGCGGTATGGTCAAGCGTGTAGCCATCGCCCGCGCCATAGTGCTCAACCCCAAATATCTCTTCTGCGACGAGCCTAACTCGGGACTCGACCCCATGACATCGGTCGTCATCGACCATCTGATTCAAGAGATTACCAAAGAGTACGATATAACAACCATCATCAACACCCACGACATGAACTCGGTGATGGGCATCGGCGAAAAAATCATCTATATCCACGAAGGACAAAAATGGTGGGAAGGCTCCTCGGCCGACATCCTCACCTCAACAAACCGCGAACTCAACGAATTTGTCTTCGCCTCCGAACTCGCCAAAGCCGCCCGAGCAAACATGAAATAACGTGTACTTTTATTTAGGATAGGAGTGCCTCTTTGTTATGTTCTTTTGGACGCCCAAAAGAACCAAAAACCGGCCGCAAACCGGCGGGAGAGAAACTGCGTTTCTCGTTGTTTGGGTATGTGGTTTGCGATAGTATTTGTGGGTCGGCTTACGCCGCAGTATAAAAATGTTTTGAGCAGGGATTTGTAAACAAGCTTACATCCCTGCTCAAACCATTTTTACGCAGTCCGCAGACTGCCCCTCAAATCCTCTCCCACAACCCTACAATGGGCAATACAGAATCTCGCACTATTCACAACTCCTATTTATTCCAAAGGTGTGCATTTCCTATCTCTTTCAATATGATGAGGTGATAATAGAATGGTAGCAACAGAAGAGTTGGTGCGGGACTGACTTTTGGGGGAAGTGGTGTTTGATTGGGGGAGAGGAGCCACGTTAGTGGCGGAAAGAAAAGCGGAAGGGAATGGCTGTACAAGCTCGCTTGTAAACAGCTATTCCATTTTGCCTTTACTGCGCCTTTAGGCGCACCCCAATCAAATACCGCGGCCACATCGCCAAACAACGAGAAACACAGTTTCTCGCAGAGTCTTTTGGGCGACTTTTCCCGAAGAAAAGTCGCAGTCCCCTCCGTATGTCCCCTCCGAAATTGCGAATTGTGAATTGCGAATTGTGAATTGAAAAGATAGGCACGGTTTTGGTTGTTGGGTGGGGGATTAAAACTGTGTTGATATGAGAAGAGCGTTGTTATGGATTGTGACTATGTGCTGTTGGGGTTGCGTGCGCGAGGTCGTGCGCACACCTCAACCTCAACTTGTCAAGACCTATACTGTCGGGGGCTATGGTGGTGTTGGCAGGGACTATGCGGGCATGGCTACGGCCGACCATTCTGCGAATCTGGCGTTCAAGGTTGGGGGCCAAGTAACCTCTTTTGATGTGAGCGAGGGCGAGTATGTCCGTGCGGGAAGAGTTGTTGCGGAGATTAACCCGAGGGACTACCAGCTCGCCTATGACGCGGCTCGAGCCACCTATCTCGCCGCAAAATCGCAGTATGAACGTGCCGAACGACTGCTCGCCCGCGAGGCTATCTCGCAAAGCGAGTACGAGACGGCACGCAATAACTATGTGGGTGCAGAATCGGCATGGCGTAATGCCGCCGATGTGCTCGGAGATACTAAACTGCGAACGCCTATCGCGGGCATCGTCGAGAAGAAATATGTGGATACCTACCAACGTGTGTCGCCGGGCGAGATTATAGTCCGTATCGTCGACCCCTCGACCCGTACCGTCAAGTTCACTATGCCCGAGAGTGGCATCCCGCTGCTGGAGAGAGATGACGCTGTGTTCAGTGTGGTGTTCGATAATATGCCCTCGGTGAGCTTCGCCGCACGCCTCAAAGATTGGGTCCGTACCTCGCCCGATGGTACGGGTGTCCCCGTGGCACTCTCCGTCGAGGCTGACGCAGATGTGGGCATAGCCCCGGGTATGGCCTGTACGGTGCATGTCGAGAGCGAGGGCGACGAGAGCGGAGTGAAGATTCCGCTTACGGCCATCTTTGTGCCCGACTCCACATCCCAACCTATGGTGTGGGTTGTCGCCGACGACCGCGCCCAAGCAGTGCCCGTAACGCTCGGTGCGCTGACCGACAACAATATGATTCTGGCCGAGGGCGTCGCACCCGGTAGCCGCGTGGTTACGGCAGGGGTCTATAAACTCTCGCGCGGCCAACGTGTAACCATCCAACCGTAACGCGCCATGAGTATCGAATCGTACTCGCTGAACCGACCCAAGGTGGTATGGTTCTTTGTAGCAGTGCTGCTCGTGGGCGGCATTGTGTCGTTCGAACGTCTGGGCAAGAAAGAGGATTCGCCCTTTGTGATAAAGTCGGCCGTGCTCACCGTGCGAATGGCAGGCGCCATGCCCACCGAGATTGAGGAGCTGCTGGTCGAGCCTATCGAAACCGAACTGCAATCGCTCCCAATGTTGGATAACATAACCTCGGAATCGCACTTCGGCTATGCCCGTATCACGGTCGAACTGCGCTCCGACACCCCCGCCCGACAGATACCGCAGCTGTGGGACGAACTGCGCCGCAAGACGCTCAATATCCAGAGCCGCCTGCCCGCCGAAGCCTCCGCTATCGAGGTGGAGGACGACTTCGGTGCGGTGTATGGCATCTACTATGGCATGTCGGCCGACGAGGGTATCTCGTATGAGGAGCTGCGCGATGCAGCACAGATGGTGCGACGCGCGGTGATTACGCTCCCGGGCGTAGAACGTGTGACCCTCTTTGGCGAACAACAACCCACCATCGAGATTCGTGTCAGCCGTGCCCGCCTCGCCTCGTTTGCCGTGCGCCCCGAGAGCATCATCGAGGCTGTGAGGGCAAGCAATGTGGTGGTGGATATTGGCGAGAAGGATGCGGGCGAGGTGCGTATCAAGATTGTCGAACCCACAGCCTATGGCTCCATCGAGGATATTGGGGCACAGATACTTATGGCCAAAGATGGACGACAGATTGCTTTGAGTGATATTGCCACCATCGAGATGCGCTACCGCGAGCCACCCACCTCGCTTATGAGGGTCGATGGCCGCCGCGCAATGGGCATAGGTATCTCGACCGAAAAACGGAGCGATGTCGTGCGTACGGGCGGCCTCGTGGCCGAGGAGTTGGAACGCCTCAAAGCGTTTATCCCGCTGGGTATCGAGCTTACGGAGCTCTACCCCGAAGACCGCATTGCCCGCCAAGCCAACAACCGCTTTATCGCCAACCTGCTGGAGTCGGTGGCCATCGTCATAGTGCTCGTGATGGCAGCCATCGGCCTGCGCTCGGGCCTGACAATAGGGCTGTCGCTGTTGCTCTCCATAGGCGGAACACTACTGCTGATGGGGCCTCTGGGCGAGGGTATCAACCGCACCTCGCTCGCGGGATTCATTATCGCCATGGGCATGCTTGTCGATAACGCCATTGTGGTGACCGACAACACCTTCTCGCTACTGCGCCGAGGTGTGCCACGCCCCCGAGCCGCCATCGAGGGCGCCGCCATGTCGCGCTGGGCGCTGCTCGGTGCAACCCTCGTTGCGGTGCTATCGTTCCTGCCCCTCAACCTTGCCCGCTCGTCGGTGGCCGAGGTTGTGCGCCCGCTCTTTGTGGTGCTCGCTATATCGCTAATGTTGAGCTGGTTGCTGTCGCTCACGCAAGTTCCACTCATGAATAGCCGCCTGCTGCGTGCCGACACCCCGCGCACCTCGCGCATGGCGTGGATAGACCGCTCCATAGGGTGGTGTATTCGCCACCGCTGGACAACGGTACTGATAGGCTATGGAGTGCTTGCACTCTCGCTTGCGGGACTTGCGGTGATGCCCAAGGATTTCTTCCCCAACCTCGACAAACCTTACTTTCGCGCCGATGTGCGTCTGCCCGAGGGCTACGACATCGACGACACCGAACGCATAACTCGCAGGCTCGAGGAGTGGCTCACACGCCAAAGTGAGGTGCGCCGAGTATCCACAACCATGGGCGCTACCCCACCCCGCTACTACCTCGCATCGAGCGCCGTGAGTGGCTCGCCGGGCTTTGCCAACCTGTTGGTGGAGCTCAACTCCAAACGCGACACCCGCCGCGTGGAGGAGGCCTTCACCCGCTGGGTGCGCGACTCCGTGCCCGAGGTGTGGATACGCTCGTCGCTGTTCAAGCTCTCGCCCGCCCCCGAGGCCTCCATCGAGTTCGGGTTCATCGGCCCCAATATAGACACCCTTGTGGCGCTCACCAACCACGCTTGCGAGATTATGCGGCGCGACGGACGAGCCGTGAATATTCGCGGCAGTTGGGGAAATAAAGTACCCGTATGGCGCCCCGTGTATTCGCAGGCTCGTGGCTCACGGCTCGGCATAAGTCGCTCGGACATGGCGCGTTACATGACCATCGCCACCACGGGCTACACCCTCGGACACTTCCGCGAGGGCGACCGCTACATCCCCATTCTGCTGCGTGACGAGAGCTCCGACGAAGCCTCACTTGCCAACCTGCGCAGCATACCCATCTTCTCGCGTAGCGGCCGCGTCTACCCCCTCGAACAGACCGTATCGAGATTCGACTTCGGCTATGAGTTCCACACCATCAACCGCCACAACCGCCGCCGTGTGATGATGGCCCAATGCGACCCTGCGCAGGGTGTCGGAACGGTCGAGCTGTTCGGCGAGCTGAAACGCACCATCGAGCGCGAGATAACACTCCCCGCGGGCTACTCCGTCGAGCTGTTCGGCGAGCAGGAGGGGCAAGCCGAGAGCACATCGGCTCTCGCTCGTCAGATACCCCTTACGGCAGTACTGATATTCGTGGTTTTGTTGCTGCTCTTTGGCGACTATCGCCGTCCGATTGTGGTGCTGCTCACCGTGCCGCTGGTCGTGGCGGGCGCCGTGGCCGGTCTTGCCGTCACGGGCAAGCCGTTCGATTTCTTCTCGCTGCTGGGTCTTATCGGTCTTGTGGGCATGAACATCAAGAATGGCGTGGTGCTTGTCGATTCGGTAGGCTACGGAGCTGACTACAACGCACTTGTGAGCGCCACCCGAAGCCGTGTTCTGCCCGTGGCATTGGCCTCCGGGACCACCGTCCTCGGAGTGTTGCCGCTGGCCTTCGACGCCATGTTCGGAAGCATGGCCGTAACCATCATGGGCGGCCTTGTGGGTGCAACGCTGCTCACCCTCTTTGTGCTCCCCGCCATCTATGCAATATGTCTTAAAACCAAATGCCAATGAGAACTTCAGTCCTAACTCTCGTATTGGTGCTCTGCTCGCTGCGCTGCCATGCACAGCTCTCGGTCGAGCAGTACCAACGCCGCGTCGAGGAGTACAGCTATGCCCTGCTATCAAACCAATGGGCAATCGACGCCGCCGAAGCAGGTCTGCGCCGCGCCAAGATAGGCTACCTACCACGACTCGACGCGGCGGGCGACTTCCGTGTGAATTTCCGAGGTCAGCGCACCGACGACGGCTCCCGCATCAAGCCCTACACCTACTCGCTCGCACCCGTAATCTCGGGGCGCATCTACGACGGTGGCACGACCCGAGCCGCCATAGGTCAGGCTCGCGCCGAGGTGGAGCGCACACATGCCTACGAGGAGTTCACCCGCAGCGAGGTGCTCTACATCGCCGAGTACGCCTATTGGAATGCACTCGCCACACAACTTTTGGAGCGCGTCAGAGAGCACTACACCGAGATTGTAAGCTCGCTAAAGGCGCTTGTCGAGGCCCGTTTCGAGGATGGCTACACGGGCAAGGGCGACCTGCTGATGGTCGAAACACAGCTCAACGAAGCCATTTACAATCAGATTGTTTCCGAGCAGACAGCCCTCCGCGCACGCCACAACCTCAACGTGCTGATGGGCGAGGCTCCCGACGCCCTATGGAGGCTCACCGACTCACTCACAACCCCCGTGACTCTTCCCTCACGAATATCGCTCGACAGCGTCCTTGCGCGCCGTGGCGACCTGCGTGCAGCGATGGCCTCGGTGGAGCATGCATCATGGGGCGTGAAGGGGGCTCGCGCGGCCTACCACCCCACCATCTCGATGGATATTGCCGGAGTGCTCTCCCCCGATGTGCCAAACACCCGCAACCGCCTGAAAGTGAACGGCTCTGCGGGCATTGCCATCAACATTCCCATCTTTGCGTGGGGCGAGCGGCGGCAGTCGGTACGCATAGCCGAGGCGGCCATGATGCAGAGCCTGCTTGCAGCGGGCGATTTGCGCGACCAAATCACACTCGAGGAGGCCGACTCGTGGAGCGATGTGGAGCAAGCCTACCGCGAGGTTGAGCAGATTGAGGCCTCGCTCGCCATAGCCACCGAGAACCTCTCGCTGGCAACCTTCTCCTACTCCGAGGGGCAGATTTCGGTGCTCGATGTGCTCTCGGCACAGCTATCGTGGATTCAGCTCTACACCAATGCTATCGGCACTCACCTCTCGCTTCGCGACGCGCTGGCCCGCTACCGCAAAGCCACAGGCTGATTGCCCGCCACCACAATCGCCCATTCAAAAAAATAACCCCGCGAAAGTGGCCTATTTATTTTGAATATTACGCGAAAGATACTATCTTTGAATCCGCGGACGCGTTTGGCAAATGCCACACGACCGCAACACACTATTACACAATGATTAAGAAAGATTTTGAGAAATACGCCTTCAGCGAGGCACGAATCAGCTCGGCCGCCGTACACGCCTATGCAAACCTGCAAGCGGCGTACGTGTCGCCGACCATCATCGAGGAGCGACAGCTGAATGTCGCCCAGATGGATGTATTCTCGAGATTGATGATGGACCGCATCATCTTCCTCGGCGCACCCATCAACGACGATGTAGCCAACATCATCCAAGCACAACTTCTCTTTCTGGAGTCGACCGACCCCGAACGCGATATTCAAATCTACATCAACTCGCCGGGTGGCTCGGTGAGCGCAGGTCTGGGCATCTACGACACCATGCAGATGATTACCCCCGACGTTGCCACCATCTGCACCGGAATGGCCGCAAGCATGGGCGCAGTACTGCTCACCGCAGGTACCGCTGGCAAACGCTCGGCACTCCCCCACTCGCGCGTGATGATTCACCAACCGGTGGGTGGCGTGCAGGGCCAAGACTCGGACATTGAGATTACAGCCCGCGAGATTATTCGCACCAAACAGGAGCCCTACGAGATTCTCTCGCTCCA
>JAZQXR010000023.1:0-7924 GCA_045632975.1 Rikenellaceae bacterium
TTCAAGACCACAACGGCGACAACTTCAACCTCAAAGAGTATGTCGACCCCTCGACCGGCTTTATCTCGAGCAAGAGCAAGGATGGCCGCGAACTGAAAGCCCTCGAGCTGCCCGGTCTGTGGAACGGCGCAATGGCTCGCTGGAACACCCTCTTTGTGGAGGTTCCCTCGGCTACCTTCACCCCCGTTAAGAGCGTGGTAGACCTGCTCCGCGATGAGCACCAAAATTAGGATTATAAATATAAATCAGATATACACATGGAAAACAAACTTCAAAAACTCACCGAGCAACTCTACGAAGAGGGTCTCTCCAAAGGTCGTAGCGATGCCGATAAACTCGTTGCCGACGCCCAAAGCAAGGCAAAAGCTATCGTAGCCGAGGCCGAGGCCAAAGCAGCAGCTATCGTTGCCGAGGCACAAAAAAGCGCCGAGGAGCTCACCAAAAACACCATGACCGAAATCTCGCTCGCAGGCCGCCAAGCTGTGGCTAAACTCAAAAGCGAGATTAACAACATGATTGTTGCCGATACCGTATCGAAAGCCGTTAGCGCAGCAACTCTCGATGCAACCTTCGTTAAGGAGATGCTTCTGGCCGTTGCCAAGAATTGGAATGGCGCTTCGACCGATATCGTGAGCCTCGCCGCACTGCTCCCCGCCGACAAACAGGCCGAGCTGGACAAGGTGTTTGCCGCCGCTACCAAAGAGCTGCTGGCTGCCGGTGTAGAGGTTTCGTATAGCAAGAACGTAAAGAGCGGTTTCAAGATTGGCGCCAAAGATGGTGGCTACTACATCAGCTTCGCCGACGAGGATTTCGACGCACTGCTGGGCGAGTACCTGCGCGACAAAGTTTCTACCCTCCTTTACAAATAATACCCCGCAGAGATGTTTGCCAAACAGTATTATACTCTCGTTGCCGGTCTGAAGGAGTGGGCGCTCGACGCCGATACCAAGGGCTTTGATGCACGCGAAATCATCGACTCGGTGGTCGAACAACTCGACGGCCGTGATGCTGATGCTGTGCGTATGCTCTATACCTTCTACGACATCGAGAATATCATCAGCCTGCGCACCGGACGCAGCCGCTTCTCGGCACTTGGCAACTTCACGGCAGAGGAACTCGCCGAGGAGTTGGAGAATCCCCGTGAGCTGCCCGCGTTTATCGCACGCCTCATCGCTGCGTATGCCGACCCCGAGGATGAGCAGTGGGAGGGCATGGACCTCTCGAAACCCTTCGAGAAGGCGCTCTTCGAGGCCTACTACGAGGAGTGCGCACGCTCCAAGAGCGGCTTCCTTGCAGAGTGGGCTGCCTTCGACAAGACCCTGCGTAATGTGAGTGCTGCCGTCACCGCACGCCGCCTCGATGTTGCCGTTGCCGATGTGATTGTGGGTGCCGACGAGTTTACCTCGAACCTCACCCGTAGCTCGGCCGCAGACTTCGGACTCAAGGGCGAGCTGCCGTGGATTGATACGCTGCTCAACGCTCTGGCCGAAGATGTCAATATGATTGACAAGGAGCACCGCATCGACCTCCTGCGCTGGAACTATACCGAGGAGCTTACCGCTTTCGACTACTTCAATATCGACGTTGTGTTGGCCTACCTTATCCGTGTCAACCTCGTACACCGCTGGTGCGCACTCGATGTGGAGCGCGGCCGCGAGATGTACAAACGCCTTGTGGGTGGATTGAGCGCCCGCGACAAAATCGAAAAAGCGGCTCGCGCCGAGTAATTAGCAAAATATAAAAACAATAAATAAAGATGAAAACAACAGGACGAGTATCAGGTATCGTCTCGAACCTTGTGGTGGTGAAGGCCGATGGCCCCGTTTCGCAAAACGAAATCTGCCACGTAGATTTGGGCGATGTTAAGTTGATGGCCGAGGTCATCAAAGTTATTGGCGATGCTGCCTACGTTCAGGTGTTCGATAGCACACGCGGTCTGAAGATTGGCGACCCCGTGCAGTTCGAGGGACACATGCTCGAGGCAACACTTGCGCCGGGAATCCTCTCGCGTAGCTACGACGGTCTGCAAAACGACCTCGAGAAGATGAACGGTCTGTTCATCGAGCGCGGTACAACCACCGACCCTATCGACTACAACAAACTCTGGGAGTTCAAACCTCTGGCCAAAGCGGGTGACGCAGTGAGCGCAGGTTCGTGGCTCGGCGAGGTGCAAGAGATGTGGGTTGCACACAAAATCATGGTCCCCTTTACCATGACCGCAGGCTATACCGTGAAGAGCGTAGCCGCTGCCGGTGAGTACAAAGTTACCGACACCGTGGCTGTGGTTACCGATGCCGAGGGCAACGACCACAACATCACCATGGTTCAAAAGTGGCCCGTAAAACAGGCTATCAAAGCATATACCTCCAAACCGCGCCCCTCGCGCGTGATGGAGACCGGCGTTCGCGCCATCGACACGTTCAACCCCATCGCAGACGGTGGTACCGGCTTTATCCCCGGCCCGTTCGGTGCGGGTAAGACCGTGCTTCAACACGCCATCTCGAAACAAGCCGAGGCCGATATTATCATCATGGTTGCCTGCGGTGAGCGTGCAAACGAGGTGGTTGAAATCTTCGCCGAGTTCCCCCACTTGGACGACCCCCACACCGGACACAAACTTATGGAGCGTACCACCATCATCTGCAACACATCGAACATGCCCGTTGCAGCTCGTGAGGCATCGGTTTATACCGGTATGACCATCGGTGAGTACTACCGCGCAATGGGTCTGAAGGTGCTTATCCTCGCCGACTCGACCTCGCGTTGGGCACAAGCGCTGCGTGAGATGAGTAACCGTCTGGAGGAGCTCCCCGGTCAGGATGCGTTCCCGATGGACCTCTCGGCCATCATCTCGAACTTCTACTCGCGTGCGGGTCTGGTCTACCTGCCCAATGGCGAGAGTGGCTCGGTGACCTTCCTCGGAACCGTATCGCCCGCGGGTGGTAACCTCAAGGAGCCCGTTACCGAATCGACCAAGAAGGCTGCTCGCTGTTTCTACGCCCTCTCGCAAGGCCGCGCAGATAGCAAACGCTACCCCGCAATCGACCCCATCGAGTCGTACTCGAAATATCTGGAGTACCCCGAGGTTGTCGAGTACCTCGACGGCAAAGTCGAGAAAGGTTGGGTCGAGAAGGTGTTCAAAGGCAAAACCATCGTTCAACGTGGTAAAGAGGCTTCGGAGCAAATCAACATCCTGGGTGATGACGGTGTGCCCGTAGAGTACCACGAGCGCTACTACAAGAGCGAGCTGGTGGACTTTGTGATTCTGCAACAAGACGCCTTCGACGAGATTGATGCCAACTGCCCCATGGAACGTCAGAAATACCTCTACAACATGGTCCTGGACGTGTGCGACAAGACCTTTGAGTTTGTCGACTTCGAGGAGTGTGGTACATTCTTCAAGGGACTCATCAACCTGTTCCGCCAAATGAACTACACCGAGTGGCAGAGCGAGAAGTTCCACGACTACGCCAAACAAATCCACGAGTACGTGGCAACCAAAGCAAAGGAGAACTAAACTATGGCAACCAAAGCATTTCAAAAGATTTATACCAAAATCGATAATATCACCAAAGCTACCGTGAGCCTCAAGGCTGCGGGCGTCGGCAACGACGAGCTTGCTACCGTAGGTGGCAAATTGGCACAGGTGGTTAAGATTAGCGGCGAGAACGTGACACTCCAAGTGTTCGCCGGCACCGAGGGCATCGCAACCAACTCGGAGGTTATCTTCCATGGCGAGCCCCCCAAATTGAACGTTAGCGACGACCTTGCAGGCCACTTCTTCAACGCCTATGGTGAGCCTATCGAGGGCGGAGCACAACTCGAGGGTGAGCCCCGCGTTATCGGCGGCCCCACCGTCAACCCCTTCCGTCGTATCCAACCCAGCGAGCTTATCGCAACCGGTATCGCAGGTATCGACCTTAACAATACCATCGTGTCGGGTCAGAAGATTCCTTTCTTCGCCGACCCCGACCAACCCTACAACGCGGTGATGGCTAACGTGGCCCTCCGTGCAAAGGCCGATAAGATTATCCTCGGCGGTATGGGTATGAGTAACGACGACTACCTCTACTTCAAGAGCGTGTTCGAGAATGCAGGCGCACTCGACCGTATCGTCAGCTTCGTGAACACCACCGAGAACCCTCCTGTGGAGCGTCTGCTGATTCCCGATATGGCGCTGACCGCTGCCGAGTACTTCGCAGCCGACAAAGGCGAGAAGGTGCTGGTGCTGCTCACCGATATGACCCTCTACGCCGATGCGCTGGCTATCGTGTCGAACCGTATGGACCAAATCCCCTCGAAAGACTCGATGCCCGGTTCGCTCTACTCGGACTTGGCGAAAATCTACGAGAAGGCCGTGCAACTGCCTAATGGTGGTTCGATTACCATCATCGCCGTAACCACTCTGTCGGGTGGCGATATTACCCACGCCGTGCCCGATAATACCGGTTATATCACCGAGGGTCAGCTGTTCCTGCGTAACGATAGCCACACCGGTAAGGTTATTATCGACCCCTTCCGAAGCCTGTCGCGTCTGAAACAGCTGGTTATCGGTAAGAAGACCCGCGAGGACCACCCCCAAGTGATGAATGCCTGCGTGCGTCTGTATGCCGATGCTGCAAATGCCAAGACCAAATTGGAGAACGGTTTCGACCTCTCGGACTATGACGAGCGTACCCTGAAATTCGCCCACGACTACTCCGAGAAACTGCTGGCTATCGACGTCAATATCGAGATTACCCAGATGTTGGATACCGCGTGGAGTCTGTTTGCAAAATACTTCACCGCATCGGAGGTTGCCATCAAACAAGAACTTGTTGAAAAATATTGGCCCACAGTGGCATAACAACAGCTTATGGCTATCAAGTTTCAATATAACAAGACTTCGCTCGGCGAACTTGGCAAACAGCTGAAAGTTCGTGAAAAGGCACTCCCTACCATCAAAAGTAAGGAGAGCGCCTTGAGGTTGGAGGTCGCAAAAGCCAAAGAGGTGGCGGAGAGCTTCGAAAAACAGCTCTCGGATGTGTCGGCCGAGTACGACTACATGACCGCACTCTGGGGCGAGTTCGACGCCGACCTTGTGAGCATCGAGGACGTTTGTCTTGATACCATCAAAATCGCGGGTGTACGCATCCCCGTATTGAAGGATATTGTCTTTGGCGGCAAGAACTACGACCTGTTTAGCAGCCCCGCGTGGACGGCCGATGGCGTAGAGTTGCTGCAACGTGTGGCGCGACTGATGGTCGAGTACGAAGTGTACGACCTGAAGATGCAGCTGCTCGACAAAGCCCGTAAGAAAACCACCCAGAAAGTAAACCTCTACGAAAAGGTGCAAATCCCGGGTTATCAAGACGCTATACGCAAAATCAAACGCTTCCTCGAAGATGAGGAGAACCTCTCGAAGAGCGCACAGAAAATCGTGAAAAGTAAACATCAACAACAAGAAGAGTAAGCCATGATTGTAAAGATGAATAAATATAGCTTCGTGGTGCTCTCCTCGAAGCGTGACGAATTCCTCTCTCGATTGCAGGAACTCGGACTTGTGGATGTTACTACGAGCGGTTGGGAACCCTCGGAGACCGACCGACGTGTGATGATAGAGCTGGAACAGTATAAGGCGGCCGTAGCCAAACTTGGTGCAATGGCCGACCAACCCCAATATCAGGGAGGCAAACCCTTTGAGAGTGGCGACGAAGCCTTCGACCGCTATTGCGCGGCCGAACAGGCTGTGGCTAACCTCGAGGGCGAGAAAGCACGCCTGCAAAAGGTCGCCGATGAGGTTAGACCTTGGGGCGAGTTCGATGCCTCGATGATTGAACGCCTCCGCTCGGAAGGTGTTGTGCTTCACTTCTTTGCGGCGCAGTCGTCGGACTATGAGCGCCACATCGACCAGTGGCGTACACAATACGTTGTCGAGCCGGTGAACGATGTGAACGGCACTTGGTACTTTGTGGTTGTCACAGGCCCCGATGCCGAGGTTATGATTGACGCCCAAGAGCTCAAACTCCCCACTATGCCCCTGTCGGCGGTGGAGGCCGAGATGACACGTCTCGACGAGGAGATTCGCTCGTGGGATAAGGTATATGCCGCATGTGTGGCAAGCGTTGATGCGCTCGAGAAGAGTCGCCAGATTATCGCAAGTCAGCTCGACTTCGACCGTGTGGCACGCTCGGGCAAGAGCGAGGCGGATGGCGCACTGACCCTCATGGAGGCGTGGGCCGAGGTGGATAACGAGGCCGCTGTGGATGCCATGCTCGATGCCGAGCCGGGACTCTACTACATCAAAGAGAAGCCCACTCCCGAGGACAATACCCCCGTCAAACTCAAGAACGGATGGTTCTCGCGTGCATTCGAGCTTATCGGTGCTATGTACGCCCTGCCCAAATATGGCACACTCGACTTGACACCCTTCTTCGCTCCGTTCTACATGTTGTTCTTCGCAATATGTCTTAACGATGCGGGTTATGGTGCTGTGATTCTGGCCGCAGGTTTGGCCCTCTTGCTGAAAGGTGGTCCGAAGATGCGTCAAGCAGCCTTTTTGTCGATGTTCTGCGGTGGCGCGACCGTGCTCTTCGGAACATATACGGGTTCGCTATTCGGATTCAGCATCCCCGAGATGTTGGGCTATAAGGATATAGCCGACTCGCCGTTCCTCGACTTCCAGGGCAAGTTCTTCTCGTATGCTTTGGCGCTGGGTGTATTCCAGATTCTGTTCGGTATGGCTATCAATATCTATATGATTGCTCGTACTCACGGCGTGCGCCACTCGTTCGGCTTGCTGGGCTGGTTTATGCTGTTGGTATCGGCATGTCTGGCTATGGCACTGCCCATGCTCGACGAGTCATTGGCAATCCCCGGATTTACCGTGACATCAATCCCCTTCTACATCGTTGCAGGCGTGTCGGTGGCGTTGATGTTGCTGTTCAACTCGCCCGGTAAGAGCATCTTTGCCAACATCGGCTCGGGATTGTGGGACACCTACAACAACGTTACCGGACTATTGAGCGACGTATTGAGCTACATCCGTCTATTTGCCATCGGACTGTCGGGCGGCGTGCTTGCATTGGTTTTCAACCAGCTGGCACTCGGACTCACAGGTCTTGATCAGGGTATCGGCGACAGTTCAATAGTTGCCATCATCTTCAAGATTATCGGCGCTTCGGCCATCTATCTTGTGGGTCACGGCATCAACCTCTTTATGTCGGCCATCTCGTCGTTCGTACACCCGATGCGTCTGACCTTCGTGGAGTTCTTCAAGAACGCCGGTTTCGAGATGACAACACGCAACTTCGAGCCCTTCAAAAAACATGATAATCAGTAAAAATAATCAATAAATTAAAACTTAAAAAACATTATGGAAACTTCAGTAGCATTGGTATTGGCCTATGTAGGCGTAGTAATGATGGTAGGTTTGGCCGGTATCGCTTCGGCCATGGGTACCGCAATTTGCGGTCAAGCTGCCGTAGGTGCAATGAAAAAGAACGGTAGCGCTTTCGGTAGCTACATGATTCTGTCGGCACTTCCCGGTTCGCAAGGTCTTTATGGTTTTGTGAGCTTCTTCATGGTTCAAAGCTTCTTGGTACCCGAGATTTCGATGTTCCAAGCAACCGCTATCTTCGGTGCAGGTCTGCTCGTAGGTATCGTAAACATCGCTTCGGCACTCTACCAAGCAAAAGTTTGTGCTAACGGTATCGCAGCTATCGGCGCAGGTCACGACGTGATGGGTAAAACCCTTATCCTCGCAGCGTTCCCCGAGCTCTACGCAATTCTTACCGTAGCAGCAACCTTCCTCATCTCGAGCGCTATCTAATCACACACGCAGGCTTAACCCCTGCGCAACATCGGCGAAACCATTTATTCGTGGTTTCGCCGATTTTTTTTCGGAGTGGACTGCGACTTTTCTTCGTGTATGTTCTTTTGGACG
>JAZQXR010000024.1:0-61820 GCA_045632975.1 Rikenellaceae bacterium
TTCAGCGGCACAATGCAACGACCGAACAATCGCCACCAACACCCTTGCCCCATTGAATATAAGCACCTTGCACGGCCTTCTAAATTTACTCCTTCTCATTTGTTTGCTGTTTAATAGTTAGACTATTATTAGAGTAGGAGTTTTTTCGGCTTTTGGTTGGCAGCTACTTGCTTGTCCTAATCAACTTCGCAAAGTTTGCACCTATTGCAATCTATTTATCATCAGCTATCATCGTTTATCACTGTTTATCAAATATTTGGGTCTTATTTGAGTCTCAACTTTGTAAGACTCTTATTATCAATACCTTTAACATTCTGCATCGGCAAGTAGAATTGCATACCAATAACAAACGATGATAAAACATTTTGCCAAAAGGTGCTCACTTTGAGTGCCATTTTGTGTTTAGTGATTAAGTCGTTTGTAACCGTTTATCATCGTTACGCAATATTTCTTCGCCCTATTTCACCCTCAACCGAAATTTCGGAGCTGCAAGCCTTAATAAATTATTACTGCATAATAGTTGCAAATTAAACTATTATCACCCTATTTGTTCCGTGATAGTTGTAAATAGAACTATTATCGGAAATGTTTAGAGCATTTTGTAACCATTGGTCAAAACTCAACATTCGGGACACCCTAAATACTGAGTGGTGATCCAACTTTTCTAGGATATTCATACCGAAAAACAAAGAAAAAGGTCATTTAATTTCCCTGGAATCAATACACTATATATGTTTGCAGGGAAATTAAACGATGTTTTGTTTAGAAATGACATTTCGCAATCCGAGACAAATCGCTGCAATTCGGATTTTTCTTTTATAAAAAAAGCATACGACCGATTAGACTATCCTCTTTGGGAAAAGTACAGTACAAACATTTGTAACACTCGACATATCAACACGGTACACAAATTAAAGTGAAACGATTTTGCAAACAAAACCGTTTGTCGCTTTTCTGAACAGAAATTCAGGTAAAAACCGAAGACAAAAGCATAATGAGAATCATCAAAGTCAAAAGAAATAAACTAAATTTAAGTATAGTCTATCTACAAAATCGAATTTAACATAAACTTTAAATATAGTTTATAATGGGTCGCTTGTAACAACTTTCGCAAATAATATTTATCTTTGTTCAAGAATAGAAAACTCTAAAACCCAATAATATGGAACGCATTGTTAGTGGTAATGATATTTATTATTTGAAAGAATATCAGCTGGAAAAGGATTTTGAGCAAGATGTTGTTGCGAATTACCGACATATATTTGGAAGCAATACTGTCTATATAGATATCAAGAAGAAAATCGGAGAGAGCATTGTTACGATTCCTGATGGTTACTTGCTAGATTTTACATTTACGAATAATCCTCGTTTGTATATCATTGAGAATGAATTGGGCATTCACGATGCTTACAAACATATCGGTTCGCAACTACTCAAATTTGCAATATCATACAAACCGAGTGGTAGAAAAATCAAGCAATTTATCATTGATTATCTCGCTAAATCTCCAGAGCATTTGGCTCTCATCGAGTCGAAGATTACCGAGATGGGGTATCGCAACATAGATGCATTGTTGGAGTCGTTGATTTTTGAGAAGCCTGTTGCTGCTATTGTTATTATAGACAATAGTTCTGCTGAGTTGGAGAATGTGTTGAGCCAACTTACAATGAATACCGATATTATTGAGTTTAAGACCTTTGAGAATAAAGAGGGAAAAATTTTATATAAGTTTATCCCATTTAATAACGAAATTCAAGAGTTTGTTGCGACAAGCAATAGCACTAAAAGCGTATCTGTTGAGGATGTCGACACAATTGTGGTGCCCGCACAAGAGGAGGGCTTTCAATCTGCATTTATTGATAGCAATGCTTGGTGGCAGATTCGTATCTCGGTTTCGATGCTTGATAAGATTAAGCATATCGCAGCCTATCGAACTGCTCCGGTGTCAGCAATAACCCATATTGCGGAGGTTGATAGAATAGAGAAATATAAGGATACAAACAAGTACATCCTCTATTTCAAGGAGCCGGCAAAAGAGATTTCGCATATTGAGTTGGATAAGGGCAAGAAGGGTATTGCGCCACAAGCCCCAAGATATACCAACTACGCTAAACTGATGTCGGCAAAACATTTATCAGAAGTATTCTAATACAAATATCCATATATCATTGTGAGCAGAGGCAACACCTCTGCTTTTTTTGTGTCGTTGTCCAACCTTTTCGGTTGGATGTCACTATCCTTTTTATGAAGCGGCCTCAATTGCGCAGACAATACATTTATGTTTAACCAATAAAACCAAGATCTATGGAAGTATTAACAATCGAACACGGCGCTTTTCAGCAGTTGATTAGCAAAATTGATGCAATGGACGAGTTCATCCGCAAAGCCAAGTTAGAGCAACAAAGTTCCCTCGACGACGATTGGGTTGATGGGCAAGCGGTATGCGAGTATCTCTGCATCTGCGACAAAACCCTGCAACGCCTACGCAGCGCCGGTAAAATCACTTACAGTACCATCGGCAACAAGTACTACTATCAAATTGCGGAGATTAAGCGTTGCTTGCGTGCTCACACAATCAAGAGTAGCGAGGAGATGCTGCAAAACCTAATCGCCCACAAGCGTAATAGCAAAGCGAAGGCGAGTGCTAATATTCAGTAAACCGAAGAGAGGTGGCTACAAATAGAGGCCATCTCTCTTCGATTTTGTCAATTTAAAACCGGCTTATTGGTTAAATTAGCATACTACATCGGGCGGTTTTGTTCATTGATTAAATTGCATTGCCGCTACAATTATCTGCAATTTTACCACAATATGATGTAATATTTACAAGTCGAGTACAATTATAATTTGTATTGAAACTTGCAGCAAAGTGGATATATCCACAAATTAACACCCGTTAATTTCAAAATAGATATAATATTTTCGGAGAAAAGTATGAATTTGCATCAAACTCGAAAGGCGTTTGCTGGATGGGCGTTTGGCGATGCTTGCGAGCTCGCACTATAGAAGCTGCGAGGGGCTGCAACAAAATCCTAATCGCACACAAGCGTAACAGCAAGGCGAAGGTAATGGGAAATGTCCGGCAAGCCAGAGAGGGGGTTGCAGGCGGGGCTACCTCTCTGTGATTTTGTCAATTCAAAAATTATTCGTAATTTTGCTGTAAGGAATTGTAGTTCTGACGTTTGTACGGCAAATGTCGGGTTCGAGAACAACACTTCCCCAAAACCCAAGCGGCCATCAATTTGGGCGCATGGCACAAGGCAAAGGTAATTGCTTGATATACATAACAAAGAGAACATAGACAGCCTTTCGCGTCCCGCCATTGGGACAAAAGATTGAGCGGTCTGGTTTTCTGATTTTCGGACAGTAGGGTTAGAAGGCACGACCCCACTCGTCCGATTGTGGATTAGCGAGTGTAGAAACCGTTTTCGTCCCACAAACCCCGGGGAGAAGAGAGAGATTGAATTAACTTTAAGATTATGACTAACCTAAACAATATTCTTATTAAAGAAGTCACGACCAAGCGCGAGCTGAAGCAATTTGCACAGTTTGGAATAGACCTATACAAAGGCAATCCATACTACTGTCCGCCGATATTCTTTGATGAGGTAAATACATTTAAGCCCAATAGCAATCCGGCTCTCGAGGTTTGTGATTTTGTGCTGTATATGGCCTATCGCGACAACAAAATAGTAGGACGCATCGCAGGAATCATCAACCATCGTGCAAACGAAGCCTGGGGTGTGAAGAAATGTCGTTTTGGATGGTTCGATTTTGTCGATGATTACGATGTATTCAAAGCTTTGCTTGATGCGGTTGCCGAGTGGGGTAAGAGTAAGGGCATGCTATGCCTGAATGGTCCTGTGGGATTTACGGACTTCGACCACCAGGGTCTGCTGTTAGAGGGCTTCGAATATAATGCTCCTATGGCCAGCCTCTACAACCACCCCTACTACATAGCCCATTACGAGCGATACGGACTGCGCAAGGAGGCCGATTGGATTGAGTATCAAATAACACCTCCGGCCGAGGCCCCCGAGCGAATGAAACGCATTGTGGAGCTTGTCGAGCAACGAAGCAATCTACATACCGTTAAGGTGAAAAATTCCAGAGAGTTGAGAAAAAGATATGGATACAGCTACTTCGATGTGTTGGACGCTGCATACCAGAAGCTCTATAATTATCAACCGATGACACCTCGACAGAAGCAATACTACTGCAAGATGTATTTCCCGATACTCAACTTCGACTTTGTCACGATGGTCGCCAACGAGCAGGACGAGATTGTAGCAGTCGGATTGGGTATGCCGTCACTTTCGGAGGCCTTGCGCAAGTGTGGCGGTCACCTGTTCCCATTTGGCTGGTACCACCTCCTCAAGGCACTGAAGGCCAAGAAAATGACCGACTTCGATTTGTTACTGATTGCGGTGCGCCCTGATTATCAGGACAAAGGCGTTGCGTCGTTGATATTCAACGAGATGACGCCACGCTTTGCGGAGTACGGCGTTCAGCGAATAGAGACAACCGCAATTCTTGAGACCAACCATAAAAGCCTTGCCAACTTCGCGGACTACCAGCATATTCAACACAAGCGCCGCAGGGCCTTTATCAAGGAGCTATAAGGGCAGGCGCGCTGCATTTGAGAGCAAATTTAATGGCGTAAGATAGCTACTAACAACAAATTGAGGGTATGGAGTTCAAACAGAGTGTCAAGGAAGCTTTAGCTTATTATGTATATGCCTTGGTAGACCCAAGGGATAACAAAATTTTCTACATTGGGAAAGGTAAAGGGGATAGGGTTTTCCAGCATGCAGCGGCAGCCATTGCGGATAATAATACCCACAATTTGAAACTTGACACCATTCGAAGTATCAAATCAGAAGGCAAAGAGGTTGTTCACTACATTATACGCCACAATCTTGAAGAACAAGAGGCGTTCCTTGTAGAGTCAACCCTGATAGATATGCTGACCTATTCGAAATTCAATCATAACAACCAGCTAACAAATCTCATTGCAGGCCACCATCAATGGGACGAAGGCATAAAGAGCATTGAAGAAATCAACGCTATATACGACTGCTCAAGGATTGAGCTAAAGGATAGGGATAATATACTTTTGGTAAATCTCAATCGCAGTTACAACCAAGCCAAAGCCCAAGGGGTTTATAAGAGATATGACATTTATGAGTCGACACGGAAATACTGGCTTATCAGCAGAGATAAGTCAGCATACATCAATTATGTGCTCGGCGTATATAAGGGCGTTGTAAGATGTGTCATCAGGGTAAAATCGCATGAATTTGTACGCCAAGCAGAGGATGGCACTATCTTTTCAAAACCTCGTTGTTGCTTCGAAGGAGAGGTCTGCCCAGACTCACCTTACATGAATTCCGATGTTCGCGACTACCCATTCGGCAGTGGTGGAGCCATTAGGTATATAAGGGCATCGTTATAAATACCGAGTAGGCACACCACTTGTTCGAGAATAAATCTGACGGTGCGATTACGATTATTGCAAGGGGTGTTGGGGGCTGATTATTTGTTGTGACCCGGGCCTTCGGGGAACCAGCCCTTATCCACGCGTCGCTTTTGGTGGATAACCTCCAAGATACTCCAAAACGACGAAAAAGCCATTACGCCCAGGATTGTGGATGCGATAAAATTCTCAACCGCAATCGACAACGCACAAAACACAAGACCCGCAACAAGGAACATCCACCAACACTTTATGCCGAGATAGAACTCGGCTTTGATAACCAAGGGGTGAAAAGCTCCGATCACCAGAAAGGTCGCAAGGCCTACTATAATTCCTATAAAGTTCATAAATTCACAACTATTTTTTGCAAAGATAGTGAAAGGCGAGTGAAGAAAAGCAAGTTTACTTGGACTTTTCTTCCGAGCCGCATCTTATCTTATGTAAAGATAGTGAAAGGCGAGTGAAGAAAAGCAAGTTTACGCGGAATCACGGAAAGATTTTGCTTTGCAGGGTGGGGTTTCGAAAAAAAAGGCTAAATTTGTGGTGGGATACAAAAACTCTTGAAATAAAACGTCCTAAAACAACTCTATGGATGCAAAGAAGAATCATTACGACGTGATTGTCATTGGCGGCGGCATCACGGGCGCTGGCACCGCGCGCGACTGCGCTATGAGGGGTTTGAAGACCCTCTTGGTGGAGCGCATGGATTTAACCAACGGCGCGACGGGACGCAATCACGGACTGCTGCATAGTGGTGCGAGGTACGCCGTAACCGACCGCGAGTCGGCTGCCGAGTGCATCCGCGAGAATATGATTTTGCGCAAAATCGCACGCCACTGCGTCGAGGAGACGGATGGACTGTTCATCACTCTGCCCGAGGACGACTTGGGCTTCCAGAAGACATTTATCAAATCGTGCCGACGTGCGGGCATCCGAGCCGAGGCGATAGACCCTGCCGAGGCGCGACACTTGGAGCCCTCGGTCAATCCGTCGCTCATCGGTGCCGTTCGTGTGCCCGATGGCTCGGTCGATCCCTTCCGCCTCACCACAGCCAACGCGCTGGATGCGCGTCTGCATGGCGCCGAGATTAAGACCTATCACGAGGTCGTAGAGTTCATCAAGGATGGACGCAGGATTGTGGGAGTCAAGCTCCGCAATCGACTCACGAAGGCCGAGAGCGAGGCCTATGCCGAAATCACCGTCAATGCGGGCGGAATCTGGGGTCATCGCATAGCCGAGATGGCGGGCGCAAGGGTCAATATGTTCCCCGCAAAAGGCGCACTGCTAATCTTCGGTCACCGCGTGAACAACATGGTGCTCAACCGCTGTCGCAAGCCCGCCGATGCAGACATTCTTGTTCCGGGCGACACCATCAGCCTGATTGGCACCACATCGAGCCGAGTCCCGTACGACGAGATTGACGATTTGCAAGTTACGCCCGACGAGGTGAATCTGCTGCTGCGCGAGGGTGCGAAGTTAGCCCCGAGCCTGGCGCAGACACGCGTCCTGCGAGGCTATGCGGGAGTTCGCCCGCTGGTCGCTGCGGACAACGACGAGACGGGTCGCAGTATCAGTCGCGGAATAGTATGCTTGGACCACGAGACGCGCGACGACATTCCCGGATTCATAACCATCACGGGCGGCAAGCTGATGACCTACCGACTTATGGCCGAGTGGGCGACCGACCTTGTGTGCAAGAAACTGAACATCCGCAAGCGCTGCCAAACGGCCGACATATGCCTACCCGGCTCGGACGAGATGGAGCGCGAACGCTCAAAGAGAAAAAGCCCCGAACCCACATACGGCATCGGCTCACGCGCGGCGCAAGGTCGCCACGGCTCGAGAAGTAGCCATATCGCCTCCGACAACCGCTACGACCGCTCGCTGGTGTGCGAGTGCGAGGCGGTATCTATTGGCGAGGTGGACTACGCCATCAAGGAGCTGAACGTCAAAAACCTGCTCAACCTGCGTCGCCGTACACGAGTTGGTATGGGAACGTGTCAGGGCGAGCTGTGCGCTTGTCGTGCAGCGGGATTGCTCGGCAAGGCCGGTGGCTGTGCGCGTCGTGCACAGGAGGACTTGGCTTCGTTCCTCAACGAGCGATGGAGGGGCATGTACCCCGTGGCGTGGGGCGATACGCTGTGCGAGACGCAGTTCACGTCGTGGGTCTACGAGGGAGTTTGTGGTTTGGATAGTTTTGCGGAGGAGTAACGTATGAAATTTGACACCATCATAATAGGCGGCGGATTAAGCGGACTGACTGCCGGTATTGCCCTCTCGCGTGCGGGGCAGAACTGTCTGATTATATCAGCAGGCCAGAGCGCGCTTCACTTCTTCTCGGGCTCGTTTGAGCTGTATGGCTGCGAGGGCAACCCCCTTAACGCGATTGAGGGGCTCGACAAATCCCACCCCTACTCCAAACTCGGCGCGGAGCGCATCGGCCATTTGGCAGAGCAAGTACCTCCGTTCTTTGCCGATATGGGTATCAAGCTGGAGGGCTGTGCCACACAGAACCACTACCGCGTAACACCTCTCGGCGTACTCAAACCCGCATGGCTCACCTTGAGCGAGTACCTGCGCGTGGAGAGCCCCGAACAGATGCCATGGAGCCGTGTTGCGATATGCGATGTGGAGGGATTCCTCGATTTTCAGCCAGACTTCCTGGCTTCGGGCCTTGCCTCAAGGGGCGTGGAGAGTACAATCACCCCCATATCACTACCCGAGCTGGAGCGTCTGCGCAACAACCCCACCGAGATGCGTGCCACCAACATAGCCAAAGTGCTCGTGGGCGACACACTACGAGCCCTTGCCCAGAAGATTAACGAGGCGTGTGGAGAGTGTGAGGCGGTACTCATACCTACTGTCGTAGGGCTGTTGGACAAATCGGCCACCGAGGAGCTGACCCGCCTTATCACAAAACCCATACACTTTGTTGCTACGCTCCCCCCGTCCGTGCCGGGCATACGTACACAGATTACCATGCGCCAACACTTCCGCGAGCTGGGCGGAGTCTACATGCTGGGCGATACGGTGCTGGGCGGCGAGATTGTAGATGGCCATTTGCGCAGTATTCGCACCGCAAACCACGGCGACGTAGAGTTCGAGGCCGACAACTTTGTACTCGCCACGGGCAGCTTTTTCAGCCACGGAATTGTGGCCTCTCCCGAGCGAATCTATGAGCCCATCTTTGGGCTCGACGTGGATGCTGCGGGCGAGCGCTCGGAGTGGTACGAGCGCAATCTGTTCCGCGCCCAACCCTACATGACGTTTGGCGTGGCTACCGACCAAAACTTCAGAGTAAGCAAAGAGGGCACAACCCTCGACAACGTATATGCCGTGGGCGCTGCATTGAGCGGCTGCAACCCCATCAAGGAGGGTTGTGGCGCGGGTGTATCCATTCTCACCTCGCTCCATGTTGCGCACCAAATCATCAAACACTAACCGCCGAGGAGTATGAAAAAGACCAACTACGACCAGAGTTTTGAGCAGTGCGTCAAGTGTACCATCTGCACCGTCTACTGCCCCGTGGCGGCGGTCAATCCCGACTACCCCGGCCCCAAGCAGGCGGGACCCGACTGCGAGCGTTATAGGCTCAAGAATCCCCGCTTTTATAGCGACACGTTGGACTACTGCCTGAACTGCAAACGATGTGAGGTGGCCTGCCCGTCGAACGTCAAAATCGGCGACATCATCCTCGCGGCACGACTCAAATATAGCTCCAAGCGCCCAAAACTGCGCGACAGAATATTGGCGAATACCGACTTCATGGGCAACATGGCGACAACCCTCGCCCCTATTGTAAACGCTTCGCTCAAGCAGGATGTCACCAAGCGCATCATGGATGCAACCCTCGCCATCGACCTCCGCCGAACAATGCCCGCATATAGTGGCGAGCGTTTTGAGAGCTGGTTCAGGCGTGAGGCCAAAGCCACACAGGAGCGCTTCTCAAACAAAGTTAGCTACTTCCACGGCTGTTATGTCAACTACAACCACCCCAAGCAGGGCAAAGACCTTGTCAAAATACTCAATGCCGTGGGCTATGGCGTAAGCCTTCTGGAGCGCGAGAAGTGTTGTGGTGTAGCGCTGATTTCCAACAGAATGGAGCGTCAGGCGCGTCGTCAGGCCGAGATAAACATGGCCTCCATCCGCACTGCGGTCGGCGCGGGTCATAAGGTACTTACCACAAGCTCGACCTGCACCTTCACCATGCGCGACGAGTACCCCCATATCCTCGGTATCGACAACGCCGATGTGCGCGAACATATAATACTTGCCACCAAGTTCCTCTTTGAGCTGGTGGATTCGGGACGCGTGCAGTTGGCATTCCGCGAGGACTACCGCAAACTAATCGCCTACCACACCCCCTGCCACATGGAGAAGCTCGGTTGGGCAATATACTCAACCTCGCTGCTACGAATGATTCCCGGCGTGAGCTTCACCATGCTCGACTCGCAGTGCTGTGGCATTGCCGGCACCTACGGATTCAAGCGCGAGAACTACGAATACTCACAACGCATAGGCGAGCCTCTGTTCAACCAGATACGCCAATTGGCACCCGACATAGTCGCAACCGACTGCGAGACCTGCAAATGGCAAATCGAGATGAGCGCAGGCGTCGTGGTCGAGAGCCCAATCTCAATCCTTGCCGATGCGCTCGATGTGGAGAGAACCAAACAGCTGAATAATATCGAATAAAACAATAAAAAACGCTAACCAATGAAAACCACCAAATCGTTTAAGTATTGGCAGTGGCGTACCATCATCGCTACGATGATTGGCTATGCGCTGTTCTACTTTGTTCGCAAGAACTTCTCGTTCGCCATTCCTGGATTGAGCGCCGAGTATGGTATCACCAAGACCAGCTTTGGTATCATCATGACACTCACAACCATCGTCTATGGCGTATCGCGCTTTCTGAACGGAGTTATCGCCGACCGACTCAATGCCCGCTACCACATGGCTATCGGCCTGCTGCTGTGCGCTGTGGCTAACTTCGCATTCGGCTTTGGCGCCGATATCAGCACCCTGATTACAGGCGAGACGGGTGGCCCCCAATTCACCAATACGCTGATACTCTTCTTCGGCATAGTATTGATTCTGAACAACTTACTACAAGGCAGCGGATTTCCTCCGTGTGCGCGTCTGCTGACCCACTGGATTCCGCCCCAAGAGCTTGCAACCAAAATGTCGATTTGGAACACCTCGCACTCGATTGGCGCAAGTCTGGTAGCTATGCTTTGCGGCTACATCATGGGTACGCTGGGAATGAACTTGAGCGCTAACCCCGAGGTTGTTGCCTCCATTGCCGAGCACCTCCACATCAACATGGAGGACACCGCACGCATGCAGAGCGTGCTGGAATCGGCTTCACACGTGGGCGCATGGCGCTGGTGCTTCTGGATTCCCGGCGCGCTGGCATTTGTGGGCGCAATAAGCCTGTTTATGATGCTGCGCGACACCCCCTCGTCGGTAGGACTGCCCGAGATTCACACCATCAACAAGACGGGCAAGGAGAATAGCGCCGAGTACAAAGAGTTCATCCGTAATAAGGTGTTCCGCAACAAGTGGATTTGGATTCTGGGCATAGCCAACTTCTTTGTCTATGTAGTTCGCTTTGCAGTGCTGGATTGGGGACCCACATTCCTCAAGGAGGCTCGCGGAATGTCGCTCACCAATGCCGGTTGGACGGTTGCCGTGTTCGAGATTTTCGGTATCATCGGCATGCTGGCAAGCGGCTGGCTCACCGATAAGCTGCTCGGCGGCAAGGCTCACCGCACATGCGTATTCTGTATGATTGGTGTGGCTGTGTTTATGACCATCTTCCTGTTGTTGCCCATCGGCACACCCATGTGGCTGATGGTAATCGTACTCGCCATGGCCGGATTCTTCATCTATGGCCCGCAAGCACTCATCGGCATCGCGGCTGCCAACCAAGCAACCAACCGCGCAGCAGCCACTGCTAACGGCCTTACCGGTCTGTTCGGCTACGCCAGCGGTATCGTGTCGGGTCTGGGCGTGGGCTACATGGTAGACCTCATCAACCAAACCAATCCCGAGAAGAGTTGGGACTATGTCTTTATGGGTATGATTGGCATCGCAGTTATCGGCACGCTTGTGTTCATGACCATGTGGGGCGCAAAGGCCGACGGATATGACGACGAACAAGTTGAACCCGAAACAAAATAGACACCATGGACACAACCATCAAAAATAAGCTGGCCGGTATCAAACACGTAGCGCTCGATATGGATGGCACTATCTATATGGGCGACTCGCTCTTCCCCTATACCATCCCCTTCCTCGAGAGGCTGAAAAGCATGGGCATCTCGTACTCGTTCCTAACCAACAACCCCTCGAAGTCGCTCGACGACTACCTGCAAAAGTTGGCCAAAATGGGCATCCACGCCACCCCCGAGGAGATGTATACCACTACCGTAGCCACCATCGACTATATCAAGTCGCACTACCCCGAGGCTCGTCGCCTGTTCCTGCTTGGCACACCGAGCATGATTTCGCAGTTCGAGCAAGCGGGCTTTATCTCCACGGCCGACGACGCCGACGATGTGCCCGACCTGATTGTGGCGGCATTCGACCTTACGCTGGTCTACTCGCGCTTGTGCCGCGCCGCATGGTGGATTTCGCAAGGCATACCCTACATCGCAACCAACCCCGACAAAGTATGCCCGACCAACCTGCCAACGGTGCTTGTGGATTGTGGCTCTATCTGTAAATGCCTGGAGCATGCAACGGGACGCAAACCCGACATCACCCTCGGCAAACCCGACCCCAACATGCTGCTCGGTATTCTTCAGCAAAAACAGCTGCGCCCCGACCAAATTGCAATGGTAGGTGACCGCATCTATACCGATATTGCTATGGCACAAAACGCCGGAGCCGTGGGCGTGCTTGTGCTCTCGGGCGAGACCACCCTCGAGGTGGCCAACGCCGCGCCTAACCCGCCCGATGTCATCGCCGCCAACATCGGCGAACTCGGCGAAATGCTCGAAGCCGCCCAATCGTAGCTTCAATACCGCCTATAAGGGCCAAAGAGAGCGTGCCCAAAATTCATTGGGCACGCTCTCTTTGGTACAAAGTCGCAAATAATAGTTATTTGAAGCCTCTCGCAAGCCAGAATATAATAACAGTTTACAGGCCGGACGGGCAAAACGGCATTATCAGGATACCATCCTACATCATCCACCTCAACACTACGTGCCGCCACCAACGACTATTCGACACCGTCCAACAAAATAAAAGAGGCCCAATAGTACGGATTGTCCCATCCGTTTTCTTTGTATGAGCGCAATGTCTGTTTGGCACGCTCCAAGGCATCGTGCTTGGTCATGCCCTCCACAATCCAATTTCTGTAAAAATCTATCATCAGCCTACATGTTGCATTGTCATCAACCTTCCACAGTGACATGAGAATACTATTGGCGCTGGCCATTTTAAAGCCTCTTTGCAGGCCAAAGACTCCGTCACCTTCCACATCTCCACGACCTGTTTCACACGCGCTCAACACTATCAAATCCATACCTCGAAAATCCAAAGCAGATATCTCCAATGCGGTCAAGAAACCATCATCAACACCCCGCGGCAGCTCGTCACCAAACCACTTATTATCGGCTCCTGACAATAATAAACCACATCTATTCAAAGGGTGGTCACTAAAGCGTAATCTACCGAAGGTAGCATCATCATTACCCCAGAAATAGCCATGGGTTGCAATATGCGCAAGTCGAACACCTCTGCCACTCAACGCCTTGAATGAGGCTTCAGTTCCTCTTACGCCAATATACGCCGTAGTATGGAGCTTTGTTGAGTCTATTTGTCTCAATGTCATTACGATGCTATCTGCTTCAACTCGAGTACCCTCAAGATAGTCAAAACCCGCATCTGCAGCACGAACCAGATGTAATAAAGATTTAGACGGAGAAGGTATTGATCGTTTTCGTTGGTTCCGTTTGCTATGTGCATCTGCAACCACATCATGATAATGCATATCATAACGTAGTCCGCCATATATGGCCGCCTGATTGCCACTGTTAGCCTTCCGTTCAACGGCCAACTCCCGAGTGGAGGAGAGCCGATATATAGGGAATATATCCGAGATAGCGTAGTACGAGCCATCATCGTTAGGGGGAAGATACGGGAAGTGCTCTATCGCGGAAATCAGAAGTTCGCCGTCAGCCGCAAAATAGACTCGCCCCTCTTTGGTTCTGGGCATGTTATCTACAATATCATCAACCCAAATAGCTTTACTTAAATTCCACAAATCTCGAGCCCTACTCTCATCGTACGACTCCAATGATACATTTTTGAGCGCATCCTCAAGCAAGAGCCTTTTGCGACCAACCTCCACCACATTACTCAGCCTTACTAATCGTGGTGAACGCCATCCTTTTTTGAGCAATATCGCGCCGTATTCTCCATCGTGATTTCTATAAAACTCTATTGCCAGGTCATCCGCGCTCAACTTGGACGCAACATCTTGCCACTCGATATAGAGCTGTGGCAGCTGGAACTCCTGCCCGGACTCTTTAAGTACTCGCAAAATCTCATAATCCAGAGAGTCAATAACCGATTGGGACGCTTGCATTTCAACACCTAATTGCCGTGTCCTCATAACATCAATAGCACGTTGATTGCCACTCATATTGACATGTTCCTCAAAACTGCGAGTCGTATTGAGCAACAGACCTTTAGACAACAGCACCGCATTGTATGCTGCCGAAGCGATCGGGCCTTTGGAGGCACGTTCGCTTGACTTATACGCTACGCTCAATGTCCTATGAATATACTGCGCCGCCGTCGACCAATATACGGTTCGTTTTGATTCACAGGTCGAGCAGAACTCTGTTTTTATACGATTCACATATGCGTCATACCCCAAATTGTGATAATAGTTGGATTTGCCTTGAGATAGTCGTCCTGCATAAATTCGAGATAGATCCAGCAGTGATATCAGGCATATTTCGCTACCGTCCCCAAAATACTGCTGTTTGAGCCGCAATGAGTTACGAGCATATCTTGTAGCCCCAAATGTACGTTCTGAAATATCTTCCAGTCGGGACATCAGGTCAAGATAGAATATTTGGGATAGTGTATCTCTACCGTCAAAGCCACCCTGTCCATGACACTCAAACAGAGAGTTACTTTTATGAATTAGATTTAACCCCTGCTCGTTGTCGCCTTTCTCAACACATATATTCGCACACCACAAAAGGCACTCTGCATATTGCGCACTATTGGCAGTGTATTGAGCCTCATACGCCTCCAGCAACTTATTAAGAAGCGAATCCGCCCTGTTACTCTTGTCTGATTTAATCTCCGCCACCAACAGCTCTATCTTGTTCAAGCCCAAGCTGTCGCTGTCATGCACCACATTTGCAGCACAAGTCAAAGGCCAAGTAAACAGTAGCACTAATGTGATAAGTATCGTTTTTGTTGACATGTTATCAGAATTTAAATCTCAATGCGACGCCCATCGCATCGTATGGATTATCATTAGGATATGTGTATCGAGCCACTCCAACATCAATTTTATCACTTATCGGAGCGATGTATGCCACCTGCGCTTCCAACGCATGCGCTTTATTGTACAATTTACCAGCCCATATACCAAATGGGATTGCAATACCAGCGGCCACAACACTCACACATGGGATATATGCCCATAATGACCAGTCATTATTTACCGCCAAACAACTTCCGACAGCGACCACGCCTAATGTTGCAACACTACCCGCAATTAATACATTCCGCCTCTGCATCCGCAAATGCTTAATTTTGTTTTTTATATCATAATTGTAAGCGTGAGCTAAAAAAGAGGCCTCTTTGTAGTAGTCCGTCATCAAATCAAATGGTTCTACACGAACCGAAGTGACGGTATCCACGACGCTCTCGTGGTCACCTAATAGACAGGTGCCATCTTGAGCTTTTATGGTACATGATATTAAAAATAATATTATTGTCATTAATCCTTTTTTCATGAGATCCGGGAGTTAGTCATTGAACATAGATGGCGCATGGAGAGGCTCTCCCGAGGTGAAAATACGACAGCTTAATCTCATCTCAAAATACAGAGCCTCTATATGTGTTTTTGTAATATTATAGTACGAAATCTTTTGAGGACTTAAAGGCGGTACTATATATGATCCTAACCGAGCCTCAAACTTCAGCCTTGTAAAACGAAAGTGAAGAGCGGCATACCAACATAAGCTCATAGGATTAAAACTGTCGGGATATATTCCATTGAAGGAGAAGTTATCCCTGTTTTTAATTTTACTGCCAAGGTAAACGTCCGACTTAATACCCGCTCCGAAATACATAGACTCAACCTTGACATCTGCCGACAGCCAATGGCTATCCACTCCAGCCGCTCCAAATAGACCTTTGTTATAGTCATAAAATTGGTATTTATAACCTAAACTTCCATTGTATTGAAGGAAACCACCCGCTCTGTACAATTCAACACCTGCACCCAGGTCCATGTATTTACCATATAAATATTTTTTATCGAACACAGTATTGTTGGCAGTCCACATATTGCCATGCTCCACCCTGCTCCCTGCGGCGTATACAAATACATTGGTCAATATTGGCTTTATCTGCGTTTCCGTCATAGGCCTAACAACCTCTTGCGCATGCAGTCTACCCACAAGCGACAACAGGAAACACAGCAGCAGTAGAGCTCTGCCTTTCATGTGTTTATTCCTTGTAATAAACGTATTTGATAGCTCGCACATAATACTTGTTTTTCTTAATCCATCTGTCTTTGGGGCCGTATTTCTCGTTTTGTGTTGTGGTCACAACCGCTCTATTTTCCGGATCGTAATCACTCTCCACTCCGTTGATATTGGCATAACCCTCTATATCCTCTACGCAAGTCCAATATAGTTGTTCTTTGCTTAATGGAGTACCTCCCACCCCACGCAGAGCGGCATTTAGCGCATCAACACACCCCCCTCTTATGCCAAATATCAAATCCAGCTCGTTTTTAGTAGGGAGTCTCCAACTGCCTGCCCGAGGAAACTCTTCTGCTCCATTCTTCTTGTTGCACCAATTCTGTGCAGGGTATCGCTCAATACCTAACGACATCATTGCCTGATGCATCGCCACCCCGAATTCGGGTCGACGAACTTGTGTATTGTTTAACTTATTCTTATAAACTCGTTCTCCTATCAGCCCCCAGGACTGAAGTGATTCGTCAATCGAAACGGCTATAATATATTCAGAGGCGTTAGAACTCTTCATCACATATGCAATAATGCCCTCGTTGCCGTACTCGTCAATATAGTAATCATACAGATTGTACTCTTCCGTCGAGTCATCTGTGTACACCCCTTCGGATTCAAATGAGCAGGACACAAGCCCGACTAAAGTTACTATGTATAGTAAAAATCTTTTCATAGGTCGTCTAATAAAATTTAGATTCGGTCTGCTGTAACGTAGAGCAATCAAACGTCATTACAAACGGGCGATGATTGTGATTCTCTATATTGATTTTGTTTTCTTGCTCTATATCGAGCATTTTCGTCTTGAAATACACATCGAACGCGTCATCGGCGACACAGAATGTAATTGGCATAACTATCGTCTGTTCAGTAGGATTCAGGTACGAGAATTCATATCCCACAGAGCCATAGTATAGTCGTTCTAATGTGGTCGAGACAAACGACACCGAATAAGAGACATGCCCACTGAATAGAGTTGCCGTGTTGGCATTCCTGAACACACAATAACCATTGTATGTGAGAGGCGTAAACTCTATCATGTGAGTCTGATTCGCTGGTGTTAATTGCGCAATGGCCTGTCCCAATATATTGTGTACATAGTTATCACTACGTTGGTCGGAGTAGAAGTAGGCCTCATTCAGCGATCTTACTTTCATCTGGAACCATGTCTCGTAATAATCAACATCCGAATTGTACCTTACGACGTCTGCTACAAATAGAAATTTATAGCCAAGATTTTTGTCCAAATGCTTAAATCTAATCCTTTTATAATCACGAAATGGAGCGAACAAGGACTCTTTACTCAATAGGCTGTCTTGCTGATTATAACAGTATGCCGTTATACGTACGCGACAATCAACGGGGAGTTTGTCGACACGCATCATCTCAAACGAATTTCCATCGTACTGCAAGATACTCGAAAAGAGTTCGTCTGTATTAAACTCAAAGTCGATATGACGCAGATTAGTGTCGTTCAACTCATCAAAGTCCCTTTCACAAGCGACAAGCGCACATAGGCATATAGATATGAATATTAGTCTTTTCATTTCGGCAGGCTCTTTTAATATGATATAAGATACGATAGCGATATGCCGACACTATATCTCTCGTGGGTTTGGGCATACACCTGATCATAATCGAATTTTGGCGATTCGAATACATATTTTTGATTTACCATTGGCGCCATATTGTAATTCAAATAGAGCCCCACATCCCATCTATTTAATCTTACGCCAGCAACTCCCGAGGCGGTTGCATGACTTTTACCGATATTGTTATCTGCAAGCACTTGACCGGGAGCCTCCTTATACGAAGCTCTTACGTCAAAATGGTAGGCCATTTCTGCGCCCAAATAGACGCAGCCCGTTCGCCAACGTACGACGTTAATATGCCCCGACACAAATGTACCGACATATTGACCTGCCACGACCGCATTTCTATGCATGCTGATTGGATTGGTAAAGGTATATTTACACCCCACATCTACATTAAACAGATTCCTATGTGAACCTATCCCGTAAAACAACTTTGGCCCTATATGCAAATTGTTATACGCTCTACCATCAAGGCCTACTCCCACATGTTGCATATACACCCTACTCAAGCGCTGCCTTCGGAGCCTCACAATCTCTTTGGGTGTTTGTGCAAATATGGGTTGTGCCAATAGCACGACAAAGACAAATACAATATATCTGACAATTCGGTTCATTATCTCTACAATTCAATCTTTTCCATTGTAAATGGGAATGTCATTGTTGCATACCAAGCATTCCTTTCTTGTCCATCAATATACAAGGAGATTGCGGTTTTATAGGGCTGGCCGGTATCCTGATTAGTTTTGACAAAGCCCGGGAATTCATAATATCCGCCCGGCATTAAATTAGCTTCAGCCCTAACATTATTAACATTACGGCGAGATCCTTCCTCATCCACATATGTCCCCCTCAACGACAATATTCCCTCTAGGGTCACGCCATCCGAAAACGTCTTCTTATAATTGTCGAAAATAAGCTGTTCAGAGATTGAGATGCTACCATCTTTTCGATCAAATGACACCAATATCGGGACAACCGGCTGTGTAAGATTACCCCATCCAACCATAATCAAAGAGTGATTACGGACATCCTCCTTGAAAGACACAAGATACGTTTTATAAGAGGCATCGGTCAGAAGCCATAAGTCCAACAAGTTCGCATAAGCCTCATCCAAAGGATACTCATCAACATGAAACACCTCGCTCATAGCATAATGTCCTGTCGGCTTGCCGAACTCATCCAAACCGATAGCACACGACATATAATCGCCAGGAGTTAAGACGCGATAAAAATTAGTGCTTCCAGTTCGAATCTCATTATCTTCAAACCAAGGTTCCGCACTATTCTGGTTTTGCAGTTTGTTAAGAGTGGCCATTGCCGCAGAATCAATAAATGGCTCTATTCGCTCATATCTTCGAATTACATCCACAGGGGTGGTCGCCAAAACATAGCGCTCTTTGACTTGCCCTGCTACATACACCGTAACCAATGAGCGGTCGTTGTAGTTATGTTCAACATACCCTTTGTACACAACGGACCAGTTTGGGTTAATGCTCGCCACCATGTCGCTATCGAGAGTCGTAAACTCCGTGATGGCAGGTCTACCATAACGCTCTCCTATACCATTCATACCGAAAGCGATATAGGTATATGTTGTATTCGGCACCAAACCACTCACCCGGATAAGTTGCTTCCGCTGATAATGCACCTTTTGTTGCAAAGATGTTTTGTCTATATGCGACAGAAACTTTTTTATCTCATAGTTGATGTCACTCACTTCTCCCTTAACCACAAATCCATAGTAGGCATCATCATTTGTGGCATTGTGAGTGACTATCATAGTTGCATTGTAAGAGTTCACCTCGGAGACGGCAACATTAAAGACAATGTTTTCAACACACTCCTCTTTTGAGCAACCCACAACAAGAGTTGCCAGCATGAGAAATAATGCAACAATATTCGTTCTCATATTGAACCCTGTTAGTTACTAATTATAACAAAACTGCAATCCTTGGGGGCACAATTAATGACCTCCAGCTCGACTATATTACGTCTATTCTCCGGCACATCGAACGAGATTTGTCGATGTGGCAATCCCGTCTTAACACTCTTGGTATCATCGTATCTCACATCCAAACCATCTCGGTTGGTTACACGTATTTTCATCGTAACCAATCCACCCGCCTCCGCAACAACAGCCAGCTCTTGATGACCTTTTGATGAGAAGGTGTATTTAGTACTCATGCCCGCTTTCACAAAACATGTTTTAGTCAGAATTGAACCATCAGCTGTTTGCCCTCGTTTTGCATCGCGTCTCTTGAGCTCTATCTCATCCGCACAATCATAGGCATCATTCCCATCCTTCAACAACTCATCAATAAAATCCGAAGAGAAAACCAAGTGTCCATTAAGTGAGCCTTGAATACTGTCCATGCAGTTTATGCCGGGGAAATAAGCTATTTTAGACTCCCGTAGTTGTGCTGCCAGCCGTTCAATCTCATCTCGATTATTGTTGGAGGCAGCATCTCTCAAAGATATGCAAACATCAACGACAGATTGAATACTGGCGTTTTTTACAATACTATTCTGCGCATAACTCAAAAGAGTCAGAATCACAAATATGGCAGCAAGGAGAATCCTTTTCATAGCAAGATAGATTAGTTCAGGTGTCCAACTCGTATAATAACCCTAAAGCCCACGGTGCTATCTTTATCATTAACACCGAAGGGGGCTTGGGAGTTGGCTGTTATTTCGGTTATTGGCGAATTGAAATTTCCACCACATATAATGTATTGAGTGTGGTCCTCCCCGTATGTCGAATTGCAAAGCTCACTAACATTGCCGCTCATGTCGTACAAATCGAGCATATTGGAACTCTTCCCTTGGCGGCCATCACTCGGATGCACGACTCCACCCGAATTCGCACCATACCAGGCAACTTCATTGGCATCATCATCGCCCACATATAGCGTTGTTTCGTTATATTCTCCACCTCTTGCTGCATACATCCACTCCTCGACCGATGGCAGTGCTATATCCAAGTTTGTCATGTCGTTCAACTTGCCAAGGAACAAATAGATCTCGCCATACGACAATCCGGTCATTGGCAGATTGCCATCCTCGGCCTTGTACGGGATATTTTGTAATCCATACCACAACTCCTTTGAGAATTCAAACTGGCTCATCCATAGTTCGCCTTTTCGCACCTCGCTCATATTATGGAGTAATTTATCCAAAGAGTTGAGTTGCAACTCGGTAACTTCGGGATCAAGATACAGAAGCAACGAGCTATATTTATTGTGCATGTCAGCTCTCATTGCTGCTACATCTGTCAACCCACGCTGGCGCTCTGCATCATTACTTGCGAAACGAGGCCAAAACAACGCCACCCCAAGCAGAGTCAGAACCAATACTGCAACTAATATGACGTTAGTACGTTTTGTGACAACTTTATTGTTATGCGTCACCCGTAATTCCGCATCTTCTGTTTGGTCAATATGTGATGTCTGGGTCGCCTCCCCCAACATCGGGACTATCCTATTTTTGACCATTAAATCTATGTCAACTCCCAATGTTTGTCCAAATCGGATCTCCGAATGTTGATACTCCCTAACAACACGTTGAATCTCTTCGGGGATGTTGGGTTTTCCCGGCTCACTCGACAGCCCTTCAAACATGCCATCCGGATTGACGGGGATGATTTTTTTGCCATATTGCACCGCGAGCATTATCTCTTGGCGCATCCAATCACCTTCATTAACACAACGAAGCAAGGCACCCTTGGATAGTATCAGCATAAATACCGAAATCTCCTCAATAGCCCGCTTAATATTTTCCCCAAAAACGCCGTCTGTCAATTCGTCATAATCAAGGAACACCTTATACCCCCTCTGCTGCAACATCAGTTGCAGAATTCTTGCGTATTGAGCGCCTCCGTCACGCCTATAACTTATAAATACATCGTACTTCATAGTTGGGGAATTGGAATCCATACAGAGCTTTGACTATCTGTAGATTGGTTGTTATATGTGCAAATATATAAATTTTACAAGAGTATACAAAACTTTACTACCAACTTAATAAAGCACATGTTGAGCAATGTGAAGTGACCCCAAAAGTTTTTTGTCTAAACTCTTGGGGCCACTTCAACTTCGGGGCACTCCTTTAGTGTTTATGCCGCGTATTCTACTCCTAATTGAATACCATCTTCACCTTCATGCGGATAGTCAGGGGCAGGGGGCCGGTGTACTTCGAGTTGGAGGTCTGGAACTGAACGCCACGACCACCGCTGAACACCTCGGCCGAGTCGGTGCTCTCCATATAGTAGCTACCACCATAGAAGCCCACATTGGCCGGAACATCAACCTCCTCGCCATTCGAGAGAGCCTTGACATCCTCAACCGTGATACTCACGCTGGTCACACCCGTAACATAGGTGTCATTGACAACATAGAAGCCTTGTCCCTTCTTGGTAAAGGTTACATCCACATATCCAGGCATACCCTCGGTATCAGCCACCGTTGCGCCTGCCACCTTCTCGGTGTTGTAGGTGAAGTTATCGGCAGTAATATAGGCGACTGTTGTTGCGGGAGGTGTAACATCTCCACTATCGCCACTATCGCCACTACCGCCATCATCCTTTGCCTCCACCTCGCGGATAGCGGTGTCGAGGCGATATGTTGCGATGGGCAGATATTTGCCGCTTCTGAAATCCACGCCAATCAGGTCTACATGGTCCTTGTAAACTTGCAGAATTGCGCCCTCCGAGCCCGAGGCATTATCACTGCGCGAGGTTCCGTTGGAGGTGATGGGTATACCACACGAGGGAACGTGCACACACCATCCCGATTGGGGTTCTCCGCCAGAAAGTTTGCGGTAGAGGTTTGCTCGGTCTTGGTACTTTTGGAGTTGCCACTCCCAGTGCGAGTGACCACTGAACCACATCGAGTTGATGTAGCGGTCACACATATTGCGCAGACGTGCAAGTTGCAATCCCGACAGCCAGTTGCCCGAGGGGTAGATATTGTTCAGGTTGCCGGCGCGGTCGGGGAAGAACAGGTGGGTAAAGACAAAGCAGCGCTCATTGCGATACTCCTCGAGTTTGCTCTCAAGCCATGCGATATTTTCGGCGGTGTAGGCGTTACTGAAGTTCCAAATCGACATACCGAAGAAGAGGAAGTGATCGACCTTGCCATCCTCGCGCTCCACGCTCTGCTCGAACACGAGCGGTTGGTCGGTATATTTGGTCCAACGCGAGATATCGATGCCGCTGTAGGTACAGTCGTGGTTACCTGTGGTTGTGTATACGGGAATCTCCGAGAGCGATGCAATCTCCTGATAGCGTTTCAGCTGTGCATCGGTACCATCTTGCGTAATATCGCCGCAAATGCAGGTCATAGTTGCACCCGCCTCGCCAAAGAAGTTCAGCGCACGCTCGAAATCCTCCTCGGCATTCACACCCGAGCGACCGATATGCACGTCGGACAGCACACCGAAGCTATACATCGGGGTCTCGGTGTAGTCGGGTTTGAACTCCGCCAACTGAATGGTACCCCAATGCTCGCCCACCGAGTTGTAGATACCGATGGTTTTGGCCTCGCGCGGAGCTACGTTCACCATGATAAACTCCTCGTAGCTGGCAATATCCTTGATATTCATCTTGCAGATGGGGGCGTAATCCTCCAGAGGTTGACCGTCCGCGCCCTCGTACATGAGGGTATAGACACCTCTCGTGTTAGTGCTGATAGAGATGTTGTTATCGGCCAGAATTTCGCCACTCGCCTTGCCGTCCTCGCGAATAATGATATTTACGGTGTACGATTTGCCACTAACCCAGTTGCACACCTCCGAGCCGTTAATCTTGGCCAGCTCTTCGCCATTGAGTTGGAGCGCCAAAGCCTCCTCGCCATCTCTTTTGACATTTACTTTCAGCGTCTTGTCTGCGAGAGCATCGTCATCAGCCAGAGGCAGCGCCATTGCGTATGCGGTGTACGATGCGCCAGCTTCGAGCGTTGTGCCGTCGCCTGCAAGTGTCAGAATCTTGCTATAACTCTCTTCGCCAAACGAAACCTCGGCCGAGCCATCTGCCCACGAGAATGCGACCTCGGCAGTAGTTGCAGCAATGGGCTCGCCATCGGCACTAATCGAAATCTCTTGCAGCGACGAAGCCTCGTCCTTGGCGTTGGTCACCACAAAGCGGAATGTAGCCGGAATATGATTGAAATCCAGTGTAGTACGACCCTCTTTGTAGGTGGTCGATGCGTACATATACATGTAGTCGCCGAGCACACTCGGGTCTTGCGATACGGTCTGAACAAATGTCGACGGCATCTCCACTGTGCAGAGGTGTTGTGCTTCGGCCTCATCCTCAACAATCATTGCATCTCCCGCAACGGCATAGCAGTAGGCGGCACTCTTAAGCGCCTCGGTCGAGTAGTAGTTTACGGTTTGGAAATCGGCGTGATGGGCGTCACCCTCGTGCGGCATCACCGCAAGGCCGCTATATGTAGCCTCCTCGACAAACTCATCCTCCTCGGGGGTGGTGAGACCCACAATCGGCTGTGTGCCATCCGTAACGACAAACGACAACGCGCTTGTATTGTACGAATCCATCTCGACGTCATCCCACACAAGTGTCATGTCGCCGCTACCCGCGGTATCGTCCCACGCAGCGCGCGTAAGCTCCACATCACTGCTTGCGGCATTGTAGCCACAACCGCTGAAAAGATTAAGACGCACGTACTGCTCCACGGGCGGTGTATCGCCGCTCTCTTTATCGGAACTCGGTTCGCCTTTGGTGCACGCGGTTGCCATCATCGCCAGCCCCAGCACCCAAAATATACTCTTTCTAATGTTCATGGTTAGTTTTTTTTAAGATTAAGTTATGCGAATTTAGCGACAATTCCGCAAATTTCAAAATCCCAAGACCCATCTGTTTGACAGGGAGGACGGCCTGACGGTGATGTTGATACCCGGTCTGGGCGTGTCGTACGAGATTTTCGTGCCGCTTATCGGAGTGCTTGAGGAGCGCATTTTCGGCACAATACAATAATAAAATATCCCCTTGCTCGAATATAATATTTGGGCCGAGGAGTAGCACAAACGGGAAGTTTTATTATCTTTGAGGATGTATTGCGACTGCGAATGCCGCACAACACCACAAAAAACACCAACCACAAAAACACCAACCCTATGAGAAAACCGCTCATCACACTACTGCTCGTGCTTGTAGCGTCGGCCACTTCGGTGCTCCATGCTCAAAACATCCAACTGCACTACGACTTCGGTCGCAAAGCCGCAACATCGACCGTCGAGATGTTCCGTCCGGATGGTGGCGGAAGCACATTCTTCTTTGTGGATATGGACTACTCGCCCAAGATTAGCGGCGCATATTGGGAGATTGCGCGCGAGCTGTGCTTCTGGAAGGAGAGCAAGGTGAGTTGGCTGTCGGCACACGTCGAGTACAACGGAGGACTGAACACCTCTGCGCTGTCGTTCAACAACTGCATTCTGGGCGGTGTGACCTACTCGGGACACTCGCAGGATTGGAGCAAAACGTGGTCGGTGACCGCCTCGTACAAGGCCATTCCCGGCACAATTGGGTTGAATGGCAAGCCCCAAGCCCACAACTTCCAAATCACCGGCGTATGGAATCTCGACTTTTTTGACCATTGGCTTTCGTTCAACGGTTTTGCCGACTTTTGGCGCGAGGCGAGAGTGTGGCAGGGCACCGAGTATATCTTCCTTGCCGAGCCCCAGCTGTGGGTCAACCTCAACAAAATCAGGGGCTGGGAGAAGGTTCGTTTGAGCCTCGGCACAGAGGTCGAGCTGTCGAACAACTTCGTGCGTAAGGGATTCTGCGTAATGCCCACCATCGCCGCAAAATGGAATTTTTAACTACCTATAACACAACTCAAGCGTATGCTGAACAAACTATTCGGATTTGACCCCACCAAATCAACAGTCAAACAAGAGATTATCGCAGGAATCACAACATTCCTCACAATGTCATACATTCTGGCCGTGAACCCATCGATGTTCGGTCAGCTCGACGGCATGCCCGGTGGCGCTGTATTCACATCTACGGCTCTGGCAGCCATTATCGGATGCCTTGCCATGGCATTCTGGGGCAAACTGCCATTCGGTCTTGCGCCCGGCATGGGACTCAATGCGTTCTTTGTGTATAGCGTATGTATGGGTATGGGCTACTCGTGGCAATTTGCGCTCACCGCTGTGCTTATCGAGGGTTTTATATTCATCCTGCTCACCCTGACCAATGTGCGCGAGGCTATTGTCAATGCCATTCCGATTTCACTGCGTAATGCCATCGTCTCGGGTATCGGACTGTTCATCGCCTTTATCGGTTTGAGCAACGCGGGCGTGGTTGTACGCAACGAGGCTACAATCGTGGCTCTCGGCAACATCACCTCGGGCTCGGGTCTATTGGCGCTCATCGGTCTTGTGATTACCGGCTTTATGTATCTCCGCAATGTGCCGGGCGCCATCCTGCTGGGTATTCTGGTGACTATGGTGATTGGCATCTTCATGGGCGTAACCGAGTTCAAAGGCGTACTTTCGAGCCCCGAGAGCATTGCCCCCATCTTCTGCCAATTTGAGTTAGAGCACATCTTCACGCTCGACATGCTGGTGGTTGTATTCACATTCCTATTCATCGACATGTTCGACACCGTAGGTACACTCGTGGGCGTCTGTACCCGAGCCAACATGGTGGACGAGAAGGGCAACATCAAACGCATCAGACAGGCATTCATGGCCGACGCTATCGCCACCACCGCGGGTGCCATGCTCGGAACCTCGACCACCACAACCTATGTCGAGAGCGCCGCGGGCGTAGCTCAAGGAGGTCGCTCGGGACTTACCGCATTTGCCGTTGCGGCATGTTTTGCCATCGCGCTCTTCTTCTCGCCTCTGTTCCTGTCAATTCCCGCCGCTGCAACCGCACCTGCACTTATCATCGTAGGTCTGCTGATGCTCGAATCCATCACCAAAGTTCCGTTCAGCGACTTCTCGGAGGCATTCCCCGCATTCGTATGCGTCGTAATGATGCCCCTCACATACTCCATTTCGAATGGTATTATGCTCGGCATGATTACATATGTGGCCCTCAACGCTCTGTGCGGCAATTTCAAGAAGATTTCGCCCGCGATGTACATTCTCGCGGTGCTGTTCATCCTTAAGTTTATCTTTATCTAACCAGAGATAAAGGTCCTCAACGAGCGTGTTGTTCGTTTACAAAAAGTTTCATAACTTTGTATTGCCAGACAGTTGTCCGACAACATAACATAGAAAGTGTTTTTGCGCTATTCGCAAGGAATCACAAAATCATCTCCACACTTTCTCGACTTTGAACTAATCCGCCGCACGGGGAGGTGTTACGGCAAAAACTTATTGTGTATGAAAAAGCTACTTTTTTGTCTGCTGACATTAGGTATGATTATCTCTTTTGGCGGCTGCGAGGGTCTTGAGGGGCTCGAAGGCCTCATCCCGCCCGGAACCGAACTACCGGGCGACGACACGGACGATGAGGGCGACAAAGGTGACGAGGGCGACATTGTGGAGGATGACAACAACAAGATATTCTACACCACCGCCGACAGCAAAACCCTATCCGCCATCAACACTGACCCATCGGTCTTTGGCGCGTCCATTATTTCGAACACCTACAACTACAATGACGGACAGGGCGTTCTGACCTTCGACAAGAGCGTCACCTCCATTGGCGAGCGCGCTTTCAACGAATGTACCGAGCTGACAAGCATCACTCTGCCCGAGAGTATTACGGAGATTGGCAGCAATGCATTCAAAGCGTGCACCGCACTGACAAGCATCACTCTACCCGAGAGCGTCACCGCTATTGGAGAATATGCATTCAATGGTTGCACCTCGCTGACGGACATCACCCTACCCGAGAGCGTTACGACAATGGGAACGCACATTTTCTATGGTTGCACAGCGCTTACAAGCGTCACCCTGCCCAGCAACATTAAGAGCATTGGGGATAGCTTCTTCTATGGCTGCGCGGCGCTGACAAGCATCACCCTGCCTGAAGGCGTTACGGAGATCTGCAAGTTTGCATTCCGATATTGCGCCGCGCTGAAGAGCATCACAATTCCCGAGAGTATCACGACTATTGGCATTCGCGCATTCTCCCGTTGCACTTCGTTGGAGAGCATCACCATACCCGAAGGCGTTACGGAATTTGGCACATACGTATTCGAAGAGTGCACCTCGCTGAAAAGCGTCTCTTTGCCCCAAAACTTCACAACTATTCCATCCGGCTTACTATCCCGTTGCAGCTCACTAACAAGCATTACCATACCCGAGAGTGTCACTATGATTGATGATGTTGCATTTGAAAGTTGCACCTCGCTGACTGACATCAAAATTCCCGAGAGTGTCACAACATGCGGGCCGTACATATTCCGTAATTGCACCTCGCTTCCCGTCATCGACAACATCCGATATGCCGATACATACTTGGTTGGTGTAACCGACAACACCCTGTCCACTTACACCATCAAGGAGGGGACCCGTTTTATTGGCGAAGAGGCCTTCGCAGATTGCTCCGCGCTGACAGACATCTCCATCCCCGAGAGCGTAATTTCGATTGGAAATCATGCGTTCGACGGTTGCAGCTCACTTCCTATCTTTGATAATATCATGTACGCAGGCACCAATCTGATAAAGGTGATAGATAAAACACAAACCTCATACACCATCAAAGAGGGAACACAGTTTATTGCAGAGAACGCATTCAGCAATTGCAAATATATGACAAGCATCACACTGCCTGATGGTATCACCGCTATTAGGGAAAGTACCTTTTTGAGTTGTGACGCTCTGGCAAGTATCACCCTGCCCGAGAGCGTTACAACGATTGAAAAATTTGCATTCTCCAATTGCCCATCACTGACAACCATCACCCTGCCCGAGAGCGTTACAACAATGGAAGAATCCGCATTCAAAGCTTGCACCTCGTTGGAGAGCATCATCCTACCCCCCAATATAACTACACTCGAGAGGAGTACATTCTATTCGTGTACTTCGCTAACAAGCGTCACCATTCCCGAGGGCGTTACGACAATTGGGTCATCCGCATTCTGGGGCTGCAGCTCGCTGGCAAGCATCACCCTACCCGAAAGCGTTACAACTATTGAGGGTGGCGCATTCTATGACTGCAGCTCACTGAAAACCATCACCTTTCCCGCGAATGTTACGAATATTGACAATTGCATCCGCCGTTGCACTTCGCTTGAGGGCATCTACGTCAAGGCGACCACTCCGCCATATACGATCAGCATCTTCCAAAATGATGACTCGATTGTAAATATTTACGTACCCGCCGAATCGTTAGAGGCTTACAAAACAGCCAAGGGCTGGTATCATTATGCAGATGTGATTTTCGGCTACGACTTCTAATAGCGACATTACAGCACAATAAGAGCGTGTCCAACAGCCTTGGACACGCTCTTTGTTATATTCACACAAAGTCGGCTACTCTCTACGGCGGAAAGCGCGGGCGAGGGGCGTTGTGGCAAACTCGGGGGCGAGCTCTCGGGCCGATAGCAGGCGCTCTACCTCGGGCTTTAGAGGGTCGATGATTGGCACGAACGCGGGATTGTCGGCCAGCGGTTTGCCGTGATTGTGCGGACAGCGCGTTTGGCACTCGTCACAACCACACACCCAGCCGTGGGTATCGGCCGAGCCACCCACCTCGAGCGTCACAGCCGAGATACAGCGTCGGGTGTCGATGGTGCGGTTGGGGTTGATTGCGCTCACAGGGCAGAGCCTCTCGCACAGATGACACTCGCCACAGGGCGACCAATCAAGCGGCGCATCGTAGTGGTCGATTTCGTCCGCAAGGACAAGTTCACCAAGCAGCACAAACGAGCCATACTGCGGCGTGAGCAGCAGCGAGTTACGCCCCACAGCGCCGAGCCCCGCACGCACGGCAAGCGCCTTCTCCATCAGGGGCGCGGTATCTACAAAACAGCGACCTGCCAGCGTAGGGTAAATAGCCCGAAGACGTTCGGCCATCTGTTGCAACATCCTCTTGATGGTGGTGTGATAATCGACACACAACGCATAGGAGGCCACTCGCGCGCCACCGAAGCCCTCGGGATAGCCCGCCGAGAGGGGGTTGCGATAGTTCACCGCACAGACAACCACGCTCTGCGCACCCTCGAACAGTCCTCGCGGGTCACATCGGCGGTCGATGTTGCGGTGCATGTAGTGAAGTTGTTCGGCATTTCCACCATCGAGCCAACCACGCAAAAAAACCGCATCGCGGCCCATAGGTTCACAACGCGTTGTGCCACAAAGATTAAACCCCACGGCACGAGCGGCTTCGAGTATGTGTTCGTACTGCAACATGTAATAAAATATCCACAAAAGTAGTGCAAAAAAGAGAAATAGTAGTACATTTGCAGTATTATTGAGAAATATTGATTGAGGAGTAAGAACAAAACCAGCTTTATTATGGCATTCAACACACTTAAGGAGGTTTACGACCACAGCGTCACCAAGTTTGCGGACAAGGTCGTAAGCACCATGCATGAAAGAGAGACACTGACCTACACCGAATTTAAGAAACGCGCCGAAGAGCTTCAGAAAACCCTGCTCGAGGCGGGTCTTTCGGCCGGCGACAAGGTAGCACTTTTGAGCAGCAGCATGCCCAACTGGTCGGTATGCTATTTTGCAGTGACTACCATAGGTATGATTGTAGTTCCGATTCTTCCCGGCTTCTCGGGCGAGGAGTTCGGCATGATTATCACCCACAGCGAGGCCAAAGCGCTGTTGGTATCCGACCGCCTGTACTCGAAAGTACCCAAGGATGTAGTCAATAAACTGAACATCGTAGTTCGCACCAAGAACCTCGGTGTAATCTACCGTGGTGGCGACTTCGCCCCCGGCACCCCCGCCGAGCCCAAGGCCGACGACATCGCAGCCATCATCTACACCTCGGGCACAACTTCGAGCCCCAAGGGTGTAATGCTGTCGCACAGCGCACTTGCATACCAAATCGAGGGTGCAAGCGACCTCTTCCCCATCAACGAGAACGACCGCTTCCTGTCGATTCTGCCCATGTCGCACGTATATGAGTGCTCCATCGGCATGCTCTTCCCGTTTGCCTTTGGCGCATCGGTTACGTACATGGACCGCCCGCCCACGGCATCGGCACTGCTGCCCGTGATGCGCGATGTGAAACCCACCATCATGCTCAGCGTACCTTTGGTTATTGACAAGATTTACCGCAGTCAGGTGCTCGCCAAGTTCACCAAGGGCGCCGTTATGAGCTGGCTCTACGGCAAGGCCCCCATCCGCCGTGCACTGCACAAGATTGCAGGCAAGAAGCTGATGAAGGTGTTCGGCGGTGAGCTTCGCTTCTTCGGTATCGGTGGTGCTAAACTCGACGGCAAGACCGAGGAGTTCCTCTACGAGGCAGAGTTCCCCTACGCCATCGGCTATGGTCTGACCGAGACCGCACCCCTGCTGGCGGGTAAAGTTCCGTACAAACACCCCGTAGGCTCGACCGGTATCGAGATGAAGGGCGTGAAACTGCGCGTTGCCGACCCCAACGAGAATGGCGAGGGCGAGTTGCAAGCGCTCACTCCGTCGGTTATGAAGGGCTACTTCAAGAACCCCGAGGCTACGGCCGAGGCCTTCACCGAGGACGGCTGGTTCCGCACCAAAGACTCGGCCATCATGGACGAGAATGGCGTGGTGTTCATCAAAGGCCGTATGAACAGCATGCTTATCGGCCCGAGTGGCGAGAACATCTACCCCGAGGATATCGAGAGCGTACTGAACAGCCACACCTACGTCAGCGAGTCAATCGTGACCGAGGAGGATGGTAAACTGATTGCTCTGGTGCGCTTCGACTACGACGCTCTGAAACAGAAATACGATGACCTTCGTTGCTACATCGAGAACAAGAGCGAGCAGGCAAGCCGCAGCTTCAACGAGGCCGCCGAGGAGGTTAAACGCTTTGTGAACGAGCGCGTTGCAAGCTTCTCGAAGATTGCCAAAGTCGAGGAGCAAGCCGAGGACTTCGAGAAAACCCCCTCGATGAAAATCAAACGCTTCATGTACGACCGTTCCAAGAAGAACAAGAAATAACGTCCGATACACACCGTATCATCCGCAAAGAAGAGCCCGCCCCCGAACTTTCGTGGGGTGGGCTTTTTTTGCTCCCCTATCTCCTAAAGTCGCATAATAATAGGGATTCCGAGGGCAAGCATAACGCAAAAATCACCTTTTTATACGGCTTATTTTGGATTTTACGAATCATTTGTTTAACTTTGTGAAACAAAAGTTTAATTTTATTCAACATGAGCACCATCAAAAACATTCCTACGACCTGCCCCTCATGTGGCGGAGCAATGAGCATCAAGAGCATGCACTGCGCGGTGTGCGACACCACCGTCATGGGCGACTACCCTCTGCCAGCCATACTTCGCCTCACGCCCGAGGAGAGACAGTTTGTGCTCGCCTTTGTGCTGTGTAGCGGCTCGCTCAAACAGATGGCCGCCGACATGGGCTTGAGCTACCCCACGGTGCGCAACTACCTGGACGATATTATCTCTAAACTCAAAAAAGCCGAATAACCATGAACACGAACGCAATACTCAACCCCTTCCGCTATATCGCCGGAGCCAAATCACTCATCATAGGCCTTGTCGTTATGGCCGCCACATCGCTGCTGCTCTACACCTCGGGCTGGGTGCAGGATAGCTACTGCCACTTTGCCATCGCCGCCAAACCGCTGTGGGAGGTGGCCGCAATGCAACTGCTGTGGTGGGTCATCCCCTCGGTGTTGCTCTATGTGTGTGGCCTGGTGCTCTCGCCCTCGCGCATCCGCATCGTAGATGTGTTCGGCACGCAAGCCTTCTGCCAAATCCTTGTACTGCTGATGGCTGCGCCGCTATTTATCCCCTCCGCGAGCGAGGCTATGAGGAGGATGATAGAGGCACTGCTGTCGGGCAATCCATTCCTGCCCGAAGATACGACGCTCGTTATATGCGCCAGCATTTTTTCGGTCGTGATTCTTATATTGTACTTTGCATGGAGCTACCGCGCTTTTGCCACAAGTTGCAACATAAGCGGAGCGAAAGCCATAATCACCTTTTCGATTATTCAAGCCGCCACAATGACCGCAAGTTCCATATTCTCGTGGCACACTCAACAATTGGCTCTATCATAAGCCAACCATAAAACTAAACCTATGAAGCGGATTTTTAGGATATGTTTGTTATTGCTGCAAGTGGTGGCACTATGTGGTTGTGAAATTATAGAGCTGTTTGATGATACGAAGCATGTGGATATTACGTACCGAATCATAGCAGATAGTAATAATACTGCGGTGTATGAAGTTGTAGCGTCAGGAAATGGAACACTTTTTCGGGGCGTTTTCTGTGGTCCGGTATCTGCCGACCTCCTCGTTGTGGATGGATTGCACGATGATGACAAAGCTTATAGGAGAGCAGAAACGCCATGGCACTACGCCAGAGATGTTATTTTCGGCGAGGGAGCAAAATTTGACATCTACGAACGGGGTGGCAAGCCTTTCCAGAAGTTGATATACACATTTACACAAGATGATATTGGCCCTAACTCCGTGTTCTTATACGAGAATTGGACTCTCGAGATTGATGATAGGAACTGGGGTGGCCCTTTAATCCATACCAAAAACATACGCTACATTTACACCTACAAGTTTACTCCTCCCGAGGCAGCCGAGGAGTAGCGAGTGCGAAATATTTTAGGCGCGAGCCCGACCGAGAGAGGTTGGGCTCGCGTGGTTTAAATTCACAATTCACAGGTCACAATTCACAATTGGGGATAGGGGAATTAGGGAAGTTAGGGAGATATCCTTAAATCCCCTATATTCCTTACACTCTCCGCTCTCTCTACACGCCCCACCCTATCTCTCGCGACTCACCGCCCCTGAAACCCAACGAGCAACGCGAATTTTATCGACGAAACGTGCGTATTTATCGACAAAAGGGCGATTTATTTGGTTTTTCGGCAAAAAAGGCATACATTTGCCATGTTTTTTACTTGGACAACCACGCCTTGAACAACACGCACAACATACGTCGATGGATTCTCGGCGCAGCGGCACTACTCTGTTTTGCCCTTGCGCCGAGCAAGGCCGTCGCACAGTTCTCGAGCGTATCGACCAACCTTGTCGGGTGGGCCACGGGCAACATCAACGCCGCAGTTGACCTCAAACTCGACACACGAATCTCGTTCAATATTCCCCTATCATTCTCGCCCGTGATGGGCAAAAACATCGGCTGGCAGAACATAACCTTTCAGCCCGGAGCCCGTTTTTGGATGACCGAGCTGTACCGCGGCTCGTTCGTGGGTGTCTATGGCTCGACAGCCTACTACCGCCTCCGTAACCACGGGTGGAATCGCCGTGGTTGGGCTGCGGGCGCAGGCGTGTCGTACGGCTACTCACACCTGCTCTCCAAGCGTTGGAACCTCGAGGTCGAGGTGGGCGTAAACGTCATGTACACCGACTTTGACAAGACGCGCAACCGCGAGTTCGGCGTATTCGAGGACGAGTATTGGTGGGACATCCGACGGGTGATGATTCTGCCCGGCAAACTCAAAGTTTCATTCGGCTATCTATTCTAATCGGCATGCGTAGAGTTATGAACATACTTGCACCGATGGTGGTGGCCGTGGTTCTGCTCTCGGGCTGTACGCTGCGAGAGTGGACGGGCGAGCACGTTATTCGCAAGGCCGAGCTATGGCTGGACTACACCGAGGCCGAGACGAGCGACGTGCGACTGCTGATGTTCGACCGCCGCGGAGAGCTCTACCGCGACTCGCTGATGGCGGGCGTGGCAGGCAGCGAGGCCCTCGTAACATATATCCACAACGGAGCCTATCGCGCCGTATCGCTTGCCACCGAGGCCGAGTGCGCCGTATCGACGCTCGACGGTACTCGCCTTTGCGCCTCGCGCCGTGAGGATGGCTTCTACCGTCCGATGGGCGATGTGCGTAGTCATGAGCTCGGATTCGGAATCACCAAAGGCGATGTTCTGCGCCACACACCCGAGTTGGAGCGCAAGACGATAGGCATGTCGCTCACCGTGCGCGGCGTGCAGTGGATTGACTCCCCCGAGGGGCTCCACTTTGAGTTCGACTACCCCACCATGTGCAACCTGCAAGGCGAACCTGTGGGTGCCGCGGGCACCTATCGCCCCGAGGTCGAGCTGTCGGTCGAGAATACCCGCACCGAGTGGAACACCATGCGAGGCTCGTGGCGCACCATCTATCGCACCTCGGTGCCCGACTTTGTGATTCGCCTTGTGACAGCCTCGGGCGAGGTACTTTACACCAAGAATATCCGCGAACAGCTGTCGGAGATGACCGACATCGACGTCGATATAGATATTGATATTTTGATTGAGTTTTCGCGCACTCACATCACCTGCACCATCGCCGATTGGGTCGATGTCGAGGAGCGTCTGACGGTTGATATTGAGTAATGAGAGGAGCAAGACACATAGCCATGCTGATAATGCTGGCGATTGTAGCCGTTTCGTGTGTCAATGACACGGAACAGCCCGCAACACGCGCCGGCTCGCTGTTCTCATTCCGCTCGGTAGAGGCCGCAGGCGTCGGCTCCGGCATGAAGTATCACGGCACAATCGCCACATGGAACAATGGCGCGGGCTCGTGGTACTACGCCCCGAACAGCCCCTATCGCACGGAGTGGAGTTGCGAGTTTGTGGGTGGCTCGGGCGTCGTATCGGCCGAACGCAATCGCCACTACTACCCCGAGGGAGTGTACGACTTCTATCTGCTCGGCGTGAACAACTCGAATATCGACATAACACCCGACGCCAACGGCAAAGTCGCAGTCGTGGGTGGCGCAGAGGGTGGCAACGACTACATCTGGGCCAACGTATCGGCCGAGGTGGATGGAGTGAAAGACATTGAGGTTAATCCCACATTCAGCCACCTGTTCGGTCAGGTGAGCTTCGAGCTGAAGGTGCGCGGAATCGGCGATGTGCCGAGCGATATGGTTTCGTTCGGTGGTATCAGCGCCCTCGGCTACTGCACTCGCGGCGTGGCGGACATGACCACGGGACAAATCGAGGCGGGCTCGGATGTGCTCTCTGCCGTAACACTCGGCGAGCGCTACATGGTCGTCCCCGGCGTGGGTGGCAACTTGTGTACCATCACCGTCACACTCGACGACAAGACCTACCCCGTAGCGCTGACAGGCAACCTTGCAATCACCGCTGGCAAGTGTCGCACGATACGTTTCATATACGACGGCTTCAGCGTCAGCCAAGTGGAAATACCCCAATGGAGCATCGGCGAGGATATCTCAATCGACCGCACCGAGGGCGATGGCTACGACATTCCGCAGTGGCAACCCGAAGAATAGCACAATAACAATCAATAAATAAACTTATAAACAATCCTGAAAACATGAAAAAGATTTTTGTAGCAATGGCAGCAACCGCACTCGTATTGGGTGGTTGTACCAATGGTGAGGATGTAAATCCCTCGAACAACGAAATGGCAACCGTACGCTTCGCAGCAGCAGGCAACGCAGGCATCGAGCTTATGACTCGTGCTGGTGAGACTCAAGCATACACCGGCGTTATCGGTATCAACTACGATGGCACAGCATGGGAGGTTGCTCCTTCGACCGACGTTCTGGCATTCACCGGCAACCTGTCGTCGACTTCGAACTCACTCACCGTAACCGGCTCGGCCGTAACCGATGGCGCAGTTCAAATCAAATCGACCGGTACCAACGAGGCTAAATTCTGCTCGTTCGGTGTAGCCGAGGGCACAGTAGCAATCAACGGCACCACCGCAACTCTCGCCGCTAATGGCAATGGCTCGGAGCTTACCAACGACTACATCTACGCTTCGGCCGCTCAACCCGTAAACGGCAACGCAACCGTAGCTTTCGCTTACACTCACGTTATGTCGAAACTCCGCGTAGAGGTTTACGAGAAATCGTACGACAACGCTAAACTCAACGACGGCGTAACCATCGACGGCTTCGACGGCCTCGGTATCGTTCGCAACGGTAAGCTCAACCTGCTCGACGGCACCATTACCCCCGATGCAACCGTTCTGCCCGCATCTATCGCAATCAACACCGAGTACTTCGTTCTGCCCCAAACCGCAGGTACCGACAAATCGTTCACCGTTACCTACCAAGGCAAAGAGTACACCGTTGCTCTCGGCAATGCAGGTCTGACCTTCGCTGCTAACAAATGCCGCGTTATCCGTCTGCTCGTAACCGGTTCGGGTATCACCTTCACCGCAACCCTCGAGGATTGGACCGAGGAGAACAGCGACTTCAACCTCCAATAATCTACCTCTCGATGAGAAAACTCGCATATATATTGACTGCAATCGTGGCGTTGGCCGCTGTGGGGTGTCGTAAGGGCGCCCCGCAGGAGCCCGCACGCGAACGTGCCGAGGTGCAGTTCGCCGCATCGCCCGACCTGACAGTCACATATACCCGTGCCGACCAATCCATGTTCAACGGCATGGTTGGCGCAATCAACGCCGTGGACGGATGGGAGTTCTCGCCCGAGGCGGTATCGTTCAAGGAGCTTGCGGCCAACGCCACCGAGCCCCAAACGATGAACACCGCACCCGAGAAAATCACCGTTCCCGTGGGCGACTACACCTTTGTGAGTGCCGCCATCAGCGGAGCAGGAAGACTCGCCATCGAGGGCGACAACATCGCAATCGAGGGTGGAAAACAGACCGCCAACAACGATGTTGTTTGGGCTTCGACCACTGCCCATGTCGTTAATCGCGAGGGCGCACCATTTGGTGTTGAGCTGGCCTACGACCACGTCTTTGCGGGCGTTGTGTTCGAGGTCGCACTCGGCGATGCAACCACAGGCGCCACCTCGGCCGAGGAGGTTGCACGCGAAGCCGTGCTCTCGGGAGTCGAGAATCTGGGACTCTCGAAGAGTGGTATGCTCAACATCCGCACCGGCCTGGCTACCGCCAACGGCAACACGCTGGGCGAGGACGAGAGTATAGCGTGGAACACCCCCTATATGGTTATTCCCACCAGCTCGGAGCCTGCGCAACTCGTTGTGAACTATCGCGGTGCAGAGTACAAAGGTACGCTGCCCGCCAAAACCTTTACCGCGGGTGCCCGCCTCAAGATTGGCATCCGTCTGAACACCGCATCGCTCGGCTTCACCGCCACCATCAAGGAGTGGACCGAGGTTGTGGATGATGACCTTATACTCGAATAATAAGAAGTGAGACGTTTCGACCCATACAAGTGGCTTCTCGGCGGTATTGTTGTGCTGCTCGCCTGCTCGTGCGGAATATCGTACAAGGCGACACGCACCAACAACATCAACCCCGCGTTGCCCCAAAAGAAGGCACCACGCATCGCGCGATTCGCACAGGACACCTCCTTTGCGGACAACTTCACCGTGTGGGAGAAGGACGACTCAACAACACTCTACATGCTCGACCGCGTGGTCGACGAAGAGACCGGCGAGGAGATGGCCCCCGTCAATATGGAGGCTATCACCGTCGTCGCAAGCAGCAAGACGGTCGTGGAGCGTCTGGGCGAGATTACCATCGACTTCAACGTGAGCATCCCGCGCTCGATGCAGGACACACGATGGTGCCTGAACTTCATCCCCGTGGCCGAGGACAACTTCGGCATACAGCAGAGGCTCGAACCCGTGATTATCAAGGGTGAGCTGTTCAGCGATGTGGAGCGCCGCCACGTTTGGCAGATGGATACCTACCTGAACAAGATTCTGGGCGAGGAGGGCGAGTCCACCACCAACACCATTCTGCTTGCCAAATACTACGAAGCGCTCAACGCACAGCCCACCGAGGCCAAACGCCGCAAGGTGCGCAAAACCTTTGAGGAGACCATCCGTTTCCCGCTCAAGACCGAGGTTCGTCTGGACTCGGTCATCCGACACAAGTCGGACATCACCTACTACTACCGTCAGACCGTCAAACCCACCTCGGGTATGCGCCGACTGCATCTGCACTTCGACAGCACCATCGAGGCGGTCAACGGTATGACCTATCAGCTTCCCCCGTCGGACACGCTGACCTACTACATTTCGTCGATGATTTCGCTGGTCGACACCACCATGGTCTACCGCAAGCAGATTATCTCGAAATATCTGGTCGTCAACGACCGTAACCAACTCGGTTGCCGTGTGAATGTAGTCTTCCCGCAGGCCAAATCGACCATCATCGACACCCTGCGCGACAACCGCCAACAAATTGCGAATATCCGCACACTGATGGACTCGCTGGTCAACCACAACGAGTTCATAGTGGACAGCATAGTACTCACCGCGGCATCGTCGCCCGAGGGCTCGTACAAGCTCAATACGGCGCTCGCCGAGAAGCGCGCAAATGCGCTCAAAGAGTACATCATTCAGAACTTCCAACGCTCGCCCGAGGACAATATCATCTTCGAGGCTGTGGGCCTTCCCGACTCGCTTGCGGGTGCGGGCGCTGCGGCCGCCGTAGCCACCGTCGATACCACCGAGGAGGAGCCCATCGACCTGCGCAAGGTGCTCGTAGTAAGGTGGATAGGCGAGGATTGGGACGAGTTTGAGTATCAGCTAAACGAGGACTCGGTGATGCGTGCCGACCCCGCCAAAGATAAGATTATTGCACTTGCCCGCTCCATCAAGAATCCCGATGCACGCGAGGCACAAATCCGCGCCAAATACCCCGCGCAGTATAAGTATATCCTCAAGAATATCTACCCCAATATGAGGGCCGTGAACTTCAAGTACGACCTTCGCCGCCGAGGTATGGTTCAGGATACACTGATTACCGATGTGCCCGATACCACCTACCTGCGTGGCGTGGAGCTGCTCAAACAGCGCGAGTACCAAAAGGCGCTCGAAATCCTTGTCGACTACGAGACGCCCAACACCGCGCTTGTGGATATGTCGCTCGGCTATAACCATAACGCCTACGACATCCTGCGCAAGTGCCGTAACCGCTCGGCAAGCACCGAGTATATGTTTGCAATATGCTGCTCGCGCCTGGGCAAACTGCGCGAGGGCGTGGCAAGCTATAATAGAGCCGTGGCCCTGGACGAGAAACTGATGTTCCGTGCCGGCCTCGACCCCGAGATACAAGACCTGCTCTCCGAGGCCCAAGCCCGCGGAATGGAGGTAACGCTACCCGAGTATTGGTAGATACAAAATAGGAACTGCCCCGAAAGCCAATAGCCCCCCCGCTACAAGCTCCGGGACAAACAAAAGAGATTGCCCGAAAGCTAATAGCCCCCCGCTATACGGCCCGGGACAAACAAAAGAAATAGGAACATTTAAAACTTCTTCATAATCAGGAAACAACAAGTCTATTTGTTGACATTCGACGGCAATCCGTGAGGACTGCCGTCGAGTGTTTTAAAACGCACCCGAGAAATTGTAAACAAAAATGAGATTACAACCGCCTTTTTGTTGGCTAAATCCGTTATTATTTGGTAACTTTGCAAGGTATTATGAACTTGACTAAAAATATCATACAAGCTACACTGCTGTGTATCAGTCTTTTCGCGTGCGTTGCGCGCGCGAATGCAGGTACGTGCGCACGTAAAGACGACTCGCTCAAACTCCAACGAACCATCAACCACTCGCACTGGTCGTCGCGCTATGTGGAGTATAACGACCGAGGCAGTAAGTTCCGCGTGGCACAACTCGTGGCCCCCGTGGCACTGATTGGCGCCGGCTCGGTCATCATGGCCACCCCCGCGCTGCACAAAGCTATCGACGCCCCCGTGCATAACTACATATCGGGCCGAGACCTCAAGGAACCCGCGGGCGACTACCTCCAATACCTGCCTATGCTGGGCGCCTATGGCCTCAACCTGGCGGGCTATCGCGGCAAACATAGCTACCTGGACGCAACGGTGATTCTGGCAACCTCGTATGCCACTATGGGTATCTTGGTCAATGGTATCAAATACTCGGTCCGCCGCCCCCGACCCGATAATGGCCGCCGTAACTCATTCACCTCGGGCCATACGGCAACAGCATTCATGGGCGCGGAGTTCCTGCGTAGGGAGTATTGCGAACGCTCGCCGTGGGTCGGCGTTGCGGGCTATGTCGTAGCTACGGGCGTGGGCGTGAGCCGCATCATCAACGACCGCCATTGGGTGAGCGACGTGATTGCAGGCGCAGGTGTGGGTATATTGAGCGTGCAGGTGGCATATTGGCTCTTTCCGCCGCTCCAACGCCTCATCTATGGCGTCCGCAAAGATGGCACACCGCGCAAGGATGTTGCGATGTCGGCCTCGCCGTGGTGGAATGGCGAGCAGGCAGGCGCCTCGTTGAGCCTCTGTTTTTAAGGGATAAAAGATAAACAAAATAAAACAATCAAAGATATGAAACCGGAATACAAGAGTTTTGTAGAGGAGCTCATCGAGCTCGCAATTCGTGAGGATATTGGCGACGGCGACCACACTTCGCTGGCAAGCGTGCCCGAGAGCACGCGCGGACGTATGCGTCTGCTGGTCAAACAACCCGCAATCCTTGCCGGCGTGGAGATTGCCGAGATGGTGTTCCGCCGCTTGGACTCGGAGGTCACATTCGAGAAGGTGCTGGAGGATGGCGCACATGTCGTGCCGGGTGATGTTGCCTTCTACGTAGAGGGCAAGGAGCGCACCATGCTGCAAGCCGAGCGTATCGTGCTCAACATCATGCAACGCATGACGGGCGTGGCTACCCAAACCGCCAAATATGTGGAGTGTATCGCAGGCACAGGCTGCCGCGTGCTCGACACCCGCAAAACCACCCCCGGTATGCGCGTGCTCGATAAGATGGCCGTTAAGATTGGCGGCGGCGAGAACCACCGTATCGGCCTGTTCGATATGATTCTGCTCAAAGACAACCATATCGACTTCTGCGGCGGCGTTGCTAAAGCCATCCGCCAAGTACACGCCTACCTCGAGCAAAAGGGCAAAAAACTCCCCATCGAGGTCGAGGTTCGCACCATGGAGGATATCGACGAGGCTCTGGGTGTGGGCGGCATCGACCGCATCATGCTCGACAACTTCTCGGTGGAGCAAACCCGCGAGGCTGTGCGCAAGATTGACGGCCGCGTGGAGATTGAGTCGTCGGGCGGCATCACCTTCGACACCATCCGCGACTATGCCGAGTGTGGCGTAGACTTCATCTCGGTTGGTGCGCTGACCCACCAAATCAAGAGTGTGGATTTGAGCCTTAAAGCGTGCGAGTAATGAGAAGATTCACCCTTATGCTGGCGGCCGTGCTGATGGTCGCAACCGATATGTTCGGCAAATTCACCTATGACGACATCGCTCGCGGCAAGTTCTCGCAACGCAGCATCTATGGCGTGCGCTCGATGGCCGATGGCGAACACTACACCTCCTCGAAGGGTGGCAAGATTATCAAGTATGCCTATGTCGACGGCTCGGAGGTAGACACCCTCTATCATGGTGGCGTTGCGTTCTCGTCGTACAAACTCATCGAGGGCGAGAGCAAAATCCTGCTGGAGAGCGACGCCCGCTATATCTACCGCCACAGCCATACGGCTCGCTACTGGTTGGTGGATGTGGCCTCGGGCGAGTGTACGGAGCTGATAGCCGATGTTGCCGGCAAACGCGACCTCACCATTTGTGGCGGACGCGTGGCCTTTGCCTCGGAGAACAACCTCTACGTCTACACACTCGACGGACAGAAACTCTTTGGCACCACCGACGGCAAGTTCAATCACATCATCAACGGCACCACCGATTGGGTGTACGAGGAGGAGTTTGGCTTCACCCAAGCCTATGCCCTCTCGCCCGACGGCAAACGCCTCGCATGGCTGCGCTTCGACGAGAGCCACGTTAGGGAGTACCACATGAATCGCTTCGATGGTGAGCTCTACCCCACTGTCTACTCGTTCAAATACCCCAAGGCGGGCGAACGTAACTCCATCGTCGAGCTCTATGTGGCCGACCTCGCTTCGGGCGCTGTTACCAAGATGGATACCGGCACCGAGACCGACCAATATATTGCACGTCTGGGCTGGACCCCCTCGGGCGAGTGCTACTTCTTCCGCCTGAACCGCCTGCAAAACCACTTCGAGGTGATGTTGGCAGACAAGAGCGCAAGCCGCGCCATCTATACCGAGAGTTCGCCCCGCTATGTGGACCGCGTGGACGACGGCACCGTTCGTTGGCTGCCCGATGGCGACCGCTTCATCGTACAGAACGAGACCGCTGCGGGTTACTCACACCTCTACCTGTATAGCATCAGCAAGGGCTTCCTGAACGCCATTACCGCAGGTGAGTGGGAGGTTACCGCCGTGAACGCCATAACCAAAGACCGCGTCTACTTCACCTCGACCGAGGGCGAGTGGGGTGCACTGGCTCGTGGCTTCCACAGCGTAAAACTCAATGGCAAAGGGGGTAAGACCATCCTTGCACCTACCGGCATGTACTCGATTGCCGCAGGCGAAGGCATGAAATACTTCTTGAGCTACTACTCCGACGCCAAAACCCCCAATGTAGTCACACTGCACAAGGGCTCGGGCGAGGTTATCCGCATATTGGAGGATAACGCCAAACTGCGCAATATGATTGTCGATGAGAAGATACCCACCAAGGAGTTCTTCAAAGTTCCCCTCGCCGACAAAATCGGCTACGACCTGAACGGCTACTTCAAGAAGCCCGCCGACTTTGACCCCACCAAACGTTACCCCGTGCTGATGACCCAATACAGCGGCCCCGGCTCTCAACAAGTGAGCAACTCGTGGAGCATAGGTTGGGAGGACGCACTTGTTCAAGAGGGCTACATCGTGGTGTGTGTCGATGGACGTGGCACAGGCTACCGTGGCGAGGCGTTCAAGAAGTGCACCTACCGCAACCTCGGCAAATATGAGGTCGAAGACCAAATCGCCGCTGCCAAATGGCTCACCACCCAACCGTGGGTTGATGCCGAGCGTATCGGTATCTATGGTTGGAGTTTCGGCGGCTTTATGGCGCTGAACTGCATCCTCAAGGGCGCCGATGTGTTCAAGATGGCGATTGCCGTAGCCCCCGTGACCTCGTGGCGCTACTACGACACCATCTACACCGAGGTGTACAACGGACTGCCCCAAGACAACGCCGAGGGTTATGACGACCCCTCGCCCATCAGCCATGCCGACAAACTGCGTGGCAAACTGCTTATCATCCACGGCTCGGCCGACGACAACGTCCACCCGCAGAACGCTATCGAGATGGTGCGTGCACTTGCGGCCGCAGGCAAGCAGTTCGATATGATGTACTACCCCGACGCCAACCACAGCATGGCTCCGGCGCACGGCCAGCACATCCGCTACAAGATGGTTAATTACACCCTCGAAAACCTTTAGACCAACAACAGATATACTAACTCGGGGATACTCACTTTTTAGCAACAAGACAGATGTTCAAAAAAGTTTTGATTCTTTCGGCCCTGCTGGGTACACTCTTCGTAGCACAGGCTTCGACGCTCAACGCATCGAACCCCACCACAACCCAGAGCGAGCAGGCTAAACACAGCGCAACCGGCCGCGTTCTCGACAAGAGTGGCGCACCCATCGCCTATGCCAACGTAAGCGTTCGCAAAGCCTCGGGCGAGGTGGTTGCAAAAATCAGCACCATCAGTGACGACAAAGGCGTATTCACACTCGGCAAACTGCCCGCAGGTGACTACGTAGCCGTTGTGGCATTCTTGGGATTCCAAACCGCCGAAAAACCCTTCAAGGCGGGTAACCATGTGGCCAACTTGGGCGACATCACCCTTCAGGAGGATGCACAAGCCATCGACCATGTGGAGGTTACGGGCGTTCGCTCGCAGATGCAGTTCGATATCGACAAACGTGTGTTCAACGTCGACCAGAATATCGCCTCAACGGGCGGCTCGGCAAGCGACATCCTGAACAACATCCCCTCGGTGGAGGTGGATGGCGACGGCGAGGTGAGCCTTCGTGGTAACTCGTCGGTGACGGTTTGGATTAACGGCAAGGAGTCGGGTATCACCGCCGACAACCGCGCCCAAATCCTCGAGCAGATGCCCGCCGAGAGTATCGAGAAGATTGAGGTTATCACCAACCCCTCGGCCAAGTTCAGCCCCGAGGGCACTTCGGGTATCATCAATATCGTGCTCAAGGAGAACCGCTCAACGGGCTACTATGGTGGCGCACAAGCGTCGATTGACTCCAAGCTCGGTGCTAACGTAGGTGCCAACATCAACGTCACCAGCAGCGTAGTAGATTTCTATGTAAACCTCGGCTACCGCCGCCATGTTCGCACCAGCAGTTCGGAGACACTCCGCAAAAACCTCGACGCGGATGGCAACGAGCTCTCGTGGCTCAAGACCATCGGCGAGGGCGGTGGCGCCGGCAACAACGGCTTTGCACGCATGGGCGCTACGTTCCACATCACCAAGAAGGATGACCTCGGATTTGCGGGCTTCGGTATGCTAGGTAAACGAGCCAACAACGAGACCGTAACCTACGAGGGCAACATCCCCGGCTCGTACACCTCGGCCACACGTATCACCGATGGCGGACACAAGATGCGTGGCGGACACCTCGAGCTCAACTATCGCCACAAGTTCGGCACCGACCACACCCTCGACGCTATCGCAGCCTACGACGTGTGGAACATGAACAACTACAACGACTTCAGTCAAAGTTCGACCTACCCGACCTACACCACCAACTCCTACCAACGTCAGGGCGGCAAGATGAACAACGGCGGATGGACACTCCAACTCGACTATCTGAACAAGATTAGCGACAACCATCGTATCGAGGCGGGTTACAAGGGTACGCTCAACAGCGAGACGAGCCCCTCAACCTTCTCGGCAGGCGAGAGCGAAGAGACCCTCGCTCCGCTCTACGCGCTGTATAACGACTTCTTCTACAATCAGGACATCCACGCCCTCTACTTCAACTATGCGGGCAAGATTCGCCGCTTCGGCTACCAAGTGGGTGTTCGTGGCGAGCACACCTCGATGAAAACCCGCTCGCTGGGCTATGAGCCCACCCCCGAAGAGCAGAAGTGGTACACCGATGGCTACTTCAAGCTGTTCCCGAGCGTATTCCTGTCGTACTCGCTGCCGGGCGACAACGAGCTGCAAGTAAACTACACCCGCCGTATCGAGCGCCCGCGTGGCCATCAGCTCAACTCGTTCCGCAACATGAGCGACTCGACCAGCATCTCGTATGGTAACCCCTACCTCGACCCCCAAAATGCCAACGCTCTGGAGCTGAACTATATCAAGAGCTGGGAGAACCACATGATTTCGGTTTCGGCCTACTATCGCTCGACCGACGACGTTATCCAACGCATCAACTATATGGATAAGGGTGTGATGATGAACACCTTTGCCAACGTAACCCGCCGCGAGGCCGCGGGTGTGGAGTTCGTGGCCAAAGACAAACTCTGGGAGTGCCTCGATCTGACCACCACCATCAACCTCTACTACTCGAGCATGTCGGGCTTCGAGTACCTGCCCTATGCGGGTGCAACCCCCGTTGTGGGCAAGGGCAACAGCTCTTTTGCATGGGATGCACGCCTTGTGGCAAACCTGACCCTGCCCAAAGGCTTCTCGCTGCAAGCTACCGGAGGATATAACTCGCGCCGCGTGTCGGCCCAAGGCTACTCGCTGGGCAACTACTTTGTTGATGCCGGCGTGCGCAAGTCGTTCGGCAAGTGGTCGGTTGCGCTCAACTGCCGCGACATCTTCAACTCGCGAGGACGCCGCAATATCACCGAGGGCGTAGGCTTCTACCAAAACTCGGAGCGCCTGTGGGGTGGCCGCCGCGTGCGACTTACCGCCTCGTACTCGTTCGGTAATATGAAACCACTCCGACCCAAGAATAACCCCAACGCCCAACAACAACCCTCAATGGGCGACGAAATGGGCGGCTACGGCGAAGAGTAAAAAGAGAGCGTATCCTGTTTGGATACGCTCTCTTTTTAATTCACAATTCACAATTAAATTGTGTGAATGCTTAAGGACATCGAGGCCAACGACAGATGACAAAAGAGCCTTACCTCCTAATTAGTTAGAAACTGTATAACAAGAGGGATTTCAAGGCTTGCGAAGCTCGAAAAACCGGAGCATACTTGGCGTATGTGAGGATTTTGAGAGCGAGCGTAACGCAGAAATCACCTTGTTAGACGGTTTCTAAAGGATGTGGGAGGCCAACACCCGCTGTATCTCCTTCAAATTGGTTCCGCGACGAAACTCCTTGACAAGGGGAGTAGTGTTGCCCTTAACCCATATTTTCATCTCGCAATCGTCGTCGAAGGTGCCCGCAGTCTCGATGCAAAACTGCACAATCGAGCCATAAGGGATGGAGTGATACTCACGCTTGCTGCCTGTGAGCCCCTGCACGTTGAGCAATATCAGTCGGCGCGTAGTGAAAACCCACTTGTCACGAATAACCTTGAAGGCGGTTTCGATTTGCTCCCCGGGAGCGAGTATATCGGCGAACTCGGCTTGCAGCTCGTCGATGTTCATTTTGGAGGCGTTGCCCAATATCGAACTTAAGATTGACATGGCGGTAAAGTTTTAGGTATTTTCTTCTCTTACAAAGTTAGGAAAAAACAGGCAAACGGCAACAAAGTTCTTGATAAATTCCAATAAATTAGCTAACTTGCGATGTGATAAACCCTAAAACCACAATACCATGAAACGTCTTGCACAACTATTGGTTATGATGACAGCCGCGTGGTTCTGCTTCGGCTGTGAACCTATCACACCGCCCGACACGCCGCCCGAGGACACTCCACCTGCTGTAACGCCACCCGCGGACACCCCGCCCGAAGACACGCCACCCGCTGACACTCCACCTGTAGATACCCCGCCCGCTGACACTCCGCCCGAAGATACGCCCCCTGCGGATACCGAGGGTAAGGATGTTCAGAGCGTAGGCGCACTCACCCCCACGGTAAACACCCCCGCCGACCAATTCTTTGTAACGTGGACAGGCGTCGAGAACGCTGCGGGCTACAAGTGCTGGTACGTCATAGAGGGTGACGACTACGAAACCCCCGCCGAGTATGTTGATGGCGGCGATGGCACCTTCACCGCAAGCTCAAGCACCGCCATGGGCGCAGCTACATATACTTTCTATGTTCTCCCCATCCCCGCCGAGGGCCATGCGCTGATTAGCGACACCCCCACATCGGTCGAGATTGTGCTGCCCAAATATCAGAAGACGGGTTTCTCGTATCGTTTTATGTCGGATAGCGTGGACGAGGGCGTTGAGTACGAGACCGCGTGCTACGACCTGAAAGTTAAGTACAAGAATATCCAATTCCTCAAATCGGACAAGACCAAGCCGATTGCAGATAATTGGTATATCTACACCACCTCGCCCGTGGAGGAGATCCACCACCTCGAGATGTGGTACAGCCTCAACTACGACATCGATACGGAGCCCATCCGCATCTACTCGAGCACTACCCCGGGCGAGCGACAAGCCAAACTCGCTCCCGAGGGTAAAATCATGAGTGGCAAGTGGAAGGTTTACTACACCGTGCCCGAGGGCCACAAATATATCTATGTCGAAGGCCTTGACAAATCGTGCTACCTGCTCTGGACATCGTTCTATATCTGCCACGAGCCCAACGAGGAGTAACCGACACAGAGCTCACCAATTTAGCAAAGTCCCCAAATGTTTGTCCGACATTTGGGGACTTTGTCTATTTTGTATATCTTTGCCCCCGATAAAGGGGTGCTGCCCACACGCGGGCGGCTGAGATTATACCCATTGAACCTGATGCGGGTAATGCCGTCGAAGGGAATATCATATACTCTTATTGTACACCCCCTAAACGTATTTTAAAACTATGAATGCAAGAAGACTGACTCTTGCGTCTGCGTTACTACTGTTTTGGGGTAGCGCAGCACGCGCCGCGCAAGCGGACTCACTGCGGACGGTATCGCTCGACGAGATTACCGTCAACTCTACCGCCACTGCTACTACGCCTGTGGCTTACACCCACCTCTCGGGCGAGGATCTCACCTCGCACTACTTCGTACAGGACATGCCCTATCTGTTGTCGGGAACTCCCTCGGTCGTTGCGACCTCGGACGCGGGAGCAGGCACGGGCTATACCTATATAAGAATACGCGGAACGGACGCCACACGCATCAACGTAACCACCAACGGCGTGCCGATGAACGACCCCGAATCTCACTCGCTCTACTGGGTGAACACCCCCGACTTGGCCTCGATGATGGGCTCGGTACAGGTTCAGCGCGGTGCGGGCACATCGACCAATGGCGCAGGCGCGTTTGGCGGAAGTATCAACATGACAACCTCGGGCGCGGGCATTGAGCCTATGGGCGAGGTTACGGCGGTCTATGGCTCATTCAACACCCACCGCGAGAGCATTGCGCTCGGCACGGGTCTTATCGGTGGTGGCAAATGGGCACTATCGGGTCGTGTGACCAATGTTGGTTCGGATGGCTATATCGACCGCGCGTCGAGTGCCATGCAGAGCTACTTTGCACAAGTGGCCTACTATGGTCGTTCGACCTCGGTCAAGGCGCTCTCGTTCGGAGGCAAGCAGCGCACCTACATGGCGTGGAACGGCCTTACCGCCGAGCAGATGGCCACCGACCGCACCTACAACTCGTGTGGTGAGATTTGGAACGAGGATGGTTCATTGAGCTTTTACCCCGACCAGACCGACAACTATCGCCAGCTGAACAACCAAATCATAATCGAGCAACTCCTGGGCAATCGCTGGAAGCTCAACCTGACGGGTCACTACACCCGCGGCGATGGCTACTACGAGGAGTATAAGGGTAGCCGCACCCTCTCGGAGTATGGCCTTGTGCCCTACACCACTGCCGACGGCTCGACCGTCAAGAAGAGCGACCTTGTTCGCCGCAAAGCCATGTGGAACAACTTTGGCGGCGTGGTGGCCTCGGCTTCGTACTCTGGCGAGAGGCTCCAAGCTGCGGTTGGTGGCGCGTGGAACCTCTATGCAGGCGACCACTTCGGGCGTGTGCTGTGGGTCAAAAACTACATCGGCGAGCTCACCACCGACCACGAATACTATCGTAACAGCTCATCGAAACACGACGCCAATATCTTTGCAAAGGCCGATTGGGAGGTTGCCCGTGGTGTGAACATCTATGCCGATGTGCAGTACCGCGTGGTGCGCCACCGTATCTCGGGTCGCAACGACAACTACAATTGGACGGTGGGCGAGATGCAGGCACTCAATGTAGACCGCACCTACCATTTCGTCAACCCCAAGCTGGGCGTCTACTATACCATCAACCCCTCGCATCAACTCTACTTGAGCGGTGCCATTGTGAGCAAGGAGCCTACACGCAACTGCTTTACGGATGCGCGTCCGGGCGAGAATCCCAAGCCCGAGAACATGCTCGACATCGAGCTGGGCTACAAGATGGACTACGGTGTGGTACGTGGCGAGGCCAACCTCTACATGATGGGCTATCGCAACCAACTCGTGCAGACGGGCGAGGTGAACGACATCGGCGAGATGATGATTACCAACGTGGCTCGCAGCTATCGTGCGGGCGTGGAGCTGGCGGTGGACTATGAGCCTCTGCGTTGGTTTGGTATTCGTGCCTACACCACTTTGAGCCGCAACCGCGTGCTCGACTACACAGAGTATTTGAGCAACTACGACGCCGATTGGAACGACCTCTACACCCAAAGCACCAACACCATCGCCTCGGCACCGATTGCTTTCTCGCCGAGCGTGATTGCGGGTACTATGTTCAAGTTTGCCTATCGTGGTTTTGGCGCAACTCTTGCCACCCAATACGTGAGCAAGCAGTATCTGTCCAACAGCGGTAGCGAGGGGCTCGTTCTGCCCCGCTATTGCACCACCAACCTTGCGCTCTCGTACACCCTCCCCTTGCGCTCACTGCGTGCCGTGGAGTTTGGTGTGGCGGTAAACAACCTGTTCAATTCGCTGTACGCCAGCAACGGCTATGGCGCAAGCATGATGGTCGGCACCGAGCGAGTGGAGAGCGCATACTACTTCCCCCAAGCGGGTATCAACGCCGCGGGAAGCATCTCGTTTAAGTTCTAACTAACAAAAGTAACATCTATGGATACACTGAAACTGACTTTGCAAATCGTGGGGGTGGTGCTCGGACTGCTCTACCTCTGGCTCGAGTACCGAGCCAACGTATGGCTATGGGTGGTGGGTATTGTGATGCCCATGGTCAACGGCATTTTGTACTACACCTCGGGACTCTACGCCGATATGAGCATGAACGTATACTACGTTCTTGCGGGTATATACGGATGGGTCGTGTGGAACAACCGCAAGCCCGAGCGTCAGGTATCCATAGGGCACACTCCGCATGGATTGTGGCTGCCCCTGGCGCTGCTGTGTGGCGCGGTGTGGGTGTTCATCTGGTGGGTATTGGTGCGCTTTACGGACAGTACAGTTCCGGTGCTCGACGCCTTTACCACCGCTTTGAGCATTATCGCCATGTGGATGCTCTCGCGCAAGTATGTCGAACAGTGGCTCGTGTGGCTTGTGGTCGACGCTGTGACCGTGGGTCTGTATATCTACAAGGGAATCCCACTCACGGCAGGACTCTACACCCTGTATACCGTGCTCGCTTGGGCGGGCTACCGCCGCTGGCTACGACAAATAGAAGCATAAGAGAAGAGCGTGTCCCCCGCGGGACACGCTCTTTTTAATTCACAATGCACAATTCACAATTAAATTGTGGGAGTGCTTAAAAGTTTCGAGGCCAAGGCAGATGCCGGCTCTTATTTTGTCAGAAGCTGTATAACAAGAGCTATTTTGAAGCTGCTCGCAGACCGAGAAACCGCAGTTTACTGATGGTAAATGAGGATTTCGAGGTCAAGGCAGATGCCAAAAGAGCCTTGTTATACAGCTTCTCTTTAAAATTTGCTGGGATCTTTACGCCACTCCGTCAGGAAATCCATGTCGGCGGACGACACATAACCCTCGGCAGCTGCAAGCTCGATAAGGGTCTCGTAGTTGCTCAATGTGTCGAGCTTGACGTTGGCCGCAGCAAAAGCCTCCGACGCGATGGGGAAACCATAGGTGAAGATGGCTACCATACCCATAACCTCGGCACCCGCAGCACGCAGAGCCTCGACAGCGCTGAGCGAGCTCACACCGGTCGAAACGAGGTCCTCAACAACCACCACCTTTGCACCCTCGGGCAGCGAGCCCTCGATTTGGTTACCCAAGCCGTGGCCCTTGGGGGCCGAGCGAACATAGATAAAGGGTTTGCCCATCTTCTCGGCAACCAGCACACCGTGAGCAATAGCACCGGTAGCAACACCGGCAATAATATCGGCGTCGGGATATTTGGCAGCAATCATCTCGGCAAAGCTCTCGTAAACGAGTTTACGGGTGTCGGGGAAGGACAAAATCTTGCGGTTGTCGCAGTAAATCGGCGAGTGCCAACCCGATGCCCATGTAAAAAGATTTGCAGGAGAGAGTTTAATTGCTTTAATTTGCAGAAGGCTTTGAGCCACTTGTTTTGCAATCTGATTCATAACGTATATGGATTTTACTGTATTTTCAGAGTATAAAGGTATGCATTTCGTTCGGAACGACCAAGAGTTAGCGCCGAATTTTTCGAAATACACGACCGATGAGCCCTCGCTCTGCGAGGTTAATGCGAGGCTAAAGGAGTCCGATGGGCTCTATATCGTGTGTAGCGACCCGGCCAAGGCCTACGCCCACTTTGCCGCACAGCTCACCGAGGTCGAGGCCGCAGGAGGTGTGGTCGCCCTTGGCGATAAGATTCTGGCCATGCGCCGTAACGGACGCTGGGACCTGCCCAAAGGACACCTCGAGGAGGGTGAGAGCATCGAGCAGTGTGCCGCCCGCGAGGTTGCCGAGGAGTGCGGACTCGAGCTGGAGAAGATTAAGGTCACGACCAAGATTGTCGCCACCCGCCACTTCTACTACTTCCCCCGTACGGAGCGCTGGGAGCTCAAGACCACCCATTGGTACGCCATGAGCTACGACGGAGCCGCCGACACTGCACCCCAAACCGAGGAGGGCATAACCGAGGTGGAGTGGATTGAGCGCAACCAGATGGACGCACAATTCGCGGAGAGCTTCGGCACAATTCGCACAGTAATCGAAGAGTACAAAAAACTATAAACACCAACCAAAAAAATGAGAACTATTAAAAACTTTTTAGTCATGGCACTTTCGGTATTTGCATTGGGCTCGTGCGGCTCGGCCGACACAGGCGCAGTATGTGACGCCGACATCGTGCCCACGCTTACTGATGCAGAGCGCGAGGCGGCTCTGTTCACCCCCGAGGTTATGTGGAAGATGGGCCGCATCGGAGCACACTCGCTCTCGCCCGATGGCACAACCCTTCTGTACACCATCACCTACTACAGCATCGAGGAGAACAAAGGCACCTCGGCCGTATTCACCCAACCCGCCGAGGGAGGTCCTCGAGTTCGCCTTACCGAGAACGCACTGAACGCCTCGTCGCCCACTTGGAGCGCCGATGGCAGCACTATCTACTACATCACCGATGGCCAACTGTGGAAGATGGCAGCCGACGGTAGCGCCAAAACACAAATGAGCAACATCGAGGGTGGCATCGAGTGCTATGGCATTTCGCCCGCAGGCGACCACATGTACTACACCGCCAAAGTTCACGTCAAGGATATTCGCTCGGAGCGTCTCCACCCCGACATGGACAAGTCGATGGCCAAAATCTATGACGACCTGATGGTACGCCACTGGAACTATTGGGACGAGGGCGACTACTCGCACATCTTTGTTGCTGCAATCGAGGATGGCAAGGTTGGCTCGGCACGCGACATCATGGAGGGCGAGCCTTGGGATGCACCTATGGCCCCCTACTTCGATGGCGACGAGATAGCATGGAGCAACTCGGGCACCAAACTCGCCTACACCTGCAAGAAGCTGGCCGGTACCGAGTACGCACTGTCGACCGACTCGGACATCTTCATCTACGACATCGAGAGTGGCACCACCATCAACATGCTCGAGGGCAAAGGCATGGTTGGTTACGACAAGTACCCCGTATGGTCGCCCGACGACAGCTGCATCGCCTTCACCAGCATGCGCCGCGCGGGTAACGAGTCGGACAAATCGCGTCTGATGGTTTGCCGTCTGGCCGATGGCTCGATTAGCGACCTTACCGCGTCGTTCGACTACAACGCCGAGAATCTGGTGTGGAACGGCACCGAGGAGATTCTCTTCGTCTGCCCCATCGAGGCAACACTCCAAATCTGCCGCGTGGATATGGCCGGCAACGTGAGCGTAATCACCAGCGGCGACCACGACTTGGGCGGCCTGCGTCTGGCTTCGGGCAAGGCTGTTGTAACTCGCCAAACACTCCAACAAGCAAGCGAACTCTACTCGCTCTCGCTCACCGATGGCGCACTTGCCCCCATCACCGACATCAACGCCGCCATCTACGAGGGCGTAACTATGGGTGCTGTCGAGAAACATTGGGTTAAAACCACCGACGGCAAGAAGATGCTGGTATGGGTGGTACTCCCCCCGAACTTCGACCCCGCCAAGAAATACCCCACTCTGCTCTACTGCGAGGGTGGCCCCCAAAGTGTTGTGAGCCAAGGCTGGAGCTATCGTTGGAATTTCCAGCTGATGGCCGCCGAGGGTTACATTGTGGTTGCTCCCAACCGCCGCGGCCTTCCTTCGTTCGGCCAAGAGTGGCTCGACCAAATCTCGGGCGACTACTCGGGACAGAACATCCGCGACCTGCTTGCCGCTATCGACTACGTTGCAGCTAAACCGTGGGCTGACGAGGAGCACATGGGTTGTGTCGGCGCAAGCTATGGCGGCTACTCGACCTTCTTCCTTGCAGGCCACCACGAGAACCGCTTCAAAGCGCTGATTGCCCACTGCGGTATCTTCAACTTCGAGAGCATGTACGGTCACACCGAGGAGCTGTTCTTTGTGAACAACGACTACGGCGGCTCGTACTGGAGCAACAACCCCGTAGCAAAACGCTCGTACGCCAACTCGCCCCACAAATTTGTCAGCAAATGGAACACTCCCATCCTGATTATCACCGGCGAGAAGGACTACCGCGTACCCTACGGCCAAAGCCTCGAAGCCTTCACCGCAGCCCGTCTGATGGGCGTTCCGGCACGTCTGGTGTCGTTCGAGAACGAGGCGCACCAAGTATTCAAACCGCAGAACAACATGGTTTGGAACCGCGAGTTCTTCGGCTGGCTCAACAAGTACCTCAAATAGCCCCGAGCCACAAACATCCCATAGCGAGGGTGTCCAATCATCAAGATTGCGACACCCTCGTTGTTTTATAGTTATAAAATAACTATATTTGCGGCCGAAATTCGAATAAGAAATGACAACTATCGAGATACTCATCATAGCCGTAGGCCTTGCGATGGACGCCTTTGCGGTGTCGGTCTGCAAGGGGCTCTCTGTACGCCACATAAAAGCGACACACTCCGCGAAGGTAGGCGTATGGTTTGGCGGATTCCAAGCCCTCATGCCTCTGGTCGGCTACGGTTTGGGTATCAGCTTTGCCAGCATGGTCGAGGCTGTGGACCATTGGATTGCATTTGTGCTGCTCGGCATAATAGGCATAAACATGGTACGCGAAGCTCTGTCCAAAGACGACGAGTGCAGCATCGACAGCGACTTCTCGGTAAAGGCAATGCTCCCTCTGGCCGTTGCAACAAGCATCGACGCCCTGGCCGTGGGCGTATCAATGGCATTCCTCGGGGTGAGCATGGGGCGACTTGTGACCTACATAGGTGTCGTCACCTGCATACTGTCGATAGTGGGCCTTCGCTTGGGCAACATGTTTGGCTGCCGCTTCAAGTCCAAAGCGGAGTTGGCAGGTGGTATAATTCTCATCGGCATGGGTGTCAAAATCCTTGTCGAACACACCATCGGACAGGCGTAACTCATTGAAACAGGCTTTCGAGATAACCTCCGCCTATACGCCCAATAGCCCTGTATCATTTTTTCTTATAGAGTTTTTGTTTTTGATAAATGTGCGTATATTTGCAGTCCGAAAAAGCCCGGATTGGGCACATTTGGGTGGCGAACCGAGCTTTGTCGGTGAGCCTCAAACAGCAGAAAATTATCATAATCAAGTATAACTAAAAAACTAATTTACAGTGGAATCGAAAAGCTACAAAACGATCTACGCTAACGCATCGACCGTGAACAAAGAGTGGGTTCTCATCGACGCTAATGGCGAGGTTCTGGGTCGTCTGGCATCGCAAGTTGCCAAGATCCTGCGCGGTAAAAACAAACCGAGCTTCACTCCTAACGTTGATTGCGGCGACAACGTAATCATCATCAACGCCGACAAAGTTCGTCTGACCGGTAACAAACTCACCGCAAAGACCTACGTTCGTCACACCGGCTACCCCGGCGGTCAACGCTTCACTACTCCCGCCGAGTACTTCGCTAAATCGCCTACCACCGTTGTTACCAAAGCGGTAAAAGGTATGCTCCCCAAAACCCGTCTGGGTGAGGCCCTCCTGAAAAACCTCAAAGTTTACGCAGGCGCAGAGCATCCCCACGAGGCACAAACCCCCAAGGTTGTTAAATTAAACGAGATTAAGTAACAATGGAGCAAGTAGTAAATACCGTAGGCCGCAGAAAGGCCGCCGTTGCACGTGTTTTCGTTAAACCCGGTAACGGAACTATCACCATCAACAACAAACCCCTGGAGACCTACTTCCCCTTGGAGATTTTCCAATACGTTGTAAAACAACCCCTGTTGGTTATCAACGGTGTGGAGAGCTATGACGTTACCATCAACCTCGTAGGTGGCGGTATCAAAGGTCAAGCAGAGGCTGCTCGTATGGGTATCGCTCGCGCACTTTGCGAGATCGACGCCGAGCTCCGCTCTGTACTCAAAAAGAATGGTTTCCTGACTCGTGACTCGCGTGAGGTTGAGCGTAAGAAAGCTGGTCAACCCGGTGCACGTGCCAAATTCCAATTCAGCAAACGTTAGTCCATTTCGGCCCGAAGGTTCCAGAACCGCGGGATCACTCCGAAGAACATACTCCTTGCAGTGCCCGAGCCCATGTGTTCGGGCCTGCCTACGGAGGGAGTGCTACCACGCAGTTGCCTGACGGCGATAAAACAGGCCGGACTACACCACGTACTACCGGCTTGTTGAAGACGAGAATTTTAAGTATAAAATTAAAAACAAAACCAACACAATGGCAAGAACCAATTTCGAGCAACTCCTCGAGGCAGGAGTGCACTTCGGTCACCTCAAACGCAAATGGAACCCCAAGATGGCTCCCTACATCTTCATGGAGAAGAACGGTATCCACATCTTGGACCTGCACAAGACCGTAACCAAAGTAGACGAGGCTGCTGCAGCTCTCAAACAAATCGCTAAAAGCGGTCGCAAAGTTCTCTTCGTAGCTACCAAGAAACAAGCTAAAGAGATCGTAGCAGAGAAAATCTCGGCTATCAACATGCCTTACGTAACCGAGCGTTGGGCAGGTGGTATGCTCACCAACTTCCCCACCATCCGCAAAGCCGTTAAGAAAATGGCTACCATCGACAAAATGACTGCTGACGGTACCTACGACAACTTCGGCAAACGCGAGAAACTCCAAATCGCTCGTCAACGTGCAAAACTCGAGAAGAACCTCGGTTCGATTGCAGACCTTACTCGTCTGCCCGCAGCTCTGTTCGTTATCGACGTACAAAAAGAGGCTAACGCTGTTCACGAGGCAAACCGCCTGAACATCCCCGTATTCGCAATGGTTGATACCTGCTGCGACCCCACCAACATCGACTACGTTATCCCCGCAAACGATGACGCTGCAAAATCGATCTCGGTTATCCTCGACGCTATGTGCGAGGCTATCAACGAGGGTCTTGAGGAGCGCCGTCTCGAGAAAGAGAAAGAGGATAAAGAGAACGCAGCCGAGGAGAAAGGTGCTAAACCCCGCACCAAAAAAGTAACCAAAGTAGCAGAGGTTGAGGCCGAGGTTGCTACCGAGGAGGTTGCTGAATAATTTTAGTTACAAACACAATTCTAAAAACAGAATACAATGGAAATTACTGTTGCTGACATCGCCAAACTGCGCAAAATGACCGGCGCTGGTATGATGGATTGCAAAAAAGCACTCCAAGAGGCCGAGGGCGATTTCGAGAAAGCTAAAGATATCATCCGTGAGAAAGGTAAACTCGTAGCAAGCAAACGTGCTGACCGCACCGCTACCGAGGGTGTTGTTCTCACCAAAATCGTTGGTACCAAAGCTTACATGGTATGTCTGGCTTGCGAGACCGACTTCGTTGCTAAAAACTCGGAGTTCTCGGCTACCGCAAACACCATCCTTGAGGCTGCTATCGCTGCTGACGCTGCTGACATGGAGGCTCTGCTCGCTTGCAAAGCTGGTGATGTTACCGTTGGTGACCTGGTTACCGAGAAGAGCGGTCAAACCGGTGAGAAAGTTGAGCTGCCCTTCTACGGCCGTATCGAGGCTCCCTACTGCGCAGCTTACGTTCACACCAACGCTAAACTTGGTACTATCGTAGGTTTCAACAAAGAGATCAGCGAGGATGTTGCTAAAGACGTAGCTATGCAAGCTACCGCTATGGCACCCGTATCGATCAGCGCTGCTGACTGCCCCGCAGAGGTTATCGAGAAAGAGCGCGAGATTGGTCGCGAGCAAGCTCGTCTCGATGGCAAACCCGAGGCTATGCTCGATAAGATTGCAGAGGGTAAAGTTAACAAGTTCCTCAAAGAGAACACTCTCTTGAGCCAAGCTCTCGTTAAGAACCCCAAACTGTCGGTTGAGCAATTCATCCAAGAGGCAGACAAAGAGGCTACCGTAGTGGCTTACAAACGCTTCAGCCTGAACGACTAGGAATACTCGTTCTCCAAATAGTAAAGCCGACCCATTGGGTCGGCTTTACTATTTTAAATATTGGATTCAAGGGCAAGGCAGATGCCAAAAGAGCCTTGTTATACGATTTCTTATTCTATATATATTACTTTGTCCGTATCATCCACCGGCGAATGTGGCTTCATCGGCGCCTCGGGATAACCCAACGCCACCACACACAACGGACGCCATGTGGCAGGAATGTCAATAAAGGTGCGTAACCACTCCTCGGCAGTGCCTTGAGAGGGGTCGTCGGCAATGCGAGGACGGTCCTTGACCTGCACCCAACAACTGCCCAAACCATGCTCCTCGGCAGCAAGCTGAAGAATGGTAGTCGAGATGGTCGCGTTAATATCCCACAGGTCAGAGGCCTCGGTATCACCCAACACAATGATACCCACGGGCGTATCTTGCAGGAAACGCGCTCCGTGGTCGCGCATCTGCGCCATCTTCTGCATCAACTCGGGACGCGACACGACAATATAACGTGTCGAACGGGTACTCTTGGACGAGGGGGCTGTGAAAGCCTCGGCCAGCAGCGTATCGATAACCACGCGCGAGGGAGGCTCGGCATTGAACTTACGTTGGCTGCGACGATTGCGTAGAATGTCTGAAAGTTTCATATCCAAAAAAGTCTTAAATTAAACGTATCACTCTCCCCATCGGAGTGCAAAGACCACGCCACTTATGGAGAGTTCATAGTATCGTTTCGGGACAGTTTCGGAGAGTTTCGCCCCAAAAAATGACTAAACGATAGACAAATATAGATATTTTTAACGAAAAAAGTTATCTTTGTAGATGGTAAACAACGATAACACTCCGCTTATGGCACAACAAAAACGACACACCGTAGCCTTGATATACGATTTTGACGGCACACTCTCGCCCGGCAACATGCAGGAGTATGCCTTCATCCCCACCGTGGGCAGTAGCAACAAAGAGTTCTGGGAGGCCAGCGACGGCATCGCCGTAGCCAATGACGCCGACCCCATCCTCTCGTACATGGCCAAGATGATTCACGAAGCACGCAGCAAGGGCATATCGCTCAAACGCGAAGCTTTCCAAGAGTCGGGACGCCATATCAAACTGTTCAACGGCGTGAAAGAGTGGTTCGCACGCATGAACGCCTATGGCGAGAGCCTCGGGCTGAACGTGGTTCACTATATCAACTCGAGCGGTATCAAAGAGATTATCGAGGGCACCCCCATCGCCGACGAGTTCCGCAAAATCTACGCCTGCTCGTTCCTCTACGATGTGGACGGCGTGGCTTACTGGCCTGGAGTAGCTATCAACTACACCAACAAAACACAGTTCATCTTCAAAATCAACAAGGGCGTCGAGTCGGTCTACGACACCAAAGCTGTAAACCGTTTCATCCCCGAGGTCGAACGTGCCGTGCCGTTCACCCACATGATTTATTTCGGCGACGGAACCACCGACATTCCCTGCATGCGTCTGGTCAAAGCATCGGGTGGACACTCGATAGCCGTCTACGACCCCGCCGTATCGAACTCGCGCGAGGCCAGCAGCACCCTGATTCGTGAGAACCGCGTCAACTATATCTGTCCGGCAGACTATTCCGAGGGCACCTACCTCGACACCGTTGTCAAAGCCATCATGGACAAGATTGCCGCCGATGACCGCCTGCTCGAACTCGTAAACCCCGAATACAAATAGCCTCATGAAACTGATATTCGCAACCAACAACCGCCATAAACTCACCGAAGTTGGCCAAATTCTCGGCACACAACTCACACTCACCACACTCGGCGAGTGCGGCATAACCGAGGAGATTCCCGAGACAAGCCCCACCATCGAGGGCAACGCACTTCAGAAGGCGCGTTATGTCTGGGAGCGCACACATCAATCATGTTTTGCCGACGACACAGGACTCGAAGTCGAGGCTCTGGATGGTGCTCCCGGCGTTCACTCGGCACGCTATGCCACTGATGGCCACGACTTTGATGCGAATGTAACGCTCCTGCTCCACAACTTGGAGGGCGAGGAGAACCGAGCAGCACGTTTCCGCACCGTGGTTGCGCTCATCATCGACGGCAAGGAGTATCTGTTCGAAGGTATTGTGAACGGACATATCACCCACGAGCGCCATGGAGAGGGTGGCTTCGGCTACGACCCCGTGTTCGTGCCCGAAGGCGAGAAGCTGACCTTTGCCGAGATGTCGCCCGAAGCCAAGAACGCCATCAGCCACCGCGGCCGCGCCATGACCCGCCTCGCCACCTGGCTCTCCGAAAATCTTTAGTCAGTCTCATCGAAGATGTTCTTTTGAACGCTCAAAAGAACCAAAAACCGCGCGCAAACCGGCAGTAGAGAAACTACGTTTCTCATTGCTAGGTTATGTAGTGGCAGTATTTGATTGGGCGCGCATAAAGGCGCAGCAAAAAAAGCAAAAGGGAATAGCTGTCTGCAAACAAGCTTGCGCAGCCATTCCCTTTCACTTTTTTTTACGCCACTAACGTGGCCTATTCCCCCAATCAAACACACCACTTCTCCAATAAAGTCAGTCACACACCTCTTCTTTGCAATTCTACACCTAAATTGTGAGTTCTCCCTCTCCTCGCGCTCCCGCTGAACGCTCGGGACAGCAACCATCTCACCGTGGAGCGCAACTCCCAATTGTATATTTTCCCACTCATATATGTAAGGTGCGCATCTCATCCTTACGCTCCCGCAAAGCACTCGGGACAGCAAACACACCACCGTGGAGCGTAACGCCCAAACATAACGGCACCCCACCACGCGCTCCCGCAAAGCACTCGGGACAGCAAACACCCCACCGTGGAGCGTAACGCCCAAACATAACGGCCCACCCCGCGCTCCCGCAAAGCAATCTTATAGAGGCGCACACTCCCCTCCTCCGCGCTCCGCAAAACGTTCGGGACAGCAAACACACCACCGTGGAACGTAACGCCCAAACATAACGGCACCCCACCACGCGCTCCCGCAGGACGCTTGGGACAGCAACCAACCCACCATGGAGCGCAACGCCCAAACATAACAGCGCCCCACCCCACGCTCCCGCAGAACGCTCGGGACTACGACCACCCCACCGTGGAGCGTAACACTATAATATATAGGTATAGATAATCCGTGTCCGCCGGATTTTTCGGGAAATAGCGAGGGGTGCGGCAT
>JAZQXR010000025.1:0-8095 GCA_045632975.1 Rikenellaceae bacterium
CGTCAGAACGTTGCCGACCTGCCCGCACAAGGCGGTCTGTCGCGCAAAGAGGCGGCCAAAGGCACTGCCAAAGGTGCTTACATCGTATATGACTGCGAGGGCACACCCGACATCGTGCTGGTAGGTAATGGCTCGGATGTAGGTCACCTCGTAGAGGGCGCAGGCATGCTGGCAGCCGACGGCATCAAGTGTCGCGTGGTTTCGGCACCCTCGGAGGGTCTGTTCCGCGACCAAAGCGAGGAGTACCAACAAAGCGTACTGCCCGACGGCATCATCCGCTACGGCATGACCTCGGGTATCTCGACCACCATCCGTGGACTCGTGGGCGACAAAGGTCGCATCCACAGCCTCGACCACTTTGGCTACTCGGCTCCTGCCAAACGTCTGGAGCAAGAGTTCGGCTACTCGGGCGAGGTCGTTTACCGCGAAGTAAAAGAGTTCCTTAACAAGTAAAAACACTCAACCCATGAGAAAGATAGCAATCGTGGCTGCCCTGCTCATCTGCTCGGTAGCAAGCGCCGAGGCGCAAAGCTGGAAAGATGCCCTCAAGAAGGTGGCAACACAAGCCGCAACACAAGCTGTGACCCAAGCAACCACCACAGAGAGCACACAAGCTACTCAAACCACCACTACCACCACCCAGAGCGCACCTGCCACCCAAAGCTCGACCCAAAGTCTGCTCGGCGGCTTGGCCAACTCGCTCATTGGCGCCGTGCTCGGCACCCAAGTGACCGAGGAGAGCATCGTAGGCACTTGGACCTACGTTAAGCCCGCGGTACAGTTCACCACCGAGGACCTGCTCAAGAAGGCCGGTGGCGCTGCGGCAGCGTCGGTAGTCGAGGGCAAACTCGCAGAGTACCTCGCCAAAGTGGGCGTCAAAGAGGGCTCGATGGTCTACACCTTCAACGAGGATAAGAGCTTCACCATGACTCTCGGCAAGCGCACCATCAACGGCACTTACGAGCTTAACCAAAGCACCAAAGAGGTGACCTTGAGCTTCGGCAAAGGCATGCTCGGCGGCCTGGCAAAGCACACCCTCTATCTGACCAAAACCGGCAACAACATCGACTTGGTAGGCAACGCCGACAAGCTGCTCAAGCTCATCCAAACCACCATCTCGGCAAGCAGCAACAACACCCTCGCAACCATCGGCAAACTCACCGAAGGCTACGACGGCATGATGCTCGGCTTCAGCTTCACCAAGTAGAACCGAGAAATACCATCCCCTCCTCGACAGAGATTCCTTCTCCTTGGAGGGGACTGCGACTTTTCTTCATTATGTTCTTTTGGACGCCCAAAAGAACCAAAAACCGGCCGCAGACCGGCGGGATTGGCTGCCGCGTGTTGTCCCGTAGGTTGTCGCGGTGTCTGATTGGGGCGCGCCTTTAGCGCAGTAAAAGCAAAAGGGAATAGCTGTCTGCAAGTAAACTTGCACAGATATTCCCTTTCACTTTTCTTTCCGCCACTAACGTGGCTGCTTTCCCCAATCAAACACCACTTTCCCAATAAAGTCAGTCCCGCACATCTTCTTTGCAATTCTCCCCCCTAAATTGTGAATCCTCCCTCTCCCTGCGCTCCAAATTTACAACGCGGAATTCCTCTTCAACAACCCCTCTTTACGATAGTGCACCCACTCAAAAAGTGACGCCCCCGCGCTCCCGCAAAGCAACAAAGATTCGCCACTCCTCACACGCGCTCCTGCAAAGCAATAAAGATGTGCTACTCCTCTCCCTGCGCTCCCGCAGGAGTTTCGGGATAGCAACCATCCCACCGTGGAGCGCACCCCCCCAAACGGATATTACCCCACTCCCCCTAAACTCCTTAAAATTAACTACATTCCCTATTTTAGGGAGTATCGGAAAGTTAGGAATAGAGGTGATATTCGGCATTGCCATTGGAGGGTTGGAGAGAGGGCTTGGTGAGAGGATTTGAGGGGATTAGCCTTTAGGCTATGTTGTGTGTTGTATAGTGGTGGCGGAAGCTTGCTTATGGCCACCACTATACAATGCACAATATTACGGCGTAAGCCGACCCTAAAATCATCTCGCAAAACCTACGGGACAACACGCGGCAGCCAATCCCGCCGGTCTGCGGCCCATTTTTTTGGTACTTTTTTGATGGCTCAAAAAAGTACATACACGAAAAAAACGGCAGTCCACTCCGAAAAAAATCGGCAATACCTGTTAATTATTAAACGCGAGGGCGAGGCGGAGAGTTGTGTACCAATGGTCGCGTGCGGGGGTGTGTACCCAATGGAGTGTTGGTTGGAGTGTGAGGAAGTGCCAACGATAGGCATAACTCACTTCGTAAGCTGTCTGACACCCCGTTCGTCGCCATTCGCGTGTTACGAGCATTCCGAGATAATCGGTGCCACGATCGAATACGCCTTGCCATACTGCACCTGCACCCCAATACCCTTGCCACTCGTTCTTGGAGGCGTACCCTCCGCGTAGAATGAGCGCTATGGCGGCACCGTCAGCTTGTATGTATATGGGTTGCTCGATGAGCGCCCAATAACTGCCGTTGTAACTGCGATCATTGTCGTCGCGACTGCGTACGCGCCCTGTTGCGGCACCGACCTTGTATGTTCCCACGTAGGTGCCCGCGCGCCCCTCCATCGCCAACTCCGAAAGACATACTATGCCGTCGCGCCGTGGCCTGAAACGAAATACCTCGTCCCAACGTGTCGATGCCCAGCCGTTGTAAAGCGAACTCTTGTAAGATAAACCCCAACGCGTGATGTCCCACTCGAAATGGAGCCCTAATGCCGCCGCAGGTGTGGAGGCAAAGGGCATTTGACGCGACAATGTGGGTAACAATCCGTTGACCGAAGCGGTGAATATGGAGTTCCATGGCGTTATGAAATAGTCGCTGTGAATGTTGCGTACACCGACAAAACTGCGTGTGCGACCCGCAGCCTGCTCAATGCCGAACTTGAAGAGGGATAACGGTATGGACCCCACCTCGAGTGACCCCACTATGCCCGGCTCGGTGATGACGGGCCCTCGCCCCATCTCGCTGCGGATATTGGCCACCGAGAGAAGATTGGCTTCGAGCGTTCCGCCCGCCCATAGCGGCTGTGCGATGGCGGCATCGAGGATGTTGACCATGCCCACCTTGGAGCTGTTCATGCCCCATGTGCCAATGGCTGTGTAAACCAAGTCGATGGCTGTGCGCCGGCGCTCCTCGGCCGAGGCCACCTCGACCACAAATACCATCAATAATAGCCAAAAAGTGCGTGTACGTTTCATAATCAATATCCTTTAGGTGTACCCTCGCCCGACAATAATCGCGCCAGCCACACACCACGCCGAAAGGGCACACTCCTTGCATAAGTGTCGCACGACAACAAATACTTTGGATTATGAAACGAATTTACTTTGTAGCGCTCTGTGCGCTTGCCATGACAATCGTGGCCTGCAACAATGATGACGACAACGGGGTCAAAGCACCCACGGCCGTCAAAACCGCCTTCGACGCCATGTACCCCGATGCCAAACTCGATGGATGGCTCTCGTGGCGTGGCTACCTCGTGGCCGACTTCGAACAGAACGGCACCGACGCTCAAGCATGGTACGACAAGACGGGCAAATGGTACATGACCGATACCGAGATTGACTACCGCTCGCTGCCCGCCGCCGTGCGTACCGCCTATCAAAACAGCTCCTATGCCGGAGGTTGGAACATCGACGACATGGAGGAGATGACCCGCGCCGATATGGAGACTATCTATGTGCTCGAGATTTGGCAGGGACGCACCGAGCAGGACCTCTGCTATACCCCTGATGGATTGCTCGTAACAACAATTCCCTATGGCTATGGCGACCCCACACCATGGGTTCCGCGTGCCGTGCCCGATTCCGTGCGCAGCTATCTCGGCACCAACTATGCGGGATACAGCACAATTCAGATTGTCGCCGAGGGCGGCTCGACCACAGCCCTTATTAACTATGAGGGGCGTGTTCGCTCGGTACTCTTCGACGGCAGCTATGCGTGGAAAGGTACGGTGTGGAGCATCACCGAGAGCGAGGTTCCCGAAACCGTAACAACAGCCCTCGCCGCATCGCAGTACGCCTCGTACATCGTGCAGGGTATCGAGCAGGAGCAACTCCCCACGGGCGAATACTACCTCTACGAGCTGACCAATGGCAACCAGAATGTGGTAGTACGATTCAACCCCGAGGGCAACATCATACAATAAATAAATAGGTATAATAACAGAGGGGTGGGCCAAACGGTCCACCCCTCTGCCGGCTTTCGCCGAAAAAACAACACTACTATTATTACTCGTGAAACGAATTACACGGATACCTCCGGTCACGACGACATCACCCGACGTGATCGTCCTTGAGGCAATCCTTCGTTTTCACCCTTAACGATATGCAAATATAAACAAAAGATAATGAAAAAACAAGATATTTTTGCGTTTTATTGCGCTACCCCCCCCCAGAATGGTGGTAAAAAAGCGTAAAACAAAAGATTATCGGGGCTAAAAGGCATAAAAAACGGATTCCGAGGACAACTTTCAAAAAAAATTTGTACCTTTGTGGTAACGAACAATTCCAAAAAACACACAACTATGTTAAGCATTGCGGAAAGACACAAAATTATCCTTGAAGTACTAAACAAAAACGGATTCGTTAAGATTGCCGACATGGCACAAGAGCTGGGCGTAACAACCGTAACCATCCGCAAAGACATTAAGATTCTGGCCGAGAAAGGCCTCCTCTACAAAGTACACGGCAGCGCCCGTGCAACTAACCCTCACGTTGTAGACACCGATTTCAAAATCAAGCACTCCGTAAACATGGAGACCAAAAACCGCATCGCAACACGCGTTGTGGAGATGGTCGAGAGCAACGACTCACTCATCATCTCGTCGGGCTCGACCTCGTACACCGTGGCGTCACTTCTGGTTCAGAACTCGTCGTTGCAGAACGTCAACGTCGTGACCTCGTTCCTGAAAATCGCGGCCCTGCTGGCGGAGAGCGCTTCGTTCAACGTAACCCAACTTGGCGGCCCCGTACGACACAACTCGCTGTCGACACTCGCCGACGAGTCGTGGGGTAAATTCGACTTTATCTGCGACAAATTTATCCTCGGCGTCGATGGCATCGACATCGAGCACGGCATCAGCACCTCGACCATCGAGGAAGCACGCCTCACACAACGCATGATTGAGCACGCCTCGAAAACCATCGTCGTAGCCGACTCCTCGAAGTTCGGCCAACGCAGCTTCGGCCGCATCTGCGGATTCGACGAAATCGACATCCTGATTACCGACACCAACGCCCCCAAACAGATGATTGAAATGATGGAGGACGCCGGCGTCGAAGTCATCCTGGTATAAAAGAGTACCTATCAAACAAAAAAAGGAGCACTAAATTAGTGCTCCTTTTTTTGTTGGGTCGATTTGGGACCGACTACCAGATATTTACACGTTTGGCGGGGTCGAGCCACATTGCGTCACCCTCTTTGATACCGAAGGCGTCGTAGAATGTTTGGATGTTGCGCAGGGTGGCATTCACGCGCCATTTGCCGAGCGAGTGAGGGTCCATGCGAGTGAGTTTTGCAGCCTCCTCGTCGCGGATGTTTTGGGCCCATACGTTGGTGTAACCGATATAGAAACGTTGGTCGGCAGTGAAGCCGTCGATAGCCTCGGGCTCAACACCACCGAGCGAGTTGCGATAGGCGGTGTACGAAACCTTCAGACCACCTTGGTCGGCGATATTCTCACCGATGGTCAGCTCGCCATTGGCATTCATGCCGGGGAGCACCTCAATCTGATTGAATTGGTCGATGAGCACGGCTGCCAGCTCGTTGAACTTCTCGGAGTCCTCGGCTGCCCACCAATCCACAAGGTTGCCGTTCTTGTCGAACTTGCGTCCTTGATCGTCGAAACCGTGAGTCATCTCGTGACCGATTACCACGCCAATAGCACCATAATTCACCGCTGCATCGGCCGCAGGATCGAAGAAGGGGGGCTGAAGAATTGCCGCGGGGAAGCAAATCTCGTTGGTCGTGGGGTTGTAGTATGCGTTTACAGTCTGCGGGCTGATGAGCCATTGCTCGCGGTCCACGGGTTTGCCCACCTTGGCTACGGCGTCGGCGGTGTACCATGCTTGTGCACGCTTCATGTTCTCCCAATAGGAGAGCGCGGGGTCAATCTCGAGCGACGAGTAGTCTTTCCACTTGTCGGGATAACCAATCTTGACTACGAACGACGAGAGCTTCTCGCGTGCAGCTGCCTTTGTAGGCTCGCTCATCCACTCCAGAGCGTCGATGTGCTGTCCGAGTGCTACCTGAAGATTTTGTACCATCTCCATCATCTGTGCCTTGTGGCTCTCGGGGAAATACTTGGCAACGTAAAGCTCGCCCACAGCCTCGCTCAATATGCTGTTGGGTGCGCCGAGGGCACGTTTCCAACGGGGTTTGGGCTCTTGCTTGCCACTCATCACACGACCGTAGAAGTCGAACGAAGCCTCGTACCACTCGTCACTCATATAGCTTGCGGCCGAGTTCAGATAGTGGAATGTGAGATAGTTGCGGAGCTGACCGATGGTGCTGCTGGCGAGCACCTTGTTCATGCTCTCAAAGAACGAGGGCTGACCCACAACCGCCATGTCTGCAGTAATACCCATCGCCTCCATGTAGGCCGCCCAATCGAATGCCGAATAGTTCTTGATAATGTCGGCGGTGGCGGTGGGGTTGTAGTTGCGAATGATGTCGCGCAGCTCCACTTGGCTGAACGAACCCTCGGCCAGAGCCATCTCGATAGCCATCACATCCTCCATTGCGGCAGTGGCAGCCTCGGCAGTGTAACCTGCCAGCTCAAACATGCGTGTCGCATAGAGCTTGTATGCATCGAGAATCGACGCATTGGTGGGGTCGAGATAGTAATCCTTGTTGCCCATGCCAAGACCCGATTGATAGATATAAACGGTGTTTACCGACGAGTTCATCAGGTCGGCATCCACCCACGGCGCAAACAGAGGCGAGCCCGACGAGGTGTGCATCTGGGCCACCATGCGAGCCAGCGAAGCGCCCTTCTCTACGGCTGCAATCTCGGCGAGGTCGGCTGCAAGCGGAGCGCTACCCTCGGTGTTGAGTCGCACGCTGTCCATACCCATTTTGTAGAGGTCGGCTATCTTTTGACCCACCGAACCCTGCTCGTGGCTCTCCTCGGCCAACGAGGTGAACAGCTCGTTGATGCGAATCTCGTTGTTCTCGCGCACCACGTCAAACGCGCCATAACGCGAATACTCGGGTTTGAGCGGGTTGCGAGCACGCCAGCCACCGGTGAAGTGCTCGTAGAAGTCCTCCGAGAGGGCTATCGAATCGTTGAAATTTGCGGGGTCAATGGCCTTGTTCGCGTTGCTCGCACAACCGCAAACCATGCTTGCCACGGCTCCCATCATGATGATTTTTTTCATAGTCGTGTTTGTTTATATATGTATTGACTTATTTCTCTATATTTCCCACGACCACCGTGGTAAGGGTTTCGGGGTCGAGGTACCTCTGCGCAAGGTCGAGCACACGCTCGGGGGTAATGGTGCGAATCTCCTCCAGACTGCGGGCAATGTAGCTGTTGTCGGTGCCATTCTGCGTAGCCTCGATAGTGACATCCACCACTCCCATCGGACCGTCCAGAATACGCATAAACTCGCCAAACATTATGCGACGCACGGTCTCCAGCTCCTCGGCCGAAACGGGCTCACGACGGAGCAAATCCACCTCGTGGCGAATCTCCTCGATAGCCCTCTCTGCAACCTCGCTGCCCACATCCGTAGCGATAGCCAGATAGCCCGCATGACGCATGTTTATCATCGAGGCGAAGATGCTGTATGTAAAGCCGTTGCGCTCGCGCAGGTTATCTATCAGACGCGAGCCGAAGTAGCCACCCAAGATGTACGAGAGCACCTGCATACCGACAAAATCCTCGTGTCCGCGACCGAACAACAACTTGCCCATTCGGATGGAGGACTGCACGGCCGATTCCACATGCTCGCTGTCGTACAGGAGCGACTCGGGCGCTGGGATAACCACAGGGTCGAGCACCCCTCCCGAGGGAATTTTCGAAGCAAACTCGGCGATG
>JAZQXR010000026.1:0-3313 GCA_045632975.1 Rikenellaceae bacterium
AGCCCGCTTGGCCTCCGCCTTGCCGCGCTCGTCCGGCCCGTTCGTCGCCGTCGAGTGCGCCGCGCTTTCCCCGACGCTTATCGAGTCGGAGCTTTTCGGACACGAGAAGGGCGCTTTCACGGGTGCTGTCGACTCGCGCAAAGGTTATTTTGAGGAGGCCGATGGCGGAACTATTTTTCTTGACGAGGTTGCCGAGTTGCCACTATCGACCCAAGTACGCCTGCTGCGCGTGTTGCAGACGGGTGAGTTTATCCGCGTAGGCTCGGCCAAGGTCCAAAAGACCAATGTTAGGGTCGTAGCTGCAACCAACGTACGCCTTCAGGATGCTATTGCCGAGGGTCGTTTCCGCGAAGATCTCTTCTATCGACTCAACACTGTGCCCATCGTGGTACCCCCTCTGCGCGAGCGAGTAGGGGATATCTACTTGCTGTTCCGTAAGTTCGCCGCCGATATTGCAACTCAATACCGCATGCCTGCAATTGCGCTCGACGAGTCGGCCCGTGCCGCTATCGAGCAGTACGCATGGCCGGGCAATGTGCGTCAACTGAAGAACGTAGCCGAGCAGATTTCGGCTATCGAAGAGCAACGCACCATAACGGCCGACATCATTGCTCGCTACCTACCCAATATGCGCGCTTCACAGGCAGTTACGGCCGGAGCATTCTCGAGTGGTGCAAGCAGCTTTGGCGATGAGCGCGAAATTCTCTACCGCATACTCTTTGATATGCGAAGTGACATTGCCGAGCTCAAACGCATGGTTGCAGAGCTATCCGCAGGTGGTGTGACTGCACCTATGTCACATGCGCATTCTCACGGCATGAACGAGATATTCGGTCTGTTGCCCAGCGCAGCAGCCATCGACAACGTACCCCATACGGTTACGGACACCGAGTCCGAGGATGTTACCGAGGTGACACCTACTGCGCCTCAAACCAAAGACGAGATGCTTCGCGAGGCAATAGTTTCGGCCCTGCGCCGTTCTAATGGCAAACGCAAAGAGGCTGCAAAACTTCTATTCATGTCGGAGCGAACTCTCTATCGCCGTATTAAAGAGTTCGACATCGACGAAAAAGACCTGTTATAAACTTTTGGAAATGAATCGCATAAAGAGATACCTATCACTTGTGGTGCTTGCTGCCGTGGTGCTGACCTTTGCGGGTTGTACACTGCGTATCGGCCGAGCCACTTTTGGATACACCTTTACGGGTGCTTCGATTTCGGATAACGCCAAGACCTTCAGCGTGGCATACTTCCCGAACAACGCCTCTATGGTGGCCCCCATATTGAGTTCAACCCTTACAGATGCTTTGCGAGAGCGCTTCGAGCGCCAAACACGCCTTTCTCAAAAAGACGAGGGCGGTGACCTTGCCGTTGAGGGTGAGATTATCAACTACGTCAGTGCTCCGTCGTCCTACTCGAGTGCCGATGGTGGTACGGCAGAGTTGAACCGTCTTACCATCACCGTACAGGTGCGATTCACCAATGCCATCGAGCCTCAATGGAACTACAATAAGCAGTTCTCGGGCTATCGCGACTATAGCGCAAGCCAACTTCTGCAAGAGGTCGAGGGCTCCCTGATTCAGGAGATTGTCAACGACCTTGTGGATGATATTTTCAATGCTTGTGTATCGAACTGGTAATGGCTAAATTCAAACAATACATATCGGGGTGTACTGCTGATAATACCGAAGCCCGTCAGTTGAAAGTAGGACGTTTTGAGCTATACCGCCTACGCCGTCGCTATCCGTGGTTTGTAACAGCCCGAGTAGTGCGCGACAAGCTCTATGGAAGCGAAGACGAGATGGTATATTTGTCGCGTCTGTTTCCGCCTACCGAGGTGCAGATACATCGCCAAAGCGAACTGCGAGAGCAGATTGAGAATAGCGTTGTGGAGCGTTTCCTCTCGCTCGGCACATACTCCATACCTCACTCCGAGGAGGACGGAAGGGCCGAATCGCTCGTTTCGGAGGGTGTAAATGAGGATGATGACGACGAATTTTACACCGAAGAATTAGCGCAAATCTATGAACAACAGGGCCTTATCTCCGAAGCGCGTAAGATTTATGTAAAATTAGGTTTGCTATATCCGAAAAAAAGTGTTTATTTTGCCGAAATTATTTCGCGATTGGACAAAAAATTATAAACAATTAAATATTTCAAAAAGATGTATATTCTTTGCATTGTACTGATCATCATTGCGAGCATTCTGCTCATCCTGGCCGTTTTGGCACAAAACCCCAAAAGCGGCATGGCTGCTAACTTTGGCGCATCGAACCAAGTAATGGGCGTTCGTCAAACCGCTGATTTCCTCGAGAAATCGACCTGGACTCTTGCTATCTCGATTCTGGTATTGAGCCTGGTTGCTACTATGGCAATGCCTTCGAAAACCGTAGGTACCACCACCTCGGAGCTTGACAAAGCCATCATCGAGAACGCTTCGGAGCAAGCTGTTCCCAGCCAAATCGAGCTTCCTGCAGAGGCTTCGGCAGAGGAGAGCGCAGAGTAAGCGTCGCACGCAAAACAACCGCACAAGGGACTGTCTGATTGCTTGTTTTCGGACAGTCCTTTTGTCGTATCCATAACTCTCGTTGATATGCCGAAAGAGATTGGGCTAAAGTTTGTTGTTTTGCTTTGTATTTGAGAGCGAAGTTTGTATATTTGCATACACTTAACAAAAGACCTATGGGAAAGTTTCTGGATATATGTCGTCAGTTTGTAAGTCCGTTGCGTTCGCCGGTATTTCTGACTATGCTCGTCATTTCGTTCTTTCTGTGGTACGGACTCAAAATGAGCCACGTATACACTACAGATATACCCATCGTTGTGAAAATTGAGGGTGAGCGCTACCGCATCAGATGCATGGTCGAGGCGCGTGGTACAGAGCTGTGGTCGCAACGTATCTCTTTCGGCAGCAAATACAATATTTCGCTGTCCGAACTTTCTCCCCGCGTAAACTCGCCCGAAGACCAATATTACACACTTAATACCTCGGCATTGGGCAATGCTATTATGCAACGTAGCGGTTCAATCAAGGTGCTTGAGGTTATGGAAGCTCCCCAAATCGAAATCAAAACAGACCAATGATAAGGCTTGGCATCACAGGCGGTATCGGTAGCGGTAAATCGACCGTGTGTCGTGCGCTCGAGAAACGTGGCATTGCTGTTTATGACTCCGATGCTCGCGCCAAGATGCTGATGAATACCGTACTATGCCAACCTATTGAGCAACTGTTTGGTAAGGAGGCTTATCTAAATGGTGAGTTGAACAGGGCATATATATCTTCTAAAGTTTTTTCTAATCGTACTTTGCTTGA
>JAZQXR010000027.1:0-15774 GCA_045632975.1 Rikenellaceae bacterium
TGCAAACCTCATGCTTCGTGAGATTGGTATCTCGCTGTTCCTTGCGGCTGTGGGTCTGGGCGCGGGCGAGAGCTTTGTAGCCTCTATTGCTGCCGGTGGATATTGGTGGGTACTCTACGGCGTGTTGATTACAATGGTGCCGGTAATTGCGGTAGGTGTTATTGCCCGTCTGGTGAGCCGTACCAACTACTTCTCGATTATAGGTATGCTTGCGGGTAGCAACTGTAACCCTATTGCGCTTGCTTATGCAAACTCGCTGTCGAACAACGATAGTGTATCGGTGAGCTACTCGACCGTCTATCCCTTTGCGATGTTCCTCCGAGTGTTGGTTGCACAGCTATTGGTGCTGATGTAATTCGACAAAATATAGTACAAAAAAGGTGTCCAACCCCGAGCGGATTGGACACCTTTTATTTGGTTTCTTATTATCTTTTGCTCTTTACTACGATGCCGCTCGATATTCGGCGCTCGCCTGCGTGGTCAAATTTGCGGTTGTCGCTCGGATAATTTATAACCCCCTCATCGACGGTCCACATTGTCGACGAACCTCCACCATCGAGATTGATTGCGTCACGCAGACCCAGCCACGAGCATAGGTTTATGAACTCGGGAATGGTTACCCCATCGGCATTACCCTTTGAGCGTCCATCCACCACCACAAGATATAGATTGCCTCTCTTGTCGGTGCCAATCGCTGTGCGAGGGTGGCGTTGTGTGTAGAACGACCCGGGAGTTTGGCTGTGGTCGATAGCCTCGCCCTCATCAATCAACATCGGCCCCGAGGCCAAAATATCCTCAAACTTCTCGGCATAATGGCTCTCCTCATCTGCCTTGCACTGGTCTATGACAATTCGACGCTTGCCGACACATAGCAGACCATCAACGCGGCTTTTCTCGGCATCTGCCGTAACGGCCAACTGTTCTCCATTGAGTTGCAGGAAGGTTGAAGGTACACCTTTGCTGACATCCCAATAGCCTGCATTAACACCAAAGTCGGCATTGGTAGACTCGGCGATAGCCGAAAGGCGTGTCAGTTTTTCGGGCAGAATGATTGAGGTCTTGAAGTGCTTGCGCGAGTAGCGAATAACCGATACCGTCTGATACGAATCGAGGATATTGGCTTTCACAATGGTATATCCCTCTGCTCCCTTTGGTAGTTTTAGCTCCACGCGGGGCGCAGTAACAAATTTCACCGAATCGGTGGTTTGTGCTGTTGCCGAAAAGAATAGCAGTACGGCAAATGTGCAGAGTATGGCTCGTTTCATCTTGGATGGAATTCTAAAGAATACTTTACTTTCGGACGTAATCGACAAAGCTGAATGCTCCGTCGTACTTCTCACCGCGCTCATATCGCTCTTCGCTGACAGCGCTCCACTCATCGGCCGAGATTGCAGGAAAGTAGGTATCGCCCTCGAAGTCTCCCTCTACATGTGTGATGTAGAGTTTGTCGGCAAGGGCAAATGACTGACGATAAATCTCGCCACCACCTATGATGAATACCTCCTCGGTGGGGTCGCACATGCCGATGGCCTCCTCGACGGAGGATGCACGCTCGCATCCTGCGGCACTCCACTCGCTATTGCGGGTAATGACAATATTACGTCGATTGGGAAGTGCTCGACCAATCGAATCGAAGGTCTTGCGACCCATTATAACGGTGTGGCCCGATGTTATGCTTTTGAATCGGCGAAGATCCTCCGATATTCGCCACAACAGGTCGCCGCCACCACCAATCACGCCATCATTTGCGACGGCCACTATAATCGAAATCATACTGCAATAGGGGCTTTAATCGAGGGGTAGGGGTCGTAATCCTCGAGCGTAAAATCCTCATAACGGAAGTCGAAGATGGACTTAACCTCGGGGTTCAGACGCATGCGAGGCAGGGCGCGAGGTGTGCGCTCGAGCTGTGTCTCTACCTGCTCGGTGTGGTTCAGATAGATGTGTGTATCGCCCAAAGTGTGGACAAATTCGCCCGGCTCCAGACCCGTAACCTGTGCAATCATCATGGTCAGCAGGGCATAGCTTGCGATATTGAACGGAACACCCAAGAAGACATCGGCGCTACGTTGGTAGAGCTGGCACGACAGTTTGCCGTCAGCAACGTAGAATTGGAACAGCGCGTGGCATGGGGGAAGGGCCATGTTGTCAATATCGGCAACATTCCATGCACTGACCACCAGCCTGCGCGAGTTGGGGTTGTTTTTGATTTGCTCGACGATTTGCGAGATTTGGTCGATATGACCGCCATCGGGGGTTGGCCAGCTACGCCATTGGTAGCCGTAGATGTGACCCAAATCGCCATTTTCGTCGGCCCACTCGTCCCAGATTGTCACCTTGTTGTCGTGCAGATAGCCGATATTGGTATCTCCAGCCAAGAACCACAGCAACTCGTGAATAATGGAGCGCAGGTGGAGCTTTTTGGTGGTGAGCAGGGGGAAACCCTTGCTCAAATCGAAACGCATTTGGTGACCGAAGATACTTTTGGTACCTGTACCGGTGCGGTCGCCTTTGACTGCGCCCTCGGTCATGATTTTTTCGAGCAGATCGAGATATTGTTTCATGTGATTAAAGTTTTACAAGTTTCATATTACCCTCGGCATCCATTACGGCGTAGTGTGGCTCTTCAATCCATTCGCCGAGGAATATTGCGCGGCAACGCTCGCCAAGTGGATAGTCGGCTGCCGCATGGATATGCCCGAATACAAAGTAGTCGATGGGAAGCCCCGTATCAACCCACTCGCGGGCGTATTGCACAAGGAACTCCTTCTCGCCTCGGAACTCCATTCGTACAGCTTTTGCCTTGCGGCTTTGTGCACTCCACCAAAGGCCAAATCTCATTGAGAGGTCGGGGTGGATTAGTGTGCGGAACAAGAAGCGAGTGAAAGACGAGCGGAACATCCAATTCATCAATCGGAGTAGGGGCAGTCCCTCTACTTTGATATTATCGCCATGCGCCACCATCAACGTCTTGCCAGCGTGGGTAACCAGCTCACCGCGATAGTGAACAATCATTCCACACTCCTTCTCGAAGTAGTCGCGCAGCCACATATCGTGGTTGCCGGTGAAAAAGTGCACCTTAATTCCGGCATCGGTCAGCTCTGCAATCTTGCCAAGCGTACGAGTGAAACCTTTGGGCACCACTCGCTTGTACTCAAACCAAAAGTCGAAGATATCACCTACAAGGTATATCTCGCGTGCGTCGTGGCGAATGGAGTCAAGCCACTGCACAAAGCGACGTTCGCGTGCGTGGTCGCCACCATCGAGCTTCGAGCCGAGGTGTGTATCCGATGCAAAGTAGTACATTATTGGAGCAGTTGGTCGAGTTTAGAGATGAGGGCATCGCCAAAGAGGTCTTTGCCCACAAGGTCGCCATTCTCGTCAATAAGGAATGTCGAGGGAAGGCTCGTTACGTTGTATGCTGTGTATGCGGGACAGCCTGCACCTTGGAAGTCACAGAGCGAAATCCACGGCAACTTTTGACCTTGTACTGCCGCAACCCAATTAGGCTTGGAGGTGTCGAGTGAAATTTGATATACCTCAAATCCTTGTTGGTGATACTCCTCATAAATGGTTTTCAGATCGGCATTGAGCGACGCTGCGTTTTGCAGGTCGGTCCTCCAGAAGTATACGAGTGTTGCACGATTTTCGGCAACCACCTCCTCGAGAGCTACTTTCTCGCCATAGAGGTTGGGCAGTTTGATGGGCGGGAATCCCGTGGGGTTTGCCAACTTCTCGGCCAACTCGCTACCGAGTTGCATGGTCTTGTCGAAGGTTGCGATGTCGCGGTTCAGCGCGGCAAGGTATTTCGACGAGGGGTAGGTGTTACTCATAGAGTCAGCCACCATGCGATAGTAGACGATGTCGCTCTCGCCATTGAACAACACCTCATCGCCCGGCAGACGTTGGTAGAGTGCGTAGAGTCCGGCAAGGCTCGACGCATTGCGAACCACAAAGCCGATATGCTCGCGTTTAATCTCGTAGTAGCGTTTCAGATACTGGGTGGTAATCTCTTTGCGCGCTTGGTCGTCGGTACTCTCCATATACTGTTTAGACAGGTCGGCAAGGTTTGCTGCACCCGTGGTGAGCAGTGTATATACGCTTTGCATCGACTCCGATTCGGTCGAACCCGAGATTTGGTAGTTCTCTGCAAGTCGTCCCATCGACGAGAGCGAGATGCGCTCGCCGGGAGCAACGATAGTGGGAATAAACTCATCACCCGTGCGTACGTTGAAGATGGTTGGGTCGCCATCCTTGAGGTTGATGCGGAAGCGGAACTCGCCTTTTTTGTTGGTTGTGGTCGAATCTACGACAGCCATGCGGCCCGGAGTTACGATTTCGAGGTAGACGGGGGTTGATGTGCGGTCGGCAAACTGACCGTCGATGCGCGCTTGATTGCTACATGCCGAGAGTGTCAGCACAAATGCAATCAATATCGGAAAGTATCTCTTCATATCAATTATAGGTTGAAAGTACGCAAAGGTACGTATTATTTTGCAGATTAAAAACGCGAGTACCTATGCTTGCAGTATATATTATGCTGTGTGGGTAGCGAAAAATTAGTGGCGACCCGGTTGGCGTTGTTGTTTTTTGAAACCGTTTTTGTTGCCATTTTTGCGCTGCACGCCACGTTTGACATATCCTGTGGGGCGCTGTTTGTAGTCGCTTTTGAGGTTTGTGATAGCATTTTCATCAACCTCAATATCATTTTCGGACATGCGCTTTATATCTTTAATGATGATTTCGTTGTTGGGGTGCTCCTGATTATACTCGAAGCTCTTGGCACGCATGTAACGAGCAATATGGTTTACGTTGATGTCGATGGCTTGCTTATCATCCATGCTCTCCACTTTGCGAACCAGCTGTTGGATGTATTTGCCGTAGTGCTTCATGCGAATCTGCTTGCTCGGGTAGTGGAGTCTTTGTGGAGTGGGGCAGAATGAGTCGGCCTCGGGTTTGGGGTAGGGAGCATCCACATCGAGCTGATAGTCAGACATGATAAACAGATGATCCCACAGTTTGCGGTTGAAGTCGGTTGAGTCACGGAGTGTAGGGTTTACATTACCCATAACGCTCACAACGACGTATGCTTGTTGGGTGCGCTCGTCGCGGTCCTCGATGGTGAGCAGATACTCGACCATATCATGAATATGTCTGCCGTACTCGGGCAGGCGCAGCTTTTGTCTTTCGAAGTTGTAATTTTTCAACATAGGTTGTGTGTTGTGTAAAGGTTACGCGGGCCTTCTGAAAAGTCTGTTTCGATATGCCATTTCGGAATTGTATTGACATATTCGGCTCGCCGAGGTGGTAGCGGAAAGCGGGTTTGACGCAGTTCTAACGCGCCAAAACACAGCACCGCTCGATTTTTATATCAGATTATGTTTTTTCTAACTTTGGGACAAATCTAACGCTATTTTTTCTAATTATCAAGAAATGTTAAGAGTTTTAATTGTCGACTCTGCGCGTGCTGTGCGCAACCAGCTCTGTGAGCGATTGAAGTTCGAAGGATACACCACTCTGGCCGTCGAGAGTGTGGACGAATATACCTCCAAGTATAGTGCCGAAAAGGGTTTTGATGTGGCGATATGTGAGTCGGCCGAGGTAGGAGAGCGGTTGGGGCTTCCGTTTGTTGTTGTAGTACCCAAGAACTCTGTTGAATTGGTACTCGCGGCCATGCGTGGTGGAGCTTACGATGTGGCTTTGCGCCCCGTGGATATGAATGTGGTCCTCGATGCGTTGCGCCGGCTTGCGGCCAAAGATTCGGATGCCTTGTCCGAGCCCATAAGAGCCACTCTTCGTCCACGTACAATCTCACCATCAAAGGTCGATCCAATAGTTGGTGATTCGGCGCCGATTCGTCATGTCAAACATCTTATAGACCGAGTAGCACCCTCCGAGGCTCGTGTGTTGGTAGTTGGGCCTAACGGAACGGGTAAAGAGCTTGTGGCTCGATGGCTTCACGAGAAGAGCAACCGCAGTGGAGGCCCCTTCGTCGAGGTGAATTGCGCCGCAATCCCCTCGGAACTTATCGAGAGCGAACTGTTTGGTCACGAGAAGGGCGCTTTTACCTCTGCAATCAAACAGCGTCGCGGAAAGTTTGAGCAGGCAAATGGTGGTACACTGTTTATGGATGAGATTGGTGACATGAGCCTTGCGGCACAGGCCAAGGTGCTACGAGCCTTGCAGGAACGCAAAATCAGCCGAGTGGGTAGCGACAAGGATCTCGATGTGGATGTGAGAGTAGTTGCAGCTACCAACAAGAATCTGCAAGAGGAGATAGCCCGAGGTAATTTCCGCGAAGACCTCTATCACCGATTGAGTGTCATTGTAATTGCCGTGCCTCCGCTTGCCGAGCGAGCAGACGATATACCGCAGCTTGTGGCCTACTTTGCAGACAAGATTTGCGAGGAGTACGGAATCCCTATTAAGAGGTTTGAGTCCGCGGCGGTCGAGCGTTTGTCGCGAATGCCATGGAGTGGAAATATCAGAGAGCTACGCAATGTGGTCGAGCGGCTCATAATATTGAGCGGAGAGCGAATAACCCGAGATGATGTAGCTCTATATGTAGAGAATCCCGTGTTCGTCTGAACACGGGATTCTTATTGGAATGTGCATTCTGATTACAAACCGCGAACGCGTTTCTCCCACTCCCATGCACTCTTGAGGGTGTCGTCGAGCGAACGCTCTGCTTTCCATCCGAGCTCGGTTGCAGCCAGAGTGGTATCTGCCCATACCGACTCAACATCACCGGGACGACGGCCTACAACTTTGTAGTTGAGCTTCAGGTTATTGACCTTCTCGAAGGTATTAACCAACTCAAATACCGATACAGCACGGCCGGTACCGATGTTGAAAATCTCGTAACGCTCTTTGTTCTTGTCGTCGAGCATACGGCTAACTGCGGTTACGTGTGCTTTAGCCAAGTCTACAACATCAATGTAGTCACGCAGGCACGAGCCATCGGGTGTGTTGTAGTCATCGCCGAAGATGCTCAAGCACTCGCGAACACCGGCTGCGGTTTGGGTGATAAAGGGTACGAGGTTGTTGGGTACACCTTTGGGCAGCTCACCGATAAGTGCGGTGGGGTGTGCGCCAATGGGGTTGAAGTAGCGCAGAGCGATACCCTTGAGCGTAGCCGAAGCGGCAACGGTGTCACGCAGGATATCCTCGCACATCTGTTTGGTATTACCATAGGGAGAGGTTGCGGGTTTGCGAGGGGTTTGCTCTGTTGCGGGCAGAACGTCGGGTTGGCCATATACGGTAGCCGACGACGAGAATACGATGTTGTTCACACCGAATTTCGCAGCAGTCTCGAGCAGGGTTACGAACGACTCGATGTTGTTCGAGTAGTATTTCAGAGGCTCGGCAACAGACTCACCAACGGCTTTGAATGCTGCGAAGTGAATCACTGCGTCAATCTTGTAGTCGGTAAAGAGTTTCTCCATGGCAGCGCGGTCGAGGCAGTCCAACTCCACGAAGGGAATCTGCTTGCCGGTGATGGCGCGTACGCCCTCCACACCGCTCATGTCCGAGTTCGAAAGGTTGTCAGCAATAACTACATCGTAACCTGCCTCGGTAAGTTCAACAGTGGTGTGCGAACCAATATAGCCTGCACCACCTGTTACCAATACACATTTGCTCATAATCTCTATATTTTGAAGTTAATATTTATATTTCATCCATTTGTAAAGTTCCCCGAAAGTAACCTTCTTGCCGTGCATGAGTATTCCCACGCGATAAATTTTGCCTGCCAAGCCCACCATTACAGCGAAAGTACCATAAAGCAGTGCTATTGACAATGCAAGTTCCCACACAGGCACACCATAGGGCAGGCGAGCTGCCATTACGATGGGTGAGGTGAATGGGATGATACTGAACCATACGGCCAATCCACCATCAGGGTCGTTCATCGCCGCAAACATCACCACGAGCGCAACGATAATAGGCATCGTAATAATGCTCTGGAATTGGTTTGTACTGTTGGTATCATCCACAGCGCTACCAACGGCCGCAAACATCGCCGCGTAGAGCAGGTAGCCACCCACGAACAGCACCAAGAAACCAATCAGCAACTTGACGATATAACCCATATTCATCATAAGTCCCAATGCTCGTGTTATAGCCATATCGCTACCCAAAACCTCCATAGAGCCATCGGTCGACAGACCTTGTGCTGCTTGCAGCATTTCGTCGGGCAACATATTGTTTATCACAAGCGTTCCGAGCGATAGCGCAATTACCACCCATAGCGAGAACTGTGTAATGGCTACGGCTGCGATACCGAGAATCTTACCCATCATCAGTTCAAAGGGACGCACACTCGATACCATAACCTCAAGCACCTTGCTTGATTTCTCCTCGATAACTCCGTTCATCACTTGCGAGCCATAAATCAGCACGAAAATATACATCAAAAAGCCGAATATATAGGCCATTGCGTATGCCAAAGCACTCGATGTGTCGCTTTCCTCGCCACTCTCGTCAATGGTGAATGCACGGAGGTAGATATTTGTCTTGACCTCGGCCATGATTTGGGGCAGGTTATCGATTTGGTACGCTTTCAGTTTCTCGGCCTCCACAATTTGTTCGACATCACGCGAGATGGTACTCTCGATGTCAATGGTGGAGGGCGCAAACGAGTATAGGTATATATCGCTGGCGTCGTTTAGTATGTTTTGGCCTATCAGCAACACGCCCCATGTGTTGTCGGGTTTGTTGCGTTTGAGCTCATCAATATCCGTTTCTGTGTCGTATTGGTAGTCAATAGTAGGGTGGTCTTCGAGCCTTTCGGCTACAACTCCACTCTGGTCCACAACTGCAATACGTTTAACATTGGTCGAACCGTGTGACGCCATCCATGCCGAGAAAGCTATAAATCCGACCATGAGTATAGGCGTGAGCAGTGTGGTAATAACAAAGCTCTTTTTGCGAACTCGCTCATTCCACTCGCGAGCGACTATCAATCCAATTTTACCCATACCTTGTTGTGGCCTAAATTCGACCCGATACCTTATTTATAAATATATCGTTCATACTCGGTATAACCTCCGAGAGTGAACGAATCTCAACCGCATCGTTGATTGTGGCAATCACCGAGCGTATATCTGTTTGAGGCTTCAGGCGGAAACGAAGCAAGTTGCTTTGCTCCGCGCCCCCTTCGCTCTCGAGTATAGTGACTGCATCTGCGAGTCTACACTCAACTTCCATGTCACAGCCTGCATAGTGCACTTCGTACACGCCCGTTCCATGGTCGCGTCGTATATCCTCCAGTGCGCCTGTGAGGATGTTGCGAGATTTGTTTATTAGTGTAATGTGGTCACACACCTCTTCGACCGAGGCCATGTTGTGTGTCGAGAAGATGATGGTAGCCCCCTTGTCGCGTAGGGCGAGCATCTCCTCTTTGAGCAGGTTGGCATTCACGGGGTCGAAACCGCTGAACGGCTCGTCGAAAATCAGCAACTCGGGATGGTGCAACACCGTAACGATGAACTGTACCTTCTGTGCCATACCTTTGCTCAACTCTGCGACCCGTTTGTTCCACCACTCCTCGATGCCGAACTTTGCAAACCACTCTTTGAGGGCGCAAACGGCATCGTGGCGGGTCATGCCCTTGAGTCGTGCGAAGTAGATGGCTTGTTCGCCAACCTTCATGCCCTTATACAGGCCTCGCTCTTCGGGCAGGTAGCCGATATGGAAAACATCCTCGGGGGCGAGTTCGTGTCCATTGAACAGAACGCGTCCACTATCGGGAGCCGTTATGCGGTTGATGATTCGGATAAGTGTGGTCTTGCCCGCGCCATTAGGCCCGAGCAGACCATACACCTCTCCGCGTTTTACCTCCAGCGAAACATCATCCAGCGCAGTGTGTGTGCCGAACTGTTTGCTTACGTGCTCGACTTTGAGAATGGTATCCATGTGTCGGCAGGTGGAGTGTTTTAGATTTGGCTTGCGATGTACTCACCAACCTCCGAAGTCGAGTAGCACTTCTCGCCCTTTTGTGCGAGGTCTTCGGTTACGATACCCTCGGTGAGTGCCTTGTCGACAGCCTTGCGTACAGCAGCACCCTCGTCGGTGAGACCTACGTGCTCGAGCAACATTGCCGCCGAAAGGATGGTTGCCATCGGGTTTGCAATGTTCTTGCCCGCAGCTTGGGGATACGAACCGTGGATAGGCTCAAACAGAGCTACCTTCGAGCCTACGCTTGCCGAGGGAAGCATACCCAGCGAACCGCTGATAACGCTTGCCTCGTCGGTGAGAATGTCGCCGAACATATTCTCGGTAACAACCACGTCGAAGTATGTCGGTTGGCGGATAATCTGCATAGCTGCGTTATCCACAAACATATAGTCGAGTTGGATATTGGGATACTCGGGTGCAATGCCTTGAGCAACCTCACGCCACAGACGCGAAGTCTCCAGCACGTTTGCTTTGTCCACAACGGTAAGGTGGCCACGGCGTTTGCCGGCAAGGTCAAATGCCAGACGCACGATGCGGTCAATCTCCTCGCGGGTGTACTTGCATGTGTCAACAGCATAGGTATTGGCCTCGTCACGACCTTGGGGCTCGCCAAAGTACATGCCGCTGGTCAGCTCGCGCACGCACACAAAATCAGCGCCGTCAACAACCTCTTTTTTGAGAGGCGAGCGGTCTGCGAGCGAAGCGAACAGTTGGATGGGGCGAAGGTTAGCAAACAGGCCCAACTTCTTGCGCATTGCGAGTAGACCCTGCTCGGGGCGCACCTTCGAGGTGGGGTTGTTGTCATATTTGGGATCGCCGATAGCACCGAACAGCACAACGTCGCTATCCAAACAGATTTGGTGAGTCTCGTCGGGGTAGGGGTTGCCGGTTGCGTCGATAGCGCACGCACCTACCAGCGCTTTGGTATATGTGAATTTGTGACCATATTTTGTCTCCACAGCGTTCAGTACGCCAACGGCTTGGTCGATAATCTCGGGGCCGATACCGTCACCCGGGAGCAGAGCTATTTTCAGTTCCATAGAGTATTGTTTGTGTGTTATTGTTCTACTTTTTCGGTTACGTTCAGGATGCGCAGTGCATCGAGGAATGCCTCGGCGGCAGCGCGGGTGGTGTCGGTGTGGGCTGCAAAACCGTGAACGATTTTGTTGTCACACTGAACATGGATATGCACACGGCCGACGTCGTTACATCCGCGGGTCATCGCTTGGGTGAGGAACTCGGTAATCATAACATCCTCGTTGATGAGTGATTTGATTGCGGTTACAACTGCATCCACGGGACCATTGCCGGTTGCGGTAGCCAAACGCTCGTGGTCGCCGAACTTGAGCACAACGGTAGCGGTGGGAACGAGAGTACCGGTGGTCACTTGCAAGAATTTGAGCGAGATGCTCTGTTTTTTGAGGCGGTCCACATCACCCACCAGGTAGAGCAGGTCGTAATCGTGAACCTCCTTCTTCTTGTCGGCCAAGTCGAGGAACTTCTTATAGATGTCGTCCACCTCCTCTTTGGTGAGGTCATAGCCGAGCAGCTCCAAACGGTGAGCCAGCGCTGCGCGTCCGCTTCGTGCGGTCAGGGCGATAACCGACTCGTTGATGCCCACATCTTTGGGGTCGATAATTTCGTAGGTTTCGCGTTGTTTGAGCACTCCGTCTTGGTGGATGCCCGACGAGTGTGCAAATGCGTTGCTACCAACGATAGCCTTGTTGGGCTGAACGGGCATGTTCATCAGACTTGATACGGTGTGCGACGCTTTGGTGATAAGTTGCGAGTTGATGCCGGTGTCGATATCTACCTCTTTGTGACAACGCAGAGCCATTACAACCTCCTCGAGCGAGGTATTACCCGCACGCTCGCCAATACCATTGATGGTAACTTCGGCTTGACGCGCACCATTGAGCACACCGGCCAGGGTATTGGCAGTAGCCATTCCGAGGTCGTTGTGGCAGTGGGTCGAGAGAATTGCACGGTCCACATTCGAAACGTGATCCATCAGATATTTAATCTTGGCACCATACTCACCCGGGAAGCAGTAGCCCGTGGTGTCGGGGATATTGACAACGGTAGCACCGGCCTTGATAACGGCCTCTACGACGCGAGCCAGATACTCGTTGTCGGCGCGACCTGCATCCTCGGCGTAGAACTCCACGTCCTCGACATACTTTTTGGCATACTTGACAGCAGCCACTGCGCGCTCGATAATCTCGTCGGGATTCGAGCGGAGTTTGTCGTAGATGTGTTGGGGCGATACGCCTATGCCGGTGTGGATACGTTTATGCTTTGCGAGTGCGAGAGCGTCGGCCGCAACGTCAATGTCTTTCTGCACGGCACGAGTGAGCGCACAGATGGTGGGACGCGATACGGCTTTCGAAATTTCGCGCACAGAGTTGAAATCTCCGGGGCTTGAGATGGGGAAACCGGCCTCGATGATGTCCACGCCGAGTGCCTCGAGCAGCTTTGCTACTTCGATTTTCTCGGTTGTGTTGAGCTGACATCCGGGCACCTGCTCTCCATCTCGGAGTGTAGTGTCAAATATAAAAAGTTTGTCTGCCATATAAGTTTGGATTTAATCAAAAATCATAATTTATCTAATCTTGGCAAAGATAGCTATAAAAAGCTATATTTCACCCTTAAATTACGAAAAACCTCACCAAAATGTAAAAAATATCTCTAAAATTTGGAGTTGTCAAATAAAAGTTACTATATTTGCACCTCGAAAAACGGAGATTCTACCCGAATTCATTTCGACATGCCCGGATGGCGGAATTGGTAGACGCGTTGGTCTCAAACACCAATGGAGCGATCCGTGCCGGTTCGATCCCGGCTCCGGGTACTGAAGCGGGGAAAGTTGAAAAACTTTCCTCGCTTTTTTTATTCAATCCTCGTAACTCATTGGTCTGCTGGTATATTAGAGCAAGCACACTGTTTAGGTTTTCCGTTCGAAAATTTTTACCGTCAAATTCCAATTTCCCTGAAAAAATCGAACTCAACGCCCTAATTTTAACCTCGGCAGGGGCGTGTAAAAAGAACTTATCTATATTGTCTATCAGACTCATAGAGTACTTCAACTGTGGTTCGATTTTACCACGGTTCGGGGTTTCAAGCAGTTCTTTTCTGTCTTCCGCAGCCTTTACCTGCTGTTTCTGCCTGTTAATCATACGATTATAGGCATCTTTATCGATTTCTCCATCGAGATACTTATCCTCAATCTTATTCATACGCTCGTTCATTTCATATATCTCACCCTCAATCTTATCAATCATTGCACGAATATCACGGGCATTCTCTTTGCGTAGGTCGTTCAATATCTCATAATATAGTTGCATTATCGCTTCATTAGGACGCAAACCACTCACATAATCCACAAAGGCATCATTGACCGTATCGGCAGACATTCGTAGGTGCTTACCTGATGTTGGACAGAAATAATATGGATACTTGCCACCACTTCCACCCGTGCTGAACGCTCCCGTAATAGCGCGACCACAATGTGGGCAAACAAGATACTTGCGTAGGTAAAATTCGGGCTTGATTGGCTTGGTAAGTTTGGGCTGTTTCTTGCGTTTGCCGTCCATAATCTCCTGCACGGTGTCAAACAACTCCTCCGTAACCAATGGAGTGTGCTGGCCGTCAACAATTACTTCGGGCTCGGTTTTGGTGGCTGGAACTCGGATTTTACCTTTGTAGAATATGTTACGCAAGAGGTCAAGGAAGGTGCTTTCAGGTATTTCGGGGGCAATCCTTCGACGGATGGCGCACGGAACCTCTACACCTTTGGCTACTTCGTTAAAGATAGCGCGAATAAGCGGAGCCTTCTCCTCGTCAACTTCAATGGTCTTGGCAATCGTAATGCCGTTATCATCTGTTATATGGACATTTTTATAACCTCGTGGTGCTTTGTTTGCCAATCGACCTGACAAGAGTGTTTCACGCACGCCATCACGAGTTCGTCGGCTAATCTTATTATTTTCCGTATGGGCAGCAGCGCAATAATTGCCCAATGATGAAGACCACTCGGTCGCCGAGAAGTCAATCGGGCTTTCAAGGGCATTGAATTCGATACCCCACTCGTCCATAAATATACGCTTAAAAGCATAGGCAAACTCTGGATTACGAGCAAATCTATCCCAACGCAGGAAAAGTATCATATCAACCTCGTTCTTGTGCGCTTTGCAGTAATCGCGTATTTTCTTCATTTCGGGTCGGACAAAGTCGTGATGCTTTGCCGAATAATCCTCTTTGTAGCAAGCGATGACGTTATAACCGTTCTTATCGCAATACTGTCTTAACTTTTTCTCTTGGAAGTCAAGACTTGTGTTAGTTTTCTGCTCGTCCGAACTAACTCTACAATATAATATCACATTTTTCATCTTCAAGTAATTGTTTTTCAGCACTTATTTGTAGTTCAGCAAACAGATATAATATCTCTCTGGCTTGCTTAATTTCAGCAGTAGTTAGCTTGTAGTTGTGTTTAGTTAAAATTTCATTACATTTTTCGATACTTAACATTGATTAATAAGTATTTCAGCCCCCCGAAGGGGTTATTGCGGCACTGCGCCTCCCGCTGCGGTCGATTGAGCGGGACTTCTGGTCGGCAGGTGTGCGGCGACCTTGATTGTTCAAATGTATGTTTGATAAAGTGATTTAGAATTGCCCGATGGGGCTTATTATCCCGTTGAAACAACGGCAAGGACACGACGGATTACGATTAACAAATCAACCTTTCAATACTAATTTACAAATTTTATTTGAATTTTCCAAACCGCCTCAAAAATCTACATACAAACACACCGAAATTAACCCCCTATTTAATTAGCCCAAATGCTTATTTTCTCTAAATAAATTAGCATACTTACTTACTGCACATTACAACCATTTTTTTGGAATTAAAATTTATCGTAGTTTTTTGATAGGGGGAGGGGTGTAGGTGGGTGGAAAAAGTTTTTTTGTAGCTATGCGTTATCCCGATGATTTTTTATGGCGGGGGGGGCTTTCCCCCATATCCCCCTATCTGTTGCTTCCAAATATTTTTTCCAAAAATTTCGACCTCAAAAAATAGACCTTGCTATATTTCAAACTCCTTCTTAACTCGCTGTACGGTCGATACCGATACACCACATATCGCCGCCGTATCTCGGATAGATTTGCCAGCACGGAGCGAGCGAATAACCTTGCCGTACTCCTCTTGTTTGCGTTCTTTGCTCTTGACCGAACCGACCTTACGACCGAGCTTGCCACCGTCAGCGATGTACTTTGCACGACCACTGTTGAGGCGGTAGGTGATGTTCTCCCTTTCGAGCTGGGCACATACTCCCAATACGCTAACCATCACCGCCAAATAGGGGTTCTCTCGTCCATCAGTACCAAATAACGACAAACCTTCCTTTTGGAAATAAGCATTGATACCGTTGTCCTTCAATGTGCGGATAGTATCCAACACCTCCCAGACCGCACGACCGCAACGACTCAACTCCGAGAATAGCACCACCTCAACGCCGTTGGCAACGGCATAGTCGATACACTCGGTCAGCACTGCACGTTCGGCATTGCGTTTTGCACCGCTGATATGCTCCTCATACACCTCAACAACCTCCAAACCGTTACGATTGGCATAGTCGGTTAGGTCAGCAACCTGACGAGCGGTTGATTGACGCTCGCCCGTGCTTGAAACTCTTGCGTAAATAACTGATGTAATCATAGTTAGAATATCTTGACCAACGCTTGCATTTGAAAACATCTGAATTGACCACGCTCCACATCAAAATAGGTGCATACCTTGCGAGCATCGCCACACACACC
>JAZQXR010000028.1:0-4531 GCA_045632975.1 Rikenellaceae bacterium
TTCCCGTCGCCTACCAATATGACCGAGGCTGGTCGTGCTATTCTGGCTAAAGACCCCGAGTGCACAGGCTCGCTCGGTATCGCTATCTCGGAGGCTGTTGAGGTTGCCATGAAGAACCAACACGACACTCGTTACTGCTTGGGTAGCTCGCTCAACCACGTGCTACTGCACCAAACCATCATCGGTGAGGAGTGTCTCAAACAGCTCGAACTTACGGGCGATTATCCCGATGTGGTTATCGGCTGCTTTGGTGGTGGTAGTAACTTTGCGGGTATCACCTTCCCCTTCCTGCGCGAAAACTTCACCAAAGGTCGTAAGACCCGCTTTGTTGCGGTTGAGCCCGAGAGTTGTCCCAAACTGACTCGTGGCGAGTTCCAATATGACTATGCAGATACTATCGGTTTGACTCCGTTGTTGCCTATGTATACCTTGGGTCACAACTTCCACCCCGCAAGCATCCACGCGGGTGGTCTGCGCTACCACGGTGCCGGCTCGATTGTGAGCCAACTGCTCAAGGATGGTTTTATCGAGGCAGTGGATATGCCCCAAGTGGAGTGTATCAAATCGGGTATCCTCTTCTCGCAGGCCGAGGGTATCATTCCCGCACCCGAATCGACTCACGCCATTGCATACGCTATTCGCGAGGCACTCAAATGCAAGGAGGAGGGCACATCGAAGACGATTCTCTTTAACCTCTCGGGTCATGGTATGGTTGATATGTTTGCCTATGAGCAGTATTTTGCCGGTAATCTTCGCAACTTCGAGGTTACGGACGAGGAGATTGCCAAGAATATCGCCGAGCTCGACAAACTGCTCTAATAACAGATATTTCTCTACAACAAAAGGAGGGACACGCAATCGTGTCCCTCCTTTGTTGTAGAGTGGTAATGGGTATTAGTCTTTGAGCTCGATGGTGCCCTCTTCGATTCCTTTGTAGAGGCGGGCGAGCTCGGCAATTACGGGTGAGATAGTCTTAATAACCTCGTCCGTCAGTTCGCTACGTTCACCCTTCATACGGTAGAGCATCGAAGCGTAGAGAGCGCGGAAACAGAGCTCAATATCTCCAATCTCCTTGTCCTCCATTTTGGCGCGAAGCTCGGGCAATAGGGGTGCGAGTTTGTCGAACACACGGCAGTAGTCGGCTCCGATGGGCAGTTTGCTTATGCGGTTTGCCAAATCCTGCATGTCGGCAATCAGGTGGAGGGTGTGCTCCAGATGGCCCTTCTCCCTCTTATTCTCGCGTAGCAGCAGGTTGCCCATCTCGACATACCAACTGCGGAACAGCATAGCGCGGCTCTCCGAAAAACCTCGGGGGGCAACAAGGGCTGCGTCAATCGACGCCTGGTCGAACTTCAGTGCACGGAGCAAATCCTCTATCTGCCACAGATAGAGGATGTACTCGGCGATATTCTCTTTTCGTTTGCTTTGTGCTATATCCATTAGATAGAGAGAATTTTGATGGTGTTGAGCAGTGCGCGGTCGATGGTTTTGTTCTTGCGAATGGCCTGAATGAAGGGCACGAGCTTGATTACATCGTTCTCGATACCGACCATCACGTTACGTTGGCCTTCGAGTAGAGCATTAACAGCGGCCTCGCCCATGCGGCTTGCCAAGATGCGGTCGCTTGCAGTAGGAACGCCACCACGTTGGATGTGACCGAGGATTGTTACGCGCGAATCAAACTGCGGGAACTCCTTTTTGACACGCTCGGCCATAGCCATAGCACCACCTGTCAGCGGACTCTCGGCAACAAGCACGATACTGCTGTTCTTGCTCTTGCGGAAGCCGTTCTCAATCAGTTCACCAAGCTGGTCGACCTCGGTTGCAATCTCGGGGATGATGGCCGCCTCACAACCGGTAGCGATAGCACCATTGAGAGCAAGGAAGCCTGCATTGCGACCCATAACCTCGACAAAGAAGAGGCGCTCGTGTGATGATGCGGTGTCGCGCAACTTATCGACGCACTCCATGATGGTGTTCAATGCAGTGTCGTAGCCGATGGTGGTATCGGTGCCATAGAGGTCGTTGTCGATGGTTCCGGGAAGTCCTACAATAGGAATATCGAACTCCTCGGCAAAGATACGTGCACCCGACAGCGAACCGTCGCCACCAATTACCACAAGAGCGTCGATGCCGGCCGCTTTCATATTGTCGTAGGCGAGTTGTCGTCCTTCGGGGGTGCGAAACTCCTGCGAACGCGCGGTTTTGAGGATGGTGCCACCATGCTGAATAATGTTGCTCACGGTTTGTGTCTTCATCTCGATAAACTCATTGGAGATGAGGCCACGGTATCCACGCATGATACCTTTGACCGTGAATCCGTTATAGATGGCGGTACGTGTTACCGCACGAATTGCTGCGTTCATTGCAGGGGCATCGCCTCCCGAAGTGAGGATGCCGATACATTTGATTCGAGCCATAATTTGTGTTCTTTTGTCGTTAATATTGTGTCCGAATTTGCCTTTGGAGAGCTCTGTTGGCCTACTATTTGTAAGGTATAACTCTCCCGAGGGCGGGTGAAGATAGCTAAAGTTTATCTTTTATATGTTTCGGACATATATATCTTTTGTTATATTTTCTGTTTGCTTTATCGGTTAGTTATCAGTGTATTTGCACTCCCGTCCTCGGTTTCTATTGCAATAAATATATGGTATATGCAACATAAGCGGCAAACAACACAGCACCCTCGATACGGTCGATGCTTCGGCGGGTGAATGTTACGGCGGTGAGCAACAGTACGATGGGTGCCGCAACAACCATCAGAAGGTCAACTTGACTGATGCCGGAGAGTGTGAGAGGGTGAATAATCGAACTTACTCCCAAAATCAAGAAAACATTCGAGATATTGCTACCGATAATATTTCCAAGTGCAATGCCGCCGCGACCCTTGAGCATGGCTACGAGCGAGGTAGCGAGCTCGGGCAGTGAAGTTCCTGCAGCAACGATGGTAATTGAGATTACACTCTCGCTGATGTTGAGTTGACGGGCGATGACGATAATGTTGTCGATGAATAGCTCGCCGCCATAGACCAGACCACCCAGACCGCCTACCAGCATAATGAGTGCCAGCCAGATGGGGGTGGGCTTGGTGGTATCAACCTCCTCGTCGGAGGCCTCGCCTTGGCTCGAGCGAATCATAATATACATGAATGCAAAGAAGAGCGACAGCATGATGACTCCATTGGAGCGAGTCACGGTGTTGATTTCGGTGCCGTCGAGCAGGCTTGTCGAGCAGGCCGCCCACATAACTACCGACGAGAGTAACAACAGTGAGGTGTCGCGCCAAAGGTTCTCGCGAGTGATGGGTATGGGGCGAATCATTGCCACGATACCGAGAATCGCAAAGAAGTTGAAAATATTGGAACCCACGACATTACCAACCGAGATGTCGTACTCTCCATGCGCTGCCGAGATGACGCTGACTACCAACTCGGGCATCGAGGTGCCAATGGCGACGATGGTAAGTCCGATAATCATCTCCGATACGTTAAGTTTTTTTGCTATTGCTACAGCGCCATCAGTCAGATAGTTGGCACCAAGAAGAATAAGCGCAAGTCCGATAAGGCATAGTATTATGCTCATGTTCTTTTGTTTTTGTTTAGAGGTTTGTAATTAAGTTGATGTTGTCGATTGTTTGGGATGCAAATTTAAACAAAAAAATGCGAATGTTGAAAAGTTGTGGAAACATTAACTCGCCAAATTGGAGAAACGGATTGTTTTTCGTACATTTGCGCTCAATAAAGATACTATTTGACTTATGGAGTTAACACAAATTACAGCCATATCGCCCGTAGACGGACGTTATCGTGGTGCCTCGTTGCCGTTGGACAACTACTATTCGGAGTTCGCACTTATCCGCTTCCGCATCTTTGTGGAGGTTGAGTATTTCATCTCGCTTTGCAAGCTGCCTTTGCCCCAACTCGCATCGGCCGCTGACGAGAAACACTATGAGGCTCTGCGTGGTCTGTACCGTGACTTTACCGTTGAGGATGCTCTCCGTGTGAAGGAGATTGAGAGTCGCACTAATCACGACGTTAAGGCCGTAGAGTACCTTATTAAAGAGAAACTCGACGGACTTGGCCTTCAGGATGTCAAAGAGTTTGTGCACTTTGGACTTACCTCGCAAGATATTAACAATACCGCAATTCCTTACTCGATTCGTCTTGCTTTGGACGAGGTTTATTACCCCTCGATGGAGCAACTTGTTAAGACCCTGCGTGGTTTGGCAGAGGAGTGGAGCGATGTTTCGATGCTGGCTCGTACTCACGGCCAACCCGCTTCGCCTACTCGCTTGGGTAAAGAGGTTATGGTATTCGTTGAGCGCCTTGAGACTCAACTCGCTTCGCTGCGTGCGGTACCCGTTCCCGCCAAATTCGGTGGCGCAACCGGAAACTTCAACGCCCATAGCGTGGCTTATCCCGAGGTTGATTGGGTGGCTTTTGCCAATAAGTTTGTAGGCGAGACCCTTGGTCTGAAACGTTCGCAACACACCACTCAAATTGAGCACTACGACGGCTTGGCTGCAATTTTC
>JAZQXR010000029.1:0-19540 GCA_045632975.1 Rikenellaceae bacterium
AAGGTTTTGGAGAAGAAGAACTTCCCTCCCGGCCAACACGGTGCCGCTCGTAAACGCAAAAAAGTATCGGAGTATGGTGTTCAGCTGAACGAGAAACAAAAGGCTAAAATGATCTATGGTCTTTTGGAGAAACAATTCAGCCTGACCTATCAAAAGGCTGCTCGTCTGGGTGGTATCACCGGTGAGAACCTGTTGAAACTCCTCGAGTGCCGTTTGGACAACGTAGTATACCGTCTTGGTATTGCTCCTACCCGTGCTGCTGCACGTCAGTTGGTTTCGCACCGTCACATTACTGTTAACGGTCAAGTGGTTAACATTCCTTCGTACAGTCTGCGTGAGGGTGATGTTGTAGCTGTTCGTGAGAAATCGAAGAGCCTCGAGGTTATCACCGAGTCTGTTTCGGGTTCGCACTCGCGTTACGCTTGGTTGGAGTGGAATGGTGCTACCATGTCGGGCAAATTCTTGTCGAAACCCGATCGTGCTGATATCCCCGAGAACATCAAGGAGCAGCTGATCGTCGAACTCTACTCGAAATAGTAACTAAAAAACATTAATTGAAACTATGGCAATATTAGCATTCCAAAAACCTGACAAGGTTATTATGCTGGAGTCGTCTTCGACGTTCGGAAAGTTTGAGTTCCGTCCGTTGGAGCCCGGTTTCGGTCAGACCATCGGTAATGCTTTGCGTCGTATTCTGTTGTCTTCTCTGGAAGGCTACGCAATCACGACTGTGAAGATTGCAGGCGTAGATCACGAGTTTGCAGCTATCCCCGGTGTGATGGAGGGTATGATTGATATCGTGCTCAATCTGAAAAAGGTTAACTTCATCAAGACTGTTGAAAGCGAGGACTCGGAGAAGGTGACGATTAATGTTGCCGGTGTTACCGAGCTTACGGCTGGGTATATTTCGAATTTTCTGACTAACTTCAAGGTGTTGAACCCCGACTTGGTAATCTGCCACATGGCACCCGATACCAAGATGACAATCACCCTGACTATTGGCAAGGGTCGTGGTTATATTCCCGCAGAGGAGAACCGCCCCATCGCTAATGGTGAGCTGGGAGTGCTTCCTATCGACTCGATTTTCACTCCTATTGTCAATGTAATGTATAATGTTGAGAACTACCGTGTCGAGCAACGTACCGACTACGAGAAGCTCAACCTTGAGATTACAACCAATGGTTCGATTCACCCCAAAGAGGCTCTGAAAGAGGCTGCTAAAATTTTGATTCACCACTTCATGCTGTTCTCGGATGAGAAGATTACCGTGAACATGGATGATGCAGGTGCGGTAGAGGAGTTTGACGAGGATGTACTCCACATGCGTCAACTTCTCAAGACCAAGCTTTCGGATCAAGATTTGTCGGTACGTGCGCTGAACTGCTTGAAGGCTGCCGAGGTTGATACCATCGGTGACCTCGTTAAGTTCAACCGCAGTGACCTCTTGAAGTTCAGAAACTTCGGTAAGAAGTCGCTCACCGAGCTCGACGAGTTGCTCGCATCATTAAATCTCCATTTCGGAATGGATGTTTCCATCTACAAACTTGACAAAGATTAATTATGAGACACAATAAGAAATTCAACCACCTTGGCCGCCAACGCGGTCACCGTAAGGCGATGCTCGCAAACATGGCTACTTCGTTGATTCTTCACAAACGAATTCAGACCACTGTTGCTAAAGCTAAAGCGCTGAAAATTTATGTTGAGCCGATTATTACCAAGTCGAAAGAGGACACCACTCACTCGCGTCGTATTGTATTCGGTTACCTCCGCGACAAGGCTGCTACTGCAGAGCTGTTCCGCACTGTAGCTCCCGTTATCGCTGGCCGTCCGGGCGGTTACACCCGTATCCTCAAAACCGGTTTCCGTTTGGGTGACGCTGCCGATATGTGTATTATCGAGCTCGTTGACTTCAACGCAACTTACCAAGAGGGTGCTGTTGTAGCTCCTGCTGCTGCCGAGAAACCCAAAACCCGTCGTAGCCGTAGCAAAAAGGCTGCTACCGATGGTGAGGGCGAGGCTGTAGTTGTTGAGAAGAAGGCTGCTGTTAAGAAAACCGCTGCTCCCAAAGTATCGGGTTCGAAAGCTGCTGCTCAACGCACTGCCGGTGCAAAACGCGGTTAATCGCAACGAAGTTTACCCCGCTGTGGGGAACTAGATAGAGCATGGTAACAAAGAGTTGCCATGCTCTTTTTTTTGTGCGCATAGCCATCTTTTTGCATAAAATCCGTATATTTGTGTAATATAGGATGTGGTTCGGACGAAATAAATGCTCAAGTGTACGTGCTTTACTTCGCTTACCTTTCACTATATTTGTGTAGATATAATTGAACTTTGAGTTATGGCAATAATTAAATCAGTTAGGGGTAAAGACCCCGTTATTGGCGAGGGTACATATTTGGCAGATAATGCTACGGTTGTGGGCGATGTGACTATCGGCCGCGATTGTAGTATCTGGTTTGGCGCTGTGCTGCGTGGTGATGTTAATACTATCACTATCGGTGATAGAACCAATATCCAGGATGGCGCGGTGATTCATACGCTGTACGATGGCTCGAAGAATCCATCGCAAACCCATATCGGTAATGATGTGTCGGTTGGCCATAATGCGGTGATTCATGGCGCTATTATCGAGGATAAATGCTTGATTGGTATGGGCGCTATTGTGCTCGATAATGCTGTGGTTGCGTCGGGATGTATAGTTGCTGCGGGTGCGCTGGTGCTCTCGGGCTCCAAACTCGAACCTAATAGTATCTATGCAGGTGTGCCTGCCAAGAAGGTTAAGGAGATTTCGCCCGACCAGAGTCGCGAGATTGTTGAACGTACCGCACGTGACTATATGCTCTATGCCTCGTGGTATAAGTAGTGTCGTAGGATGAAGAAAACTAAAACTTGGACAGATATGAAGAGAGTAATATTGATGATTGTGGCGGCGCTTGTTGCCGTTGAGAGCTATGCGCAGATGTATCCGCGTAATATAATCAGCCTGCGTGGTGGTTTGAATATTGCCTCCATGTCGCAACGAGCTGACGGTAAACGTGTGGGTGTCGATTTGCGTAACCCGAAGGCGGGATGGCACATTGGCGCGGTGGATGAGGTTTTGCTCATGGATGATATGCCGCTCTATTTGGACTTTGGTGTGATGCTTACCAACAAGGGCGTTCGCTACGTTAGCGAGAACTTTGGAGAGGGTACTTCGCATGTGGTCCAATACCGCACCCTCGCCCAATATGGATTCGGCTACCTCCAATTCCCCGTTGCAGTGAGCTATCACCTCTATTTTGGTGACTTTACGCTCCAACCATACGCTGGTTTGCACTATGATGTGGGTCTGTGGGCACGCAAGGTGGATTCGACAAAGGTTCGTAGTGAAGCCGATTCGTCGCAAAATAGTGATACGAAGGTTGTTCAGCACCTCTACGAGCAGGATGTTGTTCGCCGCTCCGACTTTGGCTTTGTGCTGGGTGTGGGTGCGACCTACCTCGAGCGCTACTACTTTGGAGTGAGCTGGGAGGATGGTTTTATGAATATCTCAAAGGTTAAGGGGCTCAAGCTTAATCAGTGTAGTAACTTGAGGATAACCGTTGGCTACAATTTCTAATGTAGCTATTGTAATATGAAATCGGCCGAGACTCGTATGAGACTCGGCCGATATTTTTAATCACGGTAGTATATCGTGTAACTTTTGATGGTAAGGCTTGCATCGTAGGCTCGGATTTGGATTTTAATCTGTTCGCCTGCGCCAACCGTCACTTCGGTTGGTAGCTTGTAAGTAACATCCACGGCACCCGAACTCCAACCGGGATACCACCCTGTGCCGAATTCGGATTTAGAAATTTGCCAAACAGTCTGCTTGCCGATGGTAGCTGTAAGTGAACCTCTGACAGAGGACGTGGTCGGTTGAATATTGACCGCTATCTTTGTTATGGTACGCCCCTCGTAGCCCGAAAGATTGAGCGTGAATTTTTTGTTGGAACCTATAGTTCCCGTCTCGTCAGTGTAGGTGGCGCTCTGCTCGGTAGTTGTGGCGGCTATTTGGGTGATGGCGATTGAGCCACACTCGTTGCCGTTGTAGAGTAGGGTGAGGGTCGCAGAACGCACGCCGCTCTCGTTTGCAGAGGTGGAGATTGTCAGAGCCGAGCCCTCAATATCAATCGTCAGCCAATCGGCATCGCAATGCGCCGAAACCAGCTCTTCGGAGTACCCCTCGGGGAGAGTGAAGCCGAGAGCCCTGCTATCGGCCGTGTGGGCAAACTCAATAGTTGTGCTCTCCAGAGTAATTTCGGGTGGCGTTAGTGGCTCTATGGTGCACGATGAGTCGATAGTGAGGTTGAGTGTGGTGACACCACCTGCTGCGAAATCAATCTGCTTGCCGCTAATCTGTTTGGTGATTTGGTGCTTGTCGGTAGTAATCTCGATTGTAAGGCACTCCGCGGGCGAAAGGGTGAACGGAGCTGTGATAATCCACGCGGCCAGCTCTCCGAGCGTTGTGCCCTCGGGCATAGTCACACGGACGCTACTGCTCGGCTCTCGGAACTGCATGCTGCCATCCGCCAAGTTGAGCTCAAAATCACCCGACAGAGCCTCCCCCTCGCAGCCGAAACAAACCGATTTGACAACCTCTTTCTCGGGGGCAATGCTGTCGATGGTGTTCGCTTTGAGTGATAGCAATACAAAACTGCCGAGGTGGCGGAATCTCATCTCGACACCTACGTTTGAACTAACCGAAAGGTCAATCGCGCACGGCTCGGCAACCATGTATGCGGCACGGGTGTCGTGTGAGCCGAGGGGTGTCATCTCTTGCTCCGTGGGTATGGTGCATGCAACATCGCCGTATGAAGTATTGTCGGCCGTTGTGCCGTAGGGATAGTAGGCATAGAGGGTGTTCTCTCCGCGATAGGAGGTGGCATTGAGCGAGCCACGGAATGTGGTCGAGCCATCGGGCGTGATTATATCTGCCGTAAGCGGGGCGTTGAGCGTTATGCGATTGGGGTCGCCTGTTACGGGGACGGTGTACGCACCAATCTTATCACTCACTTCCCAATGTGTGGCAAATCCGCCAATCTTATCACCGCCGATAGTCATGCGCGTAAGTTGGTCGGAAGACTCTGCTGTGATATTGAGCTCGATAGGAGAGGGTGTGGGTGTGACGGGCTCCTTGTCGTTATTACATCCCACCATGCCAAATGCCGTGACAATAGCTGCTATTGTCATCGACCATACTCTTCGGGTCATGTGTGGATGGATTTTAGATGTCGAAATCGTTACTATCGAGGGAGTATCGGACGGCTCCCGTTTTGCCATTCTCGGAGCCCTCAAAGAGCGATGCGGTGAACCCCATCTCAACCTCAATCTCGATGGTTGTAATTCGGGGCGAAGTGTATACGGCTTTGTTGTTCTTCTTGTTATTCATGATTCGGACTATATGTAGTGTTTACTTTTGCTTTGTATGCTTATTTGAGGCGCGGCGCTGTTCGACAAGCGTGTTTCGCTCCCAGAAAACGCCGTCGGAGTAGCCCTGTATCGAGGCATCCTGCATGGCCAACTCTATGCGGCGCTCGGCAACACAACCGTAATACTTATCCAACTCGATACCGACGTAGTGGCGACCGAGCTTGCGTGCCACAACCGAACTCGTGCCACTGCCCACAAAGGGGTCGAGCACAACACCACCCTCGGGACACGATGCGAGAATGAGTTTTGCGATGAGTTTTTCGGGCTTCTGTGTGGGGTGTTCCGTGTTCTCGGGCATCGACCAATAGGGAACGGTTATATCATCCCAGAAGTTCGACGGACAGGTCAGGCGGAACTTACCCTCGTCGGTCTGGTGCCAATCCTTCGGGGTGTCGTCGGTGCGATAGGGAGCGAGTACACGTCGCTTCTGCTTGACGGCATCCAAATCAAAGTAGTATCGTTCGGGGTCCACGACGCCGAACCAAATATCCTCCATCGAGTTCTTCCAATTGGACTTTGCACCGCGACCCTTTTCACGTTGCCAGGTGATGCGGTTGAGAATGGTTACATGGCGCGACAGCACCTTTGCAACGGCACACGAGCTCTTCCAGTCACAACATACATAGATAGAGCCTCCGGGGCGCAACTTCGAGCACAGCACACCCATCCAGCTCTCCAAGAACTCCTCATACCCCTCGTCGCTCATGGCTCTGAAGCGCATCTGTTTGAATCGTTTGTCGATGTTGTAGGGTGGGTCTACAATAACAAGGTCGGCAAAGCCGTCGGGCAATAGAGGCAGAACCTTTGTGCAATCACCACAAATAGTGCGGTCCATCACCTCGTCGATATTGCCTACTGCCGAGTTGATGTGTAGCAGTCGCTTTGAGAGTAGTTTTTCGTCGGCGCTACTTAACACAAGGGTCTTGTTGCGTGGAGCTCGCTCTGTCATAGTGTGAAGCTGTTAAGTTCGCGGTTGCCCTCGTCGAGGCGCAGTGCAACAAAGAACATCAGCGAGAAGGCCAAAAACGACGAGCCACCATAGCTGAAAAATGGCAGAGGAATACCGATTACGGGCATGATACCGATGGTCATGCCGATATTGATAAAGACGTGCATCAGAAAGATGCCCGCCACCGAGTAGCAATAGACGCGGCCGAAGCTCTCTTGTTGGCGCTCACCCATGCGCATAAGGCGCAGGATGAACATCGCGAAGAGCATCAGTACTACGGTAGTACCCACAAAACCCCACTCCTCGCCCACGGTGCAGAATATAAAGTCTGTCTCCTGCTCGGGCACAAAGTTGAATTTGGTCTGTGTGCCGTTCATGAATCCCTTGCCGAACAGGCCACCCGAACCGATTGCGATTTTGGATTGAATCACGTTGTAGTGGTCGGCCTCGATGCCCAGCAGGTCGAGGATACGCTCCTGTTGGTGGGGGAGTAGCTTATCGAAGAGCACATCGGTCACCTGCGAGAAGCCAATCGAGAATCCGAACAACAACAGATAGAGCAGAATATTGTTGAGTCTTGAGCGGTAGGCATATACCACAACCATAGGCAGGGTCACACCGAGCGCAATAAGGAGAGTGGCGAATCGCGAGAGGGTAACTCCGCACAGCATCAGCCCATAGTGCAGTGCTATTACCACAAGGGCATAGATAGCAAGAAAGCGTACCGACTCCTTGAGGTTGCGGTTTTGTAGCCATTGCAGTAGTGTGCAGGCCACGAGCAACGCGATTACCAGAATGGCAGGCTCAATCCAGAACGACACAATAAAGAGCACCACTACAAAGCCCGCAACTACATATATCCACACGTTCAGCCTCTCGCGGAAGAGCATGAGCATAAAGGCGAAGTAGACCAGCGCCGAGCCCGTATCGTTCTGCAATAGGATGGCAAGCATGGGTACGGCAATGATGGCGCCCACTTTGGCGATGTTCGATAGCTTGTGAATATTGAAGCTGAATCCGCTCATAAAGCGAGCCACGGCCAGCGCCGTTCCGATTTTCATGAATTCGGCGGGCTGAATCAGTATCGAGCCCAGCTTAATCCACGCCTTGGCGCCATTCTGCTCGTGGCCGAGTGGCGTGAGTGTCACCAGAACCAACAACATCGCGGCAATATACAGCGGATAGGCCAGAATATGGTAGTATTTATAGTCGAGCAGCATCATCACCAATCCTATGACGAGCGAGCCGCCAATCCACACCAACTGCATGCCGTAGCGCTGTGACATCACAAAGAGTTGGTCACCCGCACCGCTGTTTGTAGCGGCGTAGATGTTGAACCATCCGCACACCACGAGCAGCAGATAGAGCAGTACAGCCACCCAATCGACATTCGCCAACGGGCCTCCTCGTCTAATGTTTGTTGTCATAGGCTGGATAGTATATTTTCATGTTTTTGACATAGTCCACAAGGTGGGGACGGGTGATGGTATCGGTCAGATACTTCTCGACAATGAGCGATGCGATGGGCACGGCGATAGTTCCGCCGAAACCGCCATTCTCGACATATACCGAGATGGCAATCTTGGGGTCGTCCTTGGGCGCAAAGCCGAGGAATGTGGAGTGGTCTTTGCCGTGGGGGTTCTGTGCGGTTCCGGTCTTGCCACATAGCTCGAGGCCTTGCAACTTGCCGAGCGACACGGCCGTACCTCCGGGCTCATGAACCGCTTTGTACATGCCATCGACAATCACGTCGAAGTGTTTCGGGTCTACCATAGTAGTATGGCGCTCATAGAAACGGCTGTCGAGCGAATCGCGACCCTCGATATGTTTGATAACGTGCGGAATGTAGTAGTGACCGCGGTTGGCGATGGTTGCTGCGAGGTTGGCCATCTGAAGCGGGGTACAACCGAGCTCGCCCTGTCCGATGGAGAGCGAGATTACGGTAAGTGAGTTCCACTGTTTGTTGTAGACCTTGTCGTAGTACGAGGCGTCGGGGACGTAGCCGTTCAGCTCGCCCGTAAAGTCGCTATCGAGTTTGCGTCCGAAACCAAAACTGCGAACATACTCGTTCCAGCGATCCATGGCTTCGCCAATGTTGTCATATTTCTTATTGTCGAGAATGTCGCGGAATACATAACAGAAGTAGGCGTTGCACGACATCTGAACCGCCTGATTGAGCTTGATGGGCGAGGGGTGTGCGTGACAGGCCACGCCCTTGCCAACTTTGTAACCCATGTGGCACGAGTAGTGTTGGCCGGGGTGGAGCACGCCCTCTTGCAGGCCGATAAGTCCGTTCACGAGTTTGAAGGTCGAGCCGGGAGGATATTTCGACATCACCGCGCGGTTGAACAGCGGGCGACGGCGGTCGTTGAGCAAATCCATATAGTTGTTGCCACGTTCACGACCCACCAGCTGGTCGGGGTTGTAGCTCGGACTGCTCGCCATAATCAGAATCTCGCCTGTGGCGGGCTCTATGGCGACGATACTGCCCACTTTGCCCTTCATAAGCTCTTCGCCAAACTCCTGAAGGCGTGCGTCGAGGGTGCTGGTAAGTGCAAGTCCTGCCGTGGGGAGCGTGTCGTAGAGACCATCCTCGTATTGCCCCTTGACAATGCCGTGGACATCCACCAGATTGATTTTTACACCCTTCTCACCACGCAGTTCCTTCTCGTAGGCGCGTTCTATACCGCTCATGCCGATATAGTCGCCACTGCGGTAGTAACTATCGCGCTCGATGTCGCGTTCGCTAACTTCACCCACATAGCCGAGAAGGTTGCCCGCAATGTTGCGAGGGTAGGAGCGTGCAGTACGCAGAACCACATAGAAGCCGGGGTAGCCCAGCTCGTCGAGGCGCAGTTTGGCCTCCTTTGAGATTTGGGAAATCAGCACCGAGGGACGGCGCAGAGAGTAGTTGCGTGCCTTGCGCATCTCGCGTTTGAATCGTTTTTCGGAGATGTTCACAATACGGCACATGAGCGTAGTGTCGAAGGGTTTGACATCACGCGGAATAATCATCAAATCGTAAATCTCCTTGCTTTGGATAAGGTATTCGCCGTGGCGGTCATACACAACACCTCGCGGAGGGTATTGCACCTCGTATCGGAGTGAGTTGTTGTCCGAGCTACGTTTGTAGGAGTTATCGATGATTTGGATGTGAAACAAGCGTGCACCCATAATCAAAAAGACCACGAGCACAGTTACACGCAGAATAATATATTTACCCGCACCTTTCATCCGTAGCGTGCGAGTTTAGTTATTATAGTTTTTGGGAGCGAAAACCGATGCAATGAGCACCGTCAGAATCATCGACACGGCCGTATTGAGTAGCACCTTGCCTACAATCAGCATAGCATAGTCGATGGTCATTGCCTCGAGCGCAAAGAATATGGCGCATTGCACCAGAGTGAACAACGAGGCGTAGAGCACAAATTTACCAAGGCCTATCTGCATCGGCGCAGGAACACCACCATCCACAAAGGCATCCTTACCCACAATCGGGCGCAGAATCAGCGGACGGAGGTAGGCTGTTGCTAATGAGGCTATGGTATTTACTCCGGCAAGTCCCATTATCACGTCCATGCTCACACCCATCAGTGCACCGCACGTCAGCACCACGATAGGCATGGTACGCATCGGCAACAGCATAACGAAGGCGATATAGACAAGCGGATTGAACCAAATGCTGATTTGCACTTGGTTGAAAACCAGACTTTGGAGCAGCACCACGGCCACAAACAGCAATGTATAGCGTATTCCCTGATGCATAGCTTACTTAACGGAGTTTTCGAGGTTCATAATCATTTCGGCGTCACGATTCTCGACCAGCACCGCTTTATCGACGGTCATTACATCGGCGCTCAAACGTACGCGGATAGTGCTCGATGGCGAGTTATCGCTATTGGCGATATGTTCGACCGTACCGATGCGCACTCCCTCGGGAAAGACAAACGAGTACGAGGTCGAGACAATGGTATCACCCACCTGAATAGGGGTGTACTTGGGAATCTCCGAGAGGGTTACATAGCGGCGGTCGGTACCATCCCAGCTGATAGAGCCAAACTCGGCACTATGTAGTGGACGACCGCTTGCGCGGAACTCGGTGTTGAGCACCGACATACATACCGAGTAGCGCTCGGTACATGCAACCACATATCCCAACATACATCCGTCGGCCGTCAGCAGGGCCATGCCCTCGCGCACCTTGTCGGCAAAGCCTTTGTTGAGGGTGATGAAGTTCTGTTGGTGCGAGACGGTATTATTGATGATGCGAGCGGGGGTGTGGCGGAATTTTAAATCAGAAGTGTCGAGCTTATGGTGTAGCTCATACTCTTCGACCGTAGTGCGGTAGGCGTCGAGCTGATTTTCGAGTTCGGCGACACGGGCCACGAGGCGTTGGTTCTCGCTCTCGAGACCGAAGTATCTTACAACGCCCGCAAAGGCGCTATTGATACCGCCCACGATAGCGTTCGATGCGGTGAGTAGTTTGGCTTGGGTATAGGGCGTGGAGCCTGCATAAAAATGTATGGAGAGCAATTCCAATAAGATGAAAATCGCTCCCACATACACTTTACGGATAAACAGTAGTAGTCTGTTCATGCTGTCGCTTTAGTCCCAGTCCTAATCCAAATTAAACTATCGCATCAAGAACGAGAAGCGGTCTACATTCTTCAGAGCCAGGCCCGAACCGCGAGCCACAGCACGCAGGGGGTCGTCAGCTACGATGAACGGAATACGGCATTTGTCGCTCAAACGTTTAGCCAAACCGCGAATCAGTGCGCCACCACCGGCCAGATAGACACCGGTTTTGTAGATGTCGGAGTACAACTCGGGCGGAATCGACTCCAGAACTTTCATTACGGCAGCATCAACCTTGATGAGCGATTTCTCGAGTGCTTGTGCAATCTCACCATACGACAGGGTTACGGTCTTGGGCAGAGCAGTAACGATGTCGGGACCGGTGATAACGTAATCCTCGGGCTCATCCTCCAGCTCGGTAAGTGCCGAACCGATAGCGATTTTGATATCCTCGGCTGTACGCTCACCCACGCGCACGCCGTGGCGTTGGCGCATGTAGTTGCGAATGTCCTCGGTGAATACATCACCCGCTACGTTGATGCTCTCGCTACATACGATACCGCCAAGCGAGATACAAGCAATCTCGGTAGTACCACCACCGATGTCGATAATCATATGGCCCTCGGGAGCCTCTACGTCGAGTCCTGCACCCATGGCCGCTGCCATAGGCTCATAAATCAGATAGACCTCGCGTCCACCGGCGTGCTCGGCCGAGTCGCGCACGGCGCGAATCTCGACGTTGGTCGAACCGCTGGGGATACAGATAACCATCTTGAGGCTCGGTGCAAAGAGCTGATTCTTGGTATTAACCTTGCGAATCATGCCCTTGAGCATCAGCTCGGTAGCGGTGAAGTCGGCAATCACGCCATCTTTCAGAGGACGGATGACGCGGATGTTGTCGTGGGTACGACCCTGCATTTGGCGTGCTGTTTTACCGATAGCCATCAGCTTGTTGGTATGCACATCCAGGGCGACAATCGACGGCTCGTCGACCACCACTTTATTGTTGTGAATGATAAGAGTATTGGCTGTTCCGAGGTCGATAGCCAGCTCTTGTGTCAGTGAGAAAAGTCCCATTTCTTAAAATTAAATCTTACATCCGAAACGTATTCGGACCTTGGTTTAGTGTTTGAAGTGGCGCAAGCCGGTGAATACCATAGCCATGCCGTTGTTGTTGCAGTACTCGATGCTGTCGGCGTCGCGTACCGAGCCACCGGGTTGGATTACGGTCTCGATACCCTCTTTGTGTGCAATCTCAACGCAGTCAGCGAAGGGGAAGAATGCATCCGAAGCCAGAGCAGCACCCTTCAGGTCGAAACCGAACGATTTAGCTTTGTCGATAGCTTGGTTGAGAGCATCTACGCGCGAAGTTTGGCCTACGCCGCTTGCCAGCAGACAGCCGTTCTTTGCGATTACGATAGCGTTGCTCTTCGAGTTTTTAACGATTTTGTTGGCGAAGATGAGGTCGGCTTTCTCTGCCTCGGTGATTTGGCGCTCGGTAACTGCGGTCAGCTCGCTGTCTACGCCACCAACTTTGCTATCACGGTCTTGAACGATAGCGCCGTTGAGAACCGAACGAACCAGACGTGCATTGCGCTCGGTGCTTTTCAGGCGCAGAACGATGCGGTTTTTCTTGGTGAACAGAGTCTCGAGAGCGGCCTCCTCGTACTCGGGAGCGATGATAACCTCGAAGAAGAGTTTGTTAATCTCCTCGGCGGTAGCAGCGTCGATGGGCTTGTTGCAGATGAGCACACCACCGAATGCCGATACGGGGTCGCAAGCCAGAGCTTTGGTCCACGCCTCGAGTACGGTGTCTGCGGTAGCTACGCCACAAGCATTGTTGTGTTTGAGGATAGCGAATGCGGTATCGCCCTCGAACTCCATGATAAGGTTCAGAGCTGCGTCGATGTCGAGCAGGTTGTTGTACGAAATCTCTTTGCCGTGCAGTTTGTCGAACATCTCGTCGAGGTTGCCGTAGAATGCAGCCGATTGGTGGGGGTTCTCACCATAACGGAGCGATTGCTCACCATTGAAGGTCAGACGCATCGCAGCGGTTTTCTCCTCGCCGTTGAAGTAGTTGAAGATTGCGCTGTCGTAGTGCGACGATACACCGAAAGCGTAAGCTGCGAAGCGGCGACGTTGCTCGAGAGTGGTCGAGCACTCTTGGGTCGAAATCAGGTCGTAGAGCTCGCCATATTGAGCTTGGCTGCCTACGATGATAACGTCTTTGTAGTTTTTGGCAGCTGCGCGGATGAGCGAGATACCGCCGATATCGATTTTCTCGATGATGTCTTGCTCGGGAGCGCCCGAAGCCACGGTTTGCTCGAAGGGGTAGAGGTCAACAATCACCAGGTCAATCTCGGGGATGTTGTAATCTACGATTTGTTGTTGGTCAGTGGTGTTGTCGCGACGACAGAGAATGCCGCCGAATACCGAGGGGTGGAGGGTCTTAACACGACCGCCCAAAATCGAGGGGTAGCCGGTAATCGACTCGACTGCGGTAGCCTCCAGACCGAGGCTCTCGATGAACGAGAGGGTACCGCCGGTAGAGTACAGTTTTACGCCGTTTGCGGCCAACTCTTTGATAATGAGGTCAAGACCATCTTTGTGGAACACCGAAATCAGTGCGCTTTTAATCTTTTTAGAAGCCATTTTGATGTATGTTTTATTTATGAATATTTAAAATAAAAGGTATAACAAGTGCAAAGGTAAAAAAAAGAGTTGAAATCCTCTTATATATCCATAAATTTTATGTACTTTTGTAGTGAAAAGTTATGAACAATCTGTTGATGAATCCGAAAATATCAGCCGACTCGAAGTGTGCGGTGATAGGTTACGGAAGCTGGGCCACGGCTATTGTCAAGCTCCTATGCGAGAACGAGAGTCGTGTTTGGTGGTATGTGGCCAATCCCGTCGTGCGTGAATCTTTGCAAACCCGAGGTCAGAATCATAAATACTTGAGCGGCATATCGTTTGGTAAGGAGCAAATCGTTGTGTCGGAGCGTCTTAACGAGGTTGTTTCGCAGGCCGATATAATCATTTTGGCCGTTCCTTCGGCATTTCTTGCCAATGTGTTGCAGCCGCTGACCGTGCCTCTGACCGACAAGTTTGTTGTGTCGGCCATCAAGGGTATTATCCCCGAGGATTATCAGACCGTGTCGGAGTACCTACACAGCTACTATGGCCTGCCGTATGACAATATCGGTGTTATTACGGGTCCGACCCACGCCGAGGAGATTGCCCAAGAGCGTCTGTCTTACCTGACGGTGGCTTGCAAACGAATCGAGAATGCCGAGGCGTTGGCTCGCAAATTTGCCTCGTCGTTCACAATGACTCGCACCTCGACCGATATCTATGGCCTTGAGTATGTGGGCGTTCTGAAGAATGTCTATGCGATGATGGTGGGTGTGGCCAGGGGTGCCGGTTATGGCGATAATTTTACCGCTGTGCTTGTGGCTAATGCGGCTATTGAGACCAAACGCTTTATGGACGAGACCTATCCCTTTGAGCGCGATACCAATGTGTCTGCTTTTCTGGGTGATTTGCTGGTTACATCCTACTCGCAGTACGGCCGTAACCGAGCCTTCGGTATGATGATTGGTAAGGGCTACTCGGTGTTGAGCGCGAAGATGGAGTTGAGGATGGTTGCCGAGGGTTACTATTCGGCGGCATGTATCCACCACCTCAATAAGCAGTTTGGCGTCGATTTGCCGATTGCTGATGCGCTGTACGCCATTCTTTATGAGGGTCGTTCGGCTCGTAATGTGCTTCGTGAATTAAGCAAAACTTTACTATAAAATAATACTAATAAAATGGCAAAAATTACATTCGATAGTGCGCGCGCTGCGGCATTTGCAGGCGTTGATGCACAACTGATTAGCGAGGCCGAGAAGGGTGCCGAGCTCCTCTATAACGGCGAGGGTGCGGGCAATGACTTTATCGGCTGGGTAAACCTCCCGAGCAGCATTACCAAAGAGCAACTCGACGACATTAACGCTACGGCTGCCAAACTGCGTAGCTTGGCCGATGTTGTGGTTGTGATTGGTATTGGTGGCTCGTATCTTGGTGCTAAAGCAGTGTACGAGGCTTTGGGTAACCAATTCGAGGCGCTGCTCCCCTCGCACAAGAACCCTACACTTGTGTTCGCGGGTAACAATATCAACGAGGACTACACTGCCGAGTTGGTTGAGGCGCTGGAGGGTCACTCCATTGCAACCATCGTAATCTCGAAGTCGGGTACCACCACCGAGCCCGCAATCGCTTTCCGTGTAATCAAAGATATGATTGAGAAGAGATATGGTAAGGCCGAGGCTGCCGAGCGTATCGTGGCAGTTACGGATGGTGCGCGTGGTGTGCTCAAATCGTTGGCCGATGCCGAGGGCTACAAGAGCTTTGTTATTCCCGACAATGTTGGTGGTCGTTTCTCGGTGCTCACCCCTGTGGGTCTGCTTCCTCTGGCTGTTGCGGGCGTGGATATTGAGGCTCTGGTTGCGGGTGCAGTCGAGATTGAGAAGGCTACTGCTGCAGCTGTTCCCTATGAGCAAAACGTGGCAAAACAGTATGCCGCAACTCGCAATGCACTCTATCGTAAGGGTTATAAGGTGGAGATTTTTGCTACCTACGAGCCTAAACTTCAATACGTTGCCGAGTGGTGGAAACAACTTTACGGCGAGAGCGAGGGTAAACAAGGCAAGGGTATCTTCCCTGCAAGCGTGGTATTCTCGACCGACCTTCACTCGATGGGTCAATATATTCAAGATGGCGAGCGTATGCTGTTTGAGACCGTTGTGAATGTCGAGAACCCTGGTCGCACCATGGCTATTGAGGCTACTCCCGATAATATTGATAAGCTCAACTTCCTTGCGGGTAAACGCATTGGCGAGGTTAACCAGATGGCTCAACTCGGCACCATGTTGGCTCACGTCGATGGTGGCGTTCCCAACTTGAAGCTTTCGATTCCTGCAATTGATGCAAACAACCTCGGTGGTCTGCTCTATTTCTACGAGATGGCTTGTGGTATCAGTGGTTATATGTTGGGCGTCAATCCGTTTGACCAACCCGGTGTTGAGGCCTACAAGCGCAATATGTTTGCTCTGTTGGGCAAGCCCGGCTACGAGGCCGAGAGTGCCGAGATTCGCAAACGTTTGGAGGAGTAGAGGGCTTTACTCTGCGTGGTGCAGAGGTATATGAATTGTATGTATATTCGTGCGAGACGTATGGTGTTATCCATGCGTCTCGTTTGTTTTTGCTTTCGAATGGTGCGAAAAGTTCTCTTCTTATCACTTTCTTCAATTTTTTATTACTTTTTTTTGCTTTCAAACATTTATTTTCTATTTTTGTCATATTAAATGTGTTCATAAATACGCTCACAAATTACGAAAATCGCGTTCTGGTGCTATTCAGACGCATTTTTGAGGGCGTCGGAAGCTGACAAGGTTGTTGGTCGATGTCTTGTGTGTGTTTATGATTTGAAATGATGATAGGTATGAAAAAGTTATTTTTTATGCTATTGTCGCTTGTGATTTTGGGCGTCGTGGGGTGTAATCCCGATATTGATTACCCGCCAACTCCTGATGACTCCGAGCAAACGCCGAGTGATGGTGACAACACAAGTGGTGACGAGCCGAATGAGGGCAACCCCGACAGCGGCGATAAACCCGAGGATAAACCAAGCGAGGGTGATAAGCCTGGAGAGGGTGATAAGCCGAGTGAGGGGGATAAACCCGAGGATGGTGACAATCCAAATGGCGATAATCCCGACAGCGGTGACAAACCCGAGGACAAGCCGAGCGATGGGGATGGCCCGAATGAGGGTGATAAACCAAGCGAAGGGGACAAACCGGGAGAGGGAGATAAACCAGGAGAGGGAGATAAACCAGGAGAGGGTGACAAGCCGAGCGATGGAGATAATCCCGATGGAGGTGACCCGGACGGTGGAGCAGGCGAGGGTGATGACCCCAATCAGGGCGTGAAACCTCCCGAGGAGAACCCGAATGGCGACAAACCGAGCGGTGACAATGGCAATAATGCAGACAAGGATGATTCACAAATTGATACTTATGACAAGTGGGATGACTGGATTGTCCATTAGAGAGAACCAAATTTAGAACTTATATACACATTAACTTTTTAATTTATGAAAAAATCTTTATTCCTTATGGCAGCCGCCGCATTGGTAATGTCGGCCTGCACACAGGATGTAGCCGAGCAAGGCGGTTACGGAGCCGGTTGGACCGACGAAGTACAATTTGCTGCTACATCGACCCGTACTGCTATGAGCCCCAACGCTGATGGTGGTCTGGATGTTACTTGGGTAGGTGGAGAGGACCAAGTTGGTATCTTCGCTTATGACGAGAGCGAGCTCGCAGAGAGCAACCTTGTTTACACTGCAAACGAGTCTGGTTCGTACACCACATTCGCAGCAGAGGAGACAGTTATTAAATGGGGTACAGGTTCGCACGATTTCTATGCTTACTACCCTGTATCGGAGAACGCAATGCACTACACTGCAGTGTACACTTCGATTCCCGCAGTTCAAACCCAAAGCGAGGCTGGTAATCTTGACCACATCGCTCCTTTGGCATTCATGTATGCAGCTCAAACTGGCGTTGAGAAAACCACCGCTAAAGTTGACTTCGCATTCAAAAACGCATTCACCGTTCTGGGCGTAAACATCTGCGCCGAGGAGGGTACTGTTGATTGCTCGGGCGTTGTATTCCGTTCGAAAGAGGAGGTTTGCGCTGTTACCGGTACCAACATCTGCGTTAACGTAGCTACTGGTGCTCTCACCTATGACAGCTGCGAGTTCAGCAACGAGGTTACCGTTAATGTTGAGACTCCCCTTACTCTCGATACCGAGAACGCACAAACCGTTTACGCTATCGTAACCCCCGGCCACGGTGGTGAGACCTTCGAGGTATTCGCACTTGTTGGTGGCGAGGAGGTTAAGATTGGTGAGGTTGAGGTTCCCGAGGCTGGTCTTCCCGCAGGCGCACTCGCTACTCTCGACCTGAATGTACCCGCTCCCGAGGTTCCCGTTGTAGGTGAGACCGTTGATTTGAGCGCAGTTGGTACCGCAAACTGCTACATCGTAGCTGCTCCTGGTACTACCTACTCGTTCAACGCTACCGTAATGGGTAACGGTGACGCTGGTCTGACCGCTGGTCTGTCGACTGCAGCTAACATCACTTCGACCACTATCGCTCCTGCAAGCGCATCGCTCGTTTGGGCTACCGGTTCGGCTGATGCTCCCGTTGTAACCGACATCGCTTACGCTGATGGCAAAATCACCTTCAAAACTCCTGCTAACTTCGTTAACGGTAACGCCGTTATCGCTGCTAAAGACGCAGAGGGTACCGTTCTTTGGAGCTGGCACATCTGGGCTCTCAAGGGCTACGATGCAACCAAGAACGTTGTTAACGTAACCGCTGCTGCTGTTGAGGGCGAGGCATTTGCTGCTACTTGGCTCGATCGCAACCTTGGTGCAATGAACAACAACGCTAACGGTGACACCGGCGCTTACGGTATGTACTACCAATGGGGTCGTAAAGATCCGTTCGCTTTGGCTGACGCTGCTTACTTCGCAGACGGCACTACCCGTGAGGCTCCCGGCCTGGCAGGTCTTGGTGACGAGGCTAAATGGGGTAAAGTAGGTACCACTTCGGGTGAGACCTTCGCAGCTGCTATCCTCGACGGTATCCAATATCCCGAGTACTACCTCCAAGGTAAGAGCGATACTCACGACTGGGCAACCAGCGCACTTCCCGCAAACGAGGCTCAAGAGCAATGGGCTGCTCTGTGGGGTAACCCCGCAGGTAACTGGTGGCACAGCGCCGAGGCTCTCGGTTCGAAATCGCTGTTCGACCCCTGCCCCGTTGGCTATCGTCTGCCCGCAAACGCACACTTCCGCTTCCTGTCGGGTATCCAAGCTGATACCTATGGTAATGGTAGCTACGGTCCCAAATGGCCCTGGCGCTACAACAGCGTAGAGGCAACCGGCATCGCAGTTAACTCGTCGGAGGCTACTTGGAAAGACTACGCTCGTGGTTTCAACTTCTATATCAACGATCACCACAAAGGTACCGAGGGTGATGAGGCATCGTGGGATTACTACGCAACCGGTGCTACTTGGTTCTTCCCCGCAACCGGTATGACTCACTACAACGGTTTCATGCAACACGGTGGTGTTGACAACACTAACGGCAAAGACCGTATCGCTGTTGCAACCAACCAACCTATTGCAAATGATTCTAAATATGGTGGCCGTGTAACTCTGAAATACAACGGTACTCTGGCTGGTGTTCAATATGTATACGACACTTCGAACTTCTGCGAGGGTAACGCTTGTGCAACTCCCGTACGTTGTATCCAAGATGGTACTCCTATCGTAGGTCCCGGTGAGCCCGATGTTCCTGCTGACGGCGCAGTTGATTTGAGCGCTGCTGGTACTGCAAACTGCTACATCGTTTCGGCTGCTAACACCGAGTACAAATTCAAAGCTACTGTTAAAGGTAACGGTACTACCGCTCTGAGTGGTGAGACCGCTGACCTGGCACCTGCTAC
>JAZQXR010000030.1:0-11655 GCA_045632975.1 Rikenellaceae bacterium
AGTATTGAGCGCGACAGAGCGTTGACCACATTGTTCTGAATGGTACGCTTAACGGGGCGGGCTCCGAACATCGGGTCATAGCCGCTCGAGGCAAGCCACTCGCGGGCCGCGGGGGTAACCTTCAGCTCCACACCTGCGCCACGCAGCATACGTTCCACCGATGCGAGTTGCAGGTCTACGATGCGAAGTGTCTCGGCTCTCGACAGCGGGGTGAACATCACTATTTCGTCGATACGGTTCAGGAACTCGGGTTTGAGCGTGCGTTTCATCAGCTCCACCACACTCTCGCGAGTGGCGTCGACAACTCGCTCATCCACCGTATCCCCTTTGGCAAGCGACTCGGCAAACTGCTCGGCGATAATAGCGCTACCGAGGTTCGAGGTCATAATGATAATGGTGTTGCGGAAGTCTACCGTACGTCCCTTGTTGTCGGTCAGGCGGCCATCGTCGAGCACCTGCAACAGGATGTTGAACACATCGGGGTGAGCCTTCTCAATCTCGTCGAGCAGCACCACCGAGTAGGGCTTGCGGCGCACGGCCTCGGTGAGTTGTCCACCCTCGTCGTAGCCCACATATCCCGGAGGAGCACCAATCAGACGCGACACGGCATGACGCTCCTGATACTCGCTCATATCGATACGGGTAATCATACTCTCGTCGTTGAACAGGAACTCGGCCAGCGCCTTTGCCAGCTCGGTTTTGCCCACGCCCGTAGTACCGATAAAGATAAACGAGCCAATAGGGCGACGCGGGTCGCTCAAACCCGCACGACTGCGACGAACTGCGTCCGACACGGCGGCAATGGCGGTCTGCTGACCCACCACACGGCGATGTAACTCACTCTCCATATCGAGCAGTTTCTCGCGCTCGCTCTGCAACATGCGGCTGACGGGGATTCCCGTCCACTTGGCAACCACCTCGGCAATATCCTGCGCATCGACCTCCTCTTTGATAAGCGAACCTCGCTCATGTGCCAAAGCAAGCTCATCGGTGAGCACCGAGATACGTTGCTCGGCCTCACGAATCTTGCCATAGCGAATCTCGGCCACGGCGCCATAATCGCCACGGCGTTCGGCCTCGGCAGCATCTACCTTGAGCTGTTCGATAGCCTCCTTGTCGGCCTGAATCTTCGAGAGCAGGGCACGCTCGCTCTCCCACTTGGCACGCAACTCCGAGCGGTGGGCATTGAGCTCGGCAAGCTCACTATCGAGCGATGCAAGTCGCTCTGTATCGTTCTCGCGGCGGATAGCCTCACGCTCAATCTCGAGCTGACGCGCACGGTGGTCGAGAACATCAATCTCCTCGGGCACGGAGTTCATCTCAAGACGCAACTTCGCAGCAGCCTCGTCCACAAGGTCGATAGCCTTGTCGGGCAAAAAGCGCGAAGTTATGTAACGATGGCTCAACTCCACAGCGGCAATGATGGCCTCATCCTTGATGCGCACTTTGTGGTGATTCTCGTAGCGGTCGCGCAGTCCGCGCAGTATCGACACCGAGTCCTCGACCGTAGGCTCGTCGATGAGCACCTTCTGGAAACGGCGCTCGAGCGCCTTGTCCTGCTCAAAATATTTCTGAAACTCGTCGAGGGTTGTTGCTCCAATGGTACGAAGCTCACCACGAGCCAACGCAGGTTTGAGGATATTGGCCGCATCCATCGCACCATCACCCTTGCCCGCGCCTACAAGCGTATGAATCTCGTCGATAAAGAGCAACACCTCGCCCTCGGTATCGACCACCTCGCGCACCACGCTCTTCAATCGCTCCTCGAACTCGCCCTTGTACTTGGCACCCGCAATAAGAGCACCCATGTCGAGCGAGTAGATAAGTTTGCTTTTGAGGTTCTCGGGGACATCACCGTCGACAATTCGGTGGGCTATACCCTCGGCAATGGCGGTCTTGCCCACACCCAGTTCGCCAACGAGTATAGGGTTATTCTTGGTGCGACGAGAGAGAATCTGCAACACACGGCGAATCTCGTCATCGCGACCAATCACGGGGTCGAGCTTACCACTGCGAGCCATGTCATTGAGGTTGATGGCGTACTTGCCCAGAGCATCGAACTCGCGCTCCGAGGTGGGCGAATCGATCGTCTGACCCTTGCGAAGCTCCTTGATGGCGGCAACAATTTCGCTTTCCTTTGCCCCGCACTCCTTGAGTATGCGGCTCGCCTCGCTGCGCTCCGCAAGTACACCGAGCAGCAGATGCTCAACCGAAGCGTAGCGGTCGCCAAACTTCGAGGTGAAATCCACCGCACGCTGAATAGCACGCGAGGAGTCGCTCGAGAAATATTGTTCGCCACCGCTAACCTTTGCACCCGCGGAGAGCTGCTGCTCCACACGTGTGCGCACTTGACGAACATCTACACCCGCCTTGCCCAACAGGTATGCAGCGGGAGTATCGTCCTCGGCCAGCAGAGCCGAGAGAATATGTATAGGCTCAACGGCACCGGCGCTGAACCTTGCGGCAACACGGAATGCTTGCTGCAAGCACTCCTGTGCCTTGATGGTTAAAGCATTGATATTCATAAGTAATCCTTTTGTTTGGTTCTACTCTGTTTACCTCTCGCAAACTACAAAACCCACGCCACACCCAAACATCTGCCAATACGACAGCCCCGACTGACAAATTGTCAGTAGCAGACATAGGGGAGGCAAAAAACGCGAGCCCAACCTCACTCGGTCGGGCTCGCGCCTAAAATATTTCGCACTCGCTACTCCTCGGCTGCAGGATGTTCGGGAACGATGGGTTCTTTGAACGTGTAGTAATATTCATGAAAATGGAGGGTTGTTGTGCCATATTGTTCTAACTCATGTCTATACCACCAATTTTCAACTTTATAGATAGATTCTGGAGTGTCATCACTTTCGGTGTAGCGGTAAATAAGCTCTTGTGTATCTTTGTTGTATATTGATATGGTCCCAGGAATATAATGAAACTCCTCCACAACGAAATGCCACGGAGTCTCGGCCGCCGTAAACTCGGCCTCTTCAGTCAAATAACTGGGCGTGTTTGGATTAAATTCAACTTTGCTATTCGGCGAAATATCATAAGTTCGAATCGAAACAACACGTAGTGGTATGTTTGTCTTATTTACTAGATATAATTCGATGTGGTGTTCATGCATCCCATCGTCCAAACCAAGACCCCATAAGCTACAGCCTACCAGCCATACTGCAACAAAAAGCGATAGAATTACTCTAAAAATCCGTTTCATAGAGATATAGATTTATCACCTACAAATTTAGTGAAAAAATCTGCGGACACAAAACAATTGTGAATTGTGAATTAAAATGAAAAAGGGCCTGTCGGAAGTGATTTCCGACAGGCCCTTTGCTGAATAGTAGTGTTGTTTGGGTTATTTTCTAACAAGGGCCCAAACACCCTCATGGCTTTCGATAGATTGCACGACAAGAGCATCTTTAAAACTGCTCGCAGGCCGAAAAACCGCAGTTTACTGATGGTAAATGAGGATTTCGAGGACAAGGCAGATGCCAAAAGAGCCTTACCTATCGACTCTGGAGAAATCGCATAACAAGAGCTATTTTGAAGCTGCTCGCAGGATGTGAAAGCGCAGCATACACAGCGTATGTGAGCATTTCACAGCCAAGGCAGATGCCAAAAGAGCCTTGTTATGCGATTTATACTACATGGCAGCCTCAATATTCCAGACAAACGCCCGACAACCCTGCAACTCAATCTCGGCGTCAATCTTGCGAATGGCGTCCAGAACAATAGGAGCCTTCTCGTCCTCGACAATAGCCAACACCGAGGTGTTGATTGCGGGCCAAGTGTGGTTACCATAGTGGGGCTCGCCGGTGAAACTTCCACGGCCCTCGGTAGGAGTCCAGCGGGTGAAACCGCGAACTCCGTACTCGTCGAGCATTGCATCAATACGCTCGGTGAGCGCTTGATTATACGAAATAAATATTGCTTTCATGGTTACTCGTTGTTTTACTTGTTAAGTGCTTTGGCAGCCTCGGCCTTCTTCTCGGCGCGAACTTGGAACGAAGCGTAGATAGTGGGAATCACCAGCAGGGTAAGCAGGGTCGAGAAGGTCAAACCTCCCACAATCGCAATACCCATCGGCTGCCACATCTCCGAGCCGTTACCCGTACCAATTGCCATAGGAATCATACCGAAGATGGTGGTCAGCGAGGTCATAAGTACAGGGCGCAGACGGCTCTTACCTGCCGCCTCGACAGCCTCCATAACCTTCATGCCACGCTCGCAGAGCAGGTTGGTGAAGTCCACCATCACGATACCGTTCTTCACTACGATACCCACCAGCATAATAGCACCAATCAGCGCAATCATCGAGAGAGGTTTGCCGGTCATCCACAGAGCCACAAACACTCCGGTAAATGCGAACGGAATGGTAAACATGATGATAAAGGGCATCTTCAAGCTCTCGAACTGGGTCGCCATCACGATATAAACCAGAAGCACAATCAGAATCATCAGCAACATCATATCGCTGGTCGAGTCGTTCATATCCTCAATCTCACCACCCAAGGCAAGGTAGATACCATCGGGCAGCTCATAAGCGTCGATGACAGCCTGAATCTTTTGTGCAGCCTCACCAAGAGCTACACCGGGGGCCATATCCGACTCAACCTTAACGACACGTTGGCGGTCCTCGCGCTCGATGCTCGGAGCAGCAAACTCCTCGGTCACGGTAGCCACATCCTTGAGTTTGATGGGACGACCGGTCGAGCTATACAGGGTAATGTTCTCGACATCCGAAAGCGAGGTACGGAACTTCTCGGCATAGCGAACTACGATGTCGTACTCATCACCATCCTCGCGATATTTAGATGCTACATAGCCGTTCATACGGTTACGCACAAAGGTCGCTGCGGTGGCGTTGTTCAGGCCATAGAGTGCGAGTTTCTCGCGGTCGAAGGCGATATTATACTCGGGACGGAGGTCCTCACGCGAGAGTTTCACGTCACGGGTTTCGGGAAGTTTCGTAAGTTTCTCCTTCAGGTCGAGAGCCACAGCATTGGCAAGCTCGATATTGTGGCCGAACACCTTAACCTCGATAGGGCTCGAGTTACCACCGGGACCACCGCCACCTGTGGTTACGCTATACTCGCGAATCTCGGGAATCTTGCTCAAATCCTCACGCAACAGGTCCGAAATCTCGAATACACTGCGCTCACGTTTGTCGGCTGTGGGGAGTTTCAGACGGTAGGTAACGATATAGCTACCGTTGTCGCTCATAGCCGAGAAGAGGTTGTCCGAGCTCGATGCACCGGCAGTAGCTTGTACGCGGTCCACCTCGGGATATTTGGTATAGATAATACTATCGATTTGGCGTGCAATGCGTGCTGTGTAGTCCACACCGATATTTTGCTCGAGCTTAATGGTAGCGTTAATCGAAGCGGTATCGGTCTTGGTAAAGAACTCCATAGGCACAAACTTGAGCAGCACCAGCGACACAGCAAAGATACCCATAGTCAAGCAAACCACAATCGTACGGTGACGAACAGCCCAATGCAGCAGGCGTGCATAGGCGCCATCGAGCCATGTCAGGAACTTATCAACGGGTTTATAGATGATACCCACGCCCTTGTAGTCGTGTACTGCGCCATTGAGTTTGAGCATATAGGCACACAGCATCGGGGTAAGGGTTACGGCAGCTGCGGTCGAGGTACATACCACGATGGTAACAATCCAACCCAGCTCCTTGAACATGATACCCATCATACCATCGAGCATGGTAAGCGGCATGAACACCGCAACAACCACCAGCGTAGTGGCGATAACCGACAACCACACCTCGTTGGTACCATAAATAGCAGCCTCACGCGGTTTCGACCCCCTATCGATGTGGGTCGAAATATTCTCCAACACCACAATCGCATCATCCACAACCATACCGATTGCAATCGAAAGCGACGAGAGCGAGATAATGTTCAGCGTCGAGCCCGTAGCAAACAGATAGACAAACGAGGTAATCAGCGAGATAGGGATGGTCATAGCGATGATGAAGGTCGCACGCCAGCGGCCAAGGAACATCATAACCACCAGAATCACAAAGATAAGTGCGTACATAACCGACTCCGACAGCGAGCTAATCGAATCGAGAATCGATTCCGAGCCCTCGTAGATGGTGAAAATCTTGACATCGGGGGGCAGAGTTTGCAGAATCTCGGGGAGCATGGCCTGCACCTGTTGGATAATCTTAACGGTATTGGCGCCCGATTGTTTTTGGATAGATACGGTTACGCTTCGGTTGCCGTTCATACGAACGTCTTGGGTAGCCTTCTCGAGTGTATCTTTAACCTCGGCAACATCGGTCAGGTAGATAGTGCGGCCACCAATATTCGACACAACCACATTTTGCACCTGCTCACCGGCCGAGTACTCGGCATCGGCTTTGAGGTTATAGGTATTGCTACCGATGTCGATAGTACCTGCGGGCACATTGACATTCTCGGAGGCGATAATCTGTCCGAGGCTCTCGACGGTCAGGCCGTATGCTTCGAGTTTGGTAGGATCAACATTGACCTGAATCTCACGCTCGGGTGCACCGCTCAAGCTCACAGCACCCACACCCTCGATACGGTTGAGCACGTTTACAAGTTTCTCATCCAGCTCCTTGTTGAGCGCCGCGTAGCTCTCCTCGGCTGTAACCGAGAGCAGCATGATAGGCATCATCGACGAGCTGAACTTGAACACAACGGGTTGCTCGGCGCCATCGGGCAGCAGCTTTGCACAACGGTTGATAACGTCACGCACGTCGTTGGTTGCCTCGGTAATATCGGCACCCCACTCCAGCTCGAGGCTTACAATAGAGTAGTTGTCCGACGAGGTCGAGGTGATTTTCTCGAGGTTCTCGACGGTGTTGAGTTGGTCTTCGAGGATACGAGTCACGTTGGTCTCAATCTCCTCGGCATTGGCTCCCGGATAGGTTGTAAATACCGTAACGGCCGGGAACTCCATTTCGGGGTATTGGTCGATGGCCAGCTTTGTCAGCGAGAACAAACCGAAGATAATCACACCCACAAAGATGAGGACGGTCGAAATCGGTTTGCGGACGGCCTTTTCGTAAATATTCATTGTCTAACGGAGTGTTTGAGTGTTGTTATTTTTGAACCTCTACGGCGGTACCTTGCTCGAGTTTCGACAGGCCGGTAACGATGACATTCTCGCCAGCCTCAACGCCATCGAGTACCTCAATCAGGTTACCCACTTGGCGACCAAGACGAACTACACGACGCTCGGCTACGCCACCCTTCTCGACAAATACATAGCGCTCCGAAGTACCTACTTGGCGCGACACGGCAACATCCGAAATCATCACGCTCTCGCGGTCACCCATATTGATGGTCGAGCGCGAGAACATACCGGGACGCAGACGCTCTTTGGCATTGGGGATAGTAACCTCGACGGTGAAGGTGCGGGTTGCGGCATCCATCGCGGGATAGACAAGTGTAACCTTACCATCGAAGCTCTCGCCGGGAAACACATCCACCGCAAGGCTCACAGGAGTACCCACCTTAACGGCCGAGTAGAATTGCTCCGAGATATTAACGGTAACTTTGAGCTTGTCGATTTGCATCACTTGGAGGATGGGTTGGTTCGAGAAGAGGTTACCTGCCTCGTCATTGCGGGCGGTGATAACGCCACCTATGGGCGACAACAGGCTGATATTCTTCTTGAGGTTGGCAGCCACCTCCTCTTGAATCGAGAGGGCGTTGGCAGCTTGGTCGAGTTGTTGTTGCGACACGCCACCTACCTCGAACACCTTTTTGGTACGCTCATAGGTATCACGAGCGTTTTGGAGGTTTACGAGTTGCTGGTTGTAGTTGGTGGGGTCCATCTCTACGAGCAGTTGGCCCTTCTTAACGCGGTCACCTACATCAACCAAGATACGGTCGATACGCACGCCCTGAACGGCAGGGGTGATATAGTTTTTCTTGTAGGGCTCGATATTTGCGGTGAATACCTCGGTTTGAGATACAGTTTGAACCGTTGCGGGTGCGGTTTTCACCAACACGCTTGTCGAAGTCTCGACCTGCTGTTGCTGTGCGCTCTTGGTGTCGTCGCAGCTGACAAGCACTACTCCGAGTGCCATCGCCAGAATGATACTTTTGTTGAATTTCATACTTTATCTTGTTTTTATTATTCCTCTTTACCGATGATTTTGTCGTAATCTGCTTTGGCCGACAGATAGTCGTAGATGGCCTGCGAATAGTTCAGGCGCGATTGGGTAAGCTGCAACTCGGCAGCATTGACCTCAAGGATGGTACCTGCGCCGGCAGTGTAGCGTGTTTGCGAAATATCGAACGCCTTTTGAGCTTGAGCCACGGTCTTCTCGTTGGCGAGCATGGTCTCGCGGGCGGTGATGAGCGTATTGAGCGACGAGCGCACTTGTACGTACATGCTTTGCTCGAGGTAGTCGCGTTGCATCTCAAGTTGGCGGATGCTGTTGTTGATGCTCTTAACCTTCGAGGTGTTGGCAAAGCCCGCGAAGATAGGCACCGAGATTTGGACACCTACGTTGATAGGATATTGCCACCAGAACTCGTTTTTGGTCTTGGTTGTGGTAGCAGCACCTGCACCCGAGCCGGCACCAGAGCCACCGCCCAGACCTGCGCCACCACCCATCATGCTCGACAGGGGGTTTGCGGCGTCATTACCGGTGTACGAACCTTGTGCAAAGGCGGCGATAGTGGGGATACGTGCGCTATTGGCCAGGCGGCGTTGTGCATTGAGCATCTTGAGGTTGATGTCGATGGTACGCAAATCGGTATTGCCAGACAGGTCAGTGGTAACCTGCTCGCTACCAATCATAACCATATCACGGAACTCATCGAGGGTGCCCGTAACCTCGACCTCGGTATCTTGGGGCAGACCGAGCAACATTTTGAGCAGCAGTTTGGCAATCTCCACCGAGTTCTCGGTTTGGATGATTGTGGGGCGCAGGTTGCTCAACTGCACCTCGGCGGTGAGCATATCGTACTCGGCAGCAAGACCCGCATTATACATATTACGGGTATTCTCGACGGTCTCGCCGATATTGGCCTCGCTGGCGTGGAGCACTTTGATGGATTGCTCGGCCAGAAGGATGTTGAAGTAGGCCTTCTTAACCTCGGCTGCAAGGTTGATTTTCGATGCACGAGCCTGCTCCACAGCGTTCTCAAGCTGAATCTTGTTCATATTGAGCGCCGCATATACACTCGGAGCAAAGAGTGCCAGATTGAGGCTTGCCGAAGCGCTGATGGTATTATCCGCACCAAACGACAGGCCCTTTGCCATACTCTGTTTCTCGATGGCATAGAGGTATTGACCCGTAGCCGAGAGTTGGGGCCAGAGGTTAGCCTCGGTCTGTTTTCGCTCATACTTCTGACGCTCAATCTCCATATCGGCAATCACGATGGTAGGGTTGTCGCTCAACGCGATACCCACAGCCTCATCAAGAGTCAGAGTGACTTTCTGCTGCGCCGAAACTCCAACCACACAAGTCAGAGCAAGCGCCATTGCTACTAATTTCCTGATCATTTTGCTTTATGTTATGTATTTAATATTCCTATCTGTTTACACCCTAATATCATTGTACTTGCGGCGGTACTCATCGACCATACGTTGCCCCTGTTCGGTCGAAATACCACGGAAGAAGTTGACAATCACATAGCTCATCGCCTCCTGTTTGGTCACGCCTTCGGGCAACATGAGTTGGCTCGACGACACCACACCGTTAATCATCATCACGAACATCGCCTCGGTGAACTCGACATTGGTATCGCTTCTGAATGCACCCTCTTCGAGACCTCGACGAAGCATACTGCGGAAGTGCTCGGAAGCAATCTTCGATTGGCGACGGCTGAACGGCTCGAAAAGGTCAGGATAGTATTTGTTGATTGACTGACGGAACATGCGGCTATGCTCGTTCTCGCGGTAGGCTGCGCGAATGATAAGGAATATCTCCTCAATCACATTCTCGGCCTTGGCAAGACAATTCATCAACTCACGGTTGGTGGTGCTGACATGGTAGTTCAGACACGCCTGCATAAGCTCACGCTTATCGCTGAACATTTCGTATAGAGTTCTCTTCGAGATGGAGAGCTCGTGTGCGATATCATCCATACGCACAGCCTTGATACCCTGCTCGATGAACATCTCTGTTGCTCGTCGAACAATGTACTGCATCTGCTCCGGGGCTTGGTTTACGGTCTGGTCCATACTATTCTCAACCTAAAATCGGGTGCAAAAGTACGTCAGAAAACTCGAAAAACAAAAAAAGTTTTCAAATTTCTGCAATAAAAACGCTGTGTACGTCCATTTATTATGCGCAGTTTGAGAAAAATTATTTATCTTTGTGCGGATATAATAATGAATGGCATTGTGGCGTTTGTCACTGTGGCAATCAAAACCGACAGCAAACAATTTTTTATATACACAATTTTTAAACAATCAAGATTATGCAAATTGTAAGTGTACACGGACGCGAGATCCTTGACTCGCGTGGTAACCCCACCATCGAGGTTGAAGTATTCACCGCATCGGGCGCATTTGGTCGCGCAGCTGTTCCCAGTGGCGCATCGACCGGCGAGAACGAGGCTCTCGAGCTTCGCGACGGCGACAAAAGCCGTTACCTCGGCAAAGGCGTAACCAAAGCTGTTGAGAACGTTAACACAAAAATCGCTCCCGAGATTATCGGCATGAACGTTACCGACCAAGTTGGTATCGACAAAGCTATGATCGCTCTGGACGGCACCGCTACCAAAAGCAACCTCGGCGCTAACGCCATCCTCGGCGTATCGCTCGCAGTTGCTCGCGCTGCTGCTGACTACCTCGGCGTGCCCCTGTATCGCTACATCGGCGGTTCGAACGCTAAAACCCTCCCCGTTCCCATGATGAACATCATCAACGGTGGTTCGCACTCGGATGCTCCTATCGCATTCCAAGAGTTCATGATTCGCCCCGTAGGTGCTCCCTCGTTCAAAGAGGGTATCCGTATGGGTACCGAGGTATTCCACAACCTCAAAAAAGTTCTTCACGCTCGTGGCTTGAGCACCGCAGTAGGTGATGAGGGTGGTTTCGCTCCCGCACTTGACGGTACCGAGGACGCTCTGGATTGCATCATCAAAGCTATCGAGGGCGCTGGTTACGTTCCCGGCAAAGACGTTATGATCGGTATGGACTGCGCATCGAGCGAGTTCTACGCTGACGGCATCTACGACTACACCAAATTCGAGGGTGAGAAGGGTGCAAAACGTACTTCGGCAGAGCAAGTAGAGTACCTGAAAGGTCTGGTTGAGAAATACCCCATCGACTCGATCGAGGATGGTATGAGCGAGAACGACTGGGATGGTTGGAAGATGCTTACCGACGCTATCGGTGGCAAATGCCAACTCGTAGGTGACGACCTGTTCGTAACCAACGTAGAGTTCCTCAAGAAAGGTATCGAGACCGGTTGCGCTAACTCGATTCTTATCAAAGTTAACCAAATTGGTTCGCTCACCGAGACCCTCGACGCTATCGAGATGGCTCACCGCGCAGGTTACACTTCGGTAACTTCGCACCGTTCGGGTGAGACCGAGGACTCGACCATCGCCGACATCGCAGTAGCTACCAACAGCGGTCAAATCAAGACCGGTTCGGCTTCGCGTTCGGATCGTATGGCAAAATATAACCAATTGCTTC
>JAZQXR010000031.1:0-6025 GCA_045632975.1 Rikenellaceae bacterium
CACCCCTCCGAGGTGGCGTGGCCAAGTATCATAAGGTGCTGACGACGAGCCGCTAACAGAGCTTCGCACCCGGCTGTAAGACGCTCGCCGAGCTCGTCCAGTCGTGCGTCGAGCCTCTCGGCCTGACCTCCGAAAAAGTCAGCCACGGCGGTCGGTGTTTTGAGCGAGGTGTGTGCCACAAAGTCGGCAACACTCTGGTCCTTATCGTGACCGATACCCGTAACCACGGGCAGCGGGAATTGGGCGATGCAGCTGCACACGGCGTAGGAGTTGAAGCATGCCAAATCGGATGTCGAACCGCCGCCACGAATTATTACCACGGCGTCGAAGTCCTCCTCGCGCTCGGCAATAGCCTCCAACGCTGCTATTATCGACTCCTCGGCACCAAATCCCTGAACAACAGCCTCGAAGAGCGTTACGGCAAAGCCATAGCCGTAGCCCGCGAGCTGTCGGCAGAAGTCTTGATAACCAGCTGCCGTTGCCGAAGAGACCACGGCAAGTCGCTGACACACCATCGGCATATCGCACTCGCGATTCATATCCCAAATGCCATCGGCTTTGAGCGCCTCGATGGTCTGTCGGATGCGGGCCTGCATATCGCCGAGGGTGTATGTGGGGTCGATGTCGCTCACCACAAGCGAGAACCCGTAAAGCTCGTGATACGAGGCTGTTACGCGCAGCAGAACCTTCATTCCCACGGCGAGGTCGCTGCCCGTCGAGGTGAGAAAGTGTGCGCGGATAACCTCGTAGCGTGCCTTCCAAATGGCGGCCGAAGCCTTTGCCCTCGGGATGGAGTCGCTCTCGCCCTTCTCCACAAGCTCCAGGTAGCAGTGTCCCGAGCGATTGACCTTGATGTCGGAGAGCTCGGCACACACCCATACGGGGTGGGGCAGGGCGGCCTCGATGCCCCGTCGAACCATCTGTTGAAGCTGGCAGAGTGTTATGTGTGCAGTGGTGTTCATATACAAGTTGCAAATATAATAATTTTTCCCGATTTGGTGTTTGTATAAACTTTCATTAAATTTGCCGTCAAAAATCAGATATTCCCTATGGCAGACAACATCATCTTGAGCAAACTCGACGGCCTGCAAGCCCGCTTCGAGGAGATTTCGCAGAAGATTACCGACCCCGAGGTGCTCGCCGACATGAAACAGTTCGTGCAGCTCAACAAAGAGTACAAAGAGATTCAGCCCATTATCGCCGCGTGCGAGAACTATAAAACCATCTACAACAACATCGCCGAGGCCAAAGATGTTTTGGCTAACGAGAAGGATGAGGAGTTCCGCGAGATGGCCCGTATGGAGCTGGCCGAGCTGGAGCCCAAATTGCCCATCCTCGAGGAGGAGATTAAACTGCTGTTTATCCCCAAAGATCCGCAGGACGACAAGAATGCCATCCTCGAGATTCGTGGTGGTACCGGTGGCGACGAGGCTGCAATCTTCGCGGGCGACCTGCTCCGTATGTACACCCACTACATCGAGACCAAAGGCTGGAAGTACGAGATTAACTCGCAGAGCGATGGTGCCGCAGGTGGTTACAAGGAGGTCGTGCTGAAGGTTATCGGTCAGGGCGTGTATGGTACGCTGAAGTATGAGTCGGGCGTTCACCGTGTTCAACGTGTGCCCCAAACCGAGACACAGGGTCGTGTTCACACCTCGGCTGCTTCGGTGGCTGTGTTGCCCGAGGCCGAGGAGTTCGACATCGAGCTCAATATGAACGACATCCGCAAGGATACCTTCTGTGCGTCGGGTCCCGGTGGTCAGTCGGTGAATACCACCTACTCGGCTATCCGTCTTACCCACATCCCCACAGGTATCGTCGTTCAGTGCCAAGACCAGAAGTCGCAGCTCAAAAACTTCGATAAGGCCCTCGAGGAGCTTCGTACCCGTATCTTCAACCTCGAGTACCAAAAATACCTCGACGAGATTGCATCGAAACGTAAAACCATGGTGTCGACCGGTGACCGTAGTGCCAAGATTCGTACCTACAACTATCCCCAAGGACGTATCACCGACCACCGTATCAACTACACCATCTACAACCTCGGGGCCTTTATGGATGGCGACATCCAGGATTGCATCGACCACCTGATTGTGGCCGAGAACGCCGAGCGACTCAAAGAGAGCAACCTCTAAACCCCGCCTAAAACACGCCGACAATATGAACGCAGCACAACTTTTCGAGCAAATCAAGACCAAACGCAGCTTCCTGTGTGTGGGTCTGGATACCGACCTTACCAAAATCCCCGAGTGCCTGAAGGGTCAGCCCGATGCGGCTCTCACATTCAACAAAGCCATCATCGACGCTACCGCGCCCTATACGGTGTGCTACAAGCCCAACCTCGCGTTCTATGAGGTGCAAGGTGCCGAGGGTATTCGTTGCTTCGAGCAGACTTGTGAGTATATCCGCGAGAAGTATCCCGAGATTATGATTATCGCTGATGCCAAACGTGGCGACATCGGTAACACCTCGGAGCAATACGCCAAAGCCTTCTTCGATACCAATCTGGCCGACGCCGTTACGCTCTCGCCCTACATGGGTCTGGATACCGCTGCTCCGTTCCTCAAGTACGAGGGCAAGTGGAGTGTGATTCTGGCTCTTACCTCGAACCCGAGTGCCGAGGACTTCGAGATGCAACGCATGGCCGATGGCCGACGCCTCTATGAGTTGGTTTTGGAGACCACCAAGAGCTGGGGCTCGGAGGAGAATACCATGTATGTTGTGGGTGCGACCAAGGCTTTCATGCTTGAGAGCGTTCGTGCCATTGTTCCCGACCACTTCCTGCTCGTTCCCGGTGTGGGAGCGCAGGGTGGTAGCCTGAAGGATGTTGCCGCCTATGGTATGAACTCGCGTTGTGGTCTGCTTGTGAACTCCTCGCGCGGAATCATCTACGCCGACAAGAGCGAGCGCTATGCCGAGGTTGCGGGCGAGAAGGCACGCGAGATGCAAGAGGAGATGGCTGTACTGCTTGATACCTATTTGTAGTTATCATCCTAATAGACCTAATATAACGAGGGGCCTGTCTGAATCAGACAGGCCCCTCTTCGTCCAAAATCTCTCTCACTTATCTCTCACACATTTCTCTCTCACGTGGGGCTCACTCTCACAAATCTCTCTCTCGGCCCCTCTCTCACACTGTTATTTGGTTTTTCGATTAGCTGTAAAGGAAACGCTTGATGCTTCGCTTGGGAGTCTTCTCGAACTCGCCCTCGATAAGCTCGATGGCAGCAACCTTGCTATAGTTGGGCAGCATGGCGTTGAGTGCTACGAGGTTCTCTTTCATTTTGGCCTCGGCCTCGGCTTTCAGCTCGGGGGTCATGCGTTTGCCGGCGGTGTCGACAGCCACAAGGCCTACCAACTTGCCTTTGCCACGCTCTACGATAAGCGACTCGGCAACCATGGGCAGCGCATTCAGTTTGTCCTCAATCTCCTCGGGGTAGATGTTTTGGCCGTTGGCGCTCAAAATCATCGCTTTGCTACGTCCGCGGATGTAGATGTTGCCGTGTTTGTCTTTCACGCCGAGGTCGCCGGTGCGGAACCAACCGTCGTCGGTGAACGAAGCTGCGGTAGCCTCGGGGTTCTTGAAGTAGCCGATGGTTACGTTCACACCCTTAACTTGAATCTCGCCTACAACCTCGCGCTCGTTCTCCGAGTTGATGCGTACCTGCATACCGGTTACGGGTTTGCCGCACGAGCGTTGGGCGAAGTTCTCCCAATCCTCATATCCGATGAGCGGTGCGCACTCGGTCATGCCGTAGCCCACGGTGTAGGGGAATTTAATCATACGCATAGCCTTCTCGACACTTTGCGAGAGAGCCGCACCACCGATAACGATGCTTCGTACCTCGCCACCCAGAGCGGTGAGCAGTGTCTTGCGAATCTTGCTGCAAATCAGTTGGCGAACACCGGGAATGGCGAGCGCAACCTTCATCGCGGGCTTCTCCACAACGGGGATAACCTTGTTCTTGAATATCTTCTCCATTACCAGAGGCACGGTGACAATCAGATAGGGTTTAACCTCGGCGAACGCTTGCAGCAGCACGCTGGGTGTGGGGGTCTTGCCGAGGAAGTAGATTGCACAGCCTTGGCACAACGGATAGGTCAGCTCAAAAGCCATACCATAGAGGTGGGCCAGAGGCAACATCGACAGCATGTGCTCGCCCGGTTTGGCGGGCAGACGACGAATACCGAAGTCGATGTTCGACGAGAATGCGCGTGCGGTGAGCATTACACCTTTGGGCGAACTTGTGGTGCCCGAGGTGTAGTCAATCATCAACAGCGAATCCATGTCGCTTTTTGCGTAGTTTACCGATTTGGGAGTTACGCCCTCGGGGAATTTCTCGAACAGCAGCGCGTCAACGTCCTTGCACTTGGTGGCAACCTCGGCATCTTTTGCCCACATCACCTCAAAGGAGTCGATGTCGATGGCGCACAGCAGGGTCGAGGGGATATTCTCGCTCATAACCTCCCATGCGGGCTTGTCGGTGATGAGGACTTTGCACTCGGCGTGCTCGGTAAGGCCTGTTGCGCCCTCAATGGTGAAGTCGCTCAAGATGGGTACGGCTACGGTGTCGGCGGTGTTCGATGCGAAGAACGATACACCCCAACGAGCGCTGTTTTTGGCGTAAATTGCCACCTTGTCGCCCTTCTTGACACCTGCCACGTCGAACATGATGTGCATGCGCTCGATTTGCTCGGCCATCTCGCCGAATGTGAAGCTCTCGCCATGGAAGTTGCACAGTGCGGGCGAATTCCAATTGGCGTGTACGGCTTGGTTGAAATATTCGAGGAAGTGTTTCATATCTATATATTATATATTGTCTGTTCCAATGGTTGGTGCTACACTCTGCCTGTGGCAGGGGAGAAGAGTTGTTTGTGCCTACTTTTTGTGCTGTCGGCGTGACTCTGCTTTCCGACGGCGAATTTGGCACATTTTTTTTGTCTTGGCCGAAAAAAGGTGTTTTGACGGGGATTTTGAGGCTCGAAAAGGCGTTTTTGGGGTGAAATTCCCTATTTTGGGGTGAAATTCCGTGCGGTGGGATGGGTTTCGGGACGAAAAATCGCGGGTTGCCGAGGGCGTTTTGCGGTGAAATCTTGGGGTGAGGCGGTTAAAACAATTCACAATTCACGATTCACAATTCACAATTTTTCTCGGAGGGGACGGAGGATTCACGATTCACAAATTTTTTATATTGAAAAAGGCAAGGAAAAATAAAATATAAAAAGCCTATCGCTTGTAGTTGTGTGCATTTCTTTGGATTTTATTTGCAATTCATTCTCTTTGTTTGTATATTTGTAGTTGACCAACAAATAATAAGTTCATGAAAAAGTTATTCACCACCGTCCTCGCCCTTGCATGTATTGCTTGCGCAACGGACGGAGGACGTTATATCCCTATGGCCGGTGTCAAAGTCGTTAAACATAACATTTAATTACATCTATGAAATGGATTATTAAAATTTCATTACTGCTTGTATTTGCGGTAGCGCAGATGGGGTGTGATATATCATTACTATTACCTCCATTTTGGGGTGGTAAGCTGGGCCTCGACTACGACATCGATGAAAGTAAACAATATGAGGGAGTGCGTTTTAGTTTTAGAGGTGATACTCATTATAAGATAGCTCTTTTTAATGAGCATTTTGATAGTATTATATACTATAATGGTCTTGGACCTATGATTATTGTAGATCCAATAGATGTTTTCGAGAACAATCCATATGAAGATTATGATACTGCATGGCATTATGCAATGGCGACTTATCTGGGAGGTATAACCCATTGTAAGATTTATAAGGTGGATAAAGATTCTCAACTGAATAGTAGGGAATGGGAGGTTCTTCAAGGGGATGTTAATCTTTGGGAAGGCACGGAGGATGATGTTCCTGTATGCACATTCGAGATGGGAGATGGCAAACCAAATAGCTTTTTCAATCTTGGTAATTGGGAAAAGCATATTTCAGAAGGGTATGAATATTATGGGCAAAGTTTGGTGAAGGAGAGGTGGCATAAGTACGCTTATACT
>JAZQXR010000032.1:0-31563 GCA_045632975.1 Rikenellaceae bacterium
TTCCAGGCGCGCTCCTTAAACCACTCGGACATCTCTCCTTGTCGGTGTCATTTCGGCTCGCATACGCACGCGTAAACGCCCCAAAACGCCACTCTTTCGCACGCCCGACACACAAGCGCACCACATAACCGACTGTACATCAGCACTATAGCCCCACAATCGGGCGAAGTACGAACATACATTCGATTTGCGAATATACGAAAAGATTTTATTTCGTGCAAAGTTTAAGTGGGAAAATCACACAAGAATTAACTATTCACACCATTTTTGTTCCACAAGCGAACTCTCCGCATTCGACACAAAGCGGATAACGAAAGGGTATTTTCGGAGGATTAATTACGCTCGCCGCGCAACGATTTTTCCATCATTCGACGCACCTCATCGACATCGTTCGTGCGACCGAGAACGTACATCAGTTTGGTCACCGCAGCCTCGGTAGTCATATCGCCGCCACCGACAACGCCCACATTCAAAAGCGCCACGCCCGTCTCGTAGATAGCCGACACAGCGCCGCCATGGCATTGAGTAACATTGACTACCACCACGCCGCTCTCGATAACCTCGCGCAGGGCTTCAACAAACCATTCGGCAGTGGGTGCATTACCCGCGCCATAGGTCTCAAGCACCACGCCACGCACACCTTCGACACCCAACATTGCGCGAAGAGTTCGCTCCGTAATTCCGGGGAAGAGGCGGATGACTACAATATCACAACACAGCTCGGTAGAGATACGCAAAGGCTCGCCCGACGAGGAGCACGGACGGATAAGCGAGTGCTGATAGTTGATGGCTACGCCGACCTCGGCCAGAGGCGGGTAGTTATTGGAAGTGAACGCATTAAGCTGTTCGGCACTACGTTTGGTAGCGCGGTTGGCACGGAACAGGTGACTCTGAAAATAGATGGCGACCTCGGGCACGAGAGGACGGCCGTCGGCATGGTGCGCAGCAGCAATCTCGATAGCCGTGATAAGGTTCTCGCGGCCATCGGTACGGAGCACACCCATAGGAATCTGACTACCAGTGAAGATTACGGGCTTGGCAAGATTCTCAAACATAAAGCTCAAGGCCGAGGCCGTATAGCTCATGGTATCGGTACCGTGCAGCACCACAAAGCCGTCGTAGAGCTCATATCGTTTGCGGATAATCTCGACCAAACGCACCCACAACTCGGGGGTAACATTCGACGAGTCGATTGGGGTTAGCCCATCGTAGAAATCGAGTTCGACATCGAGCACACGCAGTGCCGGAAACTCGCTATAAATATCCGAAAAGTCGAATGCACGGAGTGCACCCGTAGCAGAATCGGTACGCATACCGATTGTTCCGCCCGTATATATAATCAGAATTTTACGCATACTACCCTACTCATTAAGGGCACTCCAAAGCATATCTTTGAGTTGGGGAATACCCTGACCGCTGACCGACGAGATAAAGATGTGGGGCACACCCTCGGGCATTTGAGCCTTCATCTGTTCAGCCATCTCATCGTCAATCATATCGCACTTGGTAATAGCCAGCAGGCGTTGTTTATCAAGCAGTTCGGGGTTATAGAGGGTAAGCTCGCGCAGCAACACCTCATAGGCAGCGCCGATGTCGTCGGTATCGGCAGGGACCATGAAGAGCAACATCGAGTTGCGTTCGATATGGCGCAGGAATCGCGTTCCGAGGCCTCGGCCCTCGTGTGCGCCCTCGATAATACCGGGGATGTCGGCCATTACAAACGAGTGGCCATCACGCACTTCGACAATTCCGAGGTTGGGTTCAAGAGTGGTAAATGCATAGTCGGCAATCTTGGGTCGGGCAGCCGAAACGACACTCAACAGGGTCGATTTACCCGCATTGGGGAATCCCACAAGGCCCACATCAGCCAGCAGTTTAAGCTCAAGGATGAATGTACCCTCTTTCTCGGGCTCACCGGGTTGTGCATAGCGGGGTGCTTGATTGGTCGCTGTACGGAAGTGCCAGTTACCCAAACCTCCGCGGCCACCGGCCAGCAGAACTGCCGTCTGTCCGTCCTCGGTAACCTCACACACCTTCTCGCCCGTCTCGAAGTCGGTCGCAACGGTACCCAGAGGCACGTCGATGATAATATCCTTACCATCACGTCCCGAGCTACGAGCGCCGGAGCCGTTCTGTCCGTCCTCGGCAAAGATGTGGCGTTTGTACTTAAGGTGGATAAGGGTCCAATATTGGCTATTACCACGCAGAATGATACTCGCTCCGCGTCCACCATCACCACCATCGGGGCCACCCAAAGCTACAAATTTCTCGCGTCGGAAGTGGCACGAGCCGGCACCGCCGTGTCCCGAGCGGCAAAAGATTTTAACATAGTCGACAAAGTTGGAGGCTGCCATAATCTGATAACGTATTTTATTTTGCGGACAAAGGTACTAATTTTTGGCGTGTCAACCAAACGTAGTGCGATACATGGATTTTTTAATCGTTCTTTTTTTGGTTATTCATTTTTTTGCCTTATCTTTGTACTATCATTTTGTGGGAGTTCCGGGCATCATGTGCTCGGGATTCTTAATTTTTTGTTACGTAATTAAACCTATAAAATTATAAACATCATGGCAGAAGTAACTTACCTTACCAAAGAGGGCTACGAAAAGCTGAAAGCCGAAATCGAACATCTCCGCACCGTGGAGCGTCCCGCTGCGTCGGAGGCCATCGCCATCGCACGCGACAAAGGTGACCTGTCCGAGAACGCAGAGTACGACGCAGCACGCGAGGCTCAAGGCATGCTCGAAGCCAAAATCGCACAACTCGAAATGGCGCTCGCAAACTCGCGAATCATCGACACCAGCCGTATCGACACCAAAACCGTACAAATCCTTACGAAAGTAACTGTACTCAACCACAATAACAACAAAGAGTTCACCTACACTCTCGTATCGGAGAAAGAGGCCAACTTCAAAGAGGGCAAAATCGCACTCGGCACCCCTATCGCCAAAGCTCTGCTCGGCAAGAAGAAGGGTGACATTGCAATTGCTCAAGTGCCCGCTGGTGAGATTAAATTCGAAATTCTCGATATTTCGATTTAATTCGCAACTAACACAAAATAAGAGCCTGCCTAACGTCATGTTAGGCAGGCTCTTACTTTTTTTTGGATATTACCGAAAGATGAGGCGCGTTTCGGCGCTCCTTCGTTAGGCTTTCAAGAGAGGTTTTGAGAAGCACTGAAGCATCCCTCCATAGGGCACATCACGGCACGGGATCGTAACCACTGCCGCCCCATGGGTGACATCGTGCAATGCGTTTTAGTGTAAGCCAACCTCCTCGAATCAATCCATGCTTGCGCAGCGCTTCGATGGCATACTGCGAACATGTTGGGGTAAACCTGCATGAAGGTGGCGTAAGGGGCGATATACATAGCTGATAGAAGCGCACCAAAGCTATGGCCGGCCACGATGCAATCCGCTTACATACGCTCACAAATCTGCGAAAGTGCTCTGACAACGGCATCGTTTATTGTGTTGTAATCCGAAATCTCCTTACTACTATATATGAACGCCATGGTAAGATGCATGCCTCGCTCACGCACGCGCTCCACCAGCGGATGCTTGGCTGTGCGATAGCTCTCTTTGATGCGACGACGCAACAGATTGCGCTTATTGGCTCGCTTAAAGAACTTCTTGGGCACGGAGAACAGCACCTCAACGGGTGCACTCTCGGCATACATACCCTCGGCCGGCTCTATGCGCCACACATAACGCAGGGGCATAACCGTTCCGCGTCGTCCACGTGCAAATAGCGTGTCGATGGCTCCGAGCGTGCGGAGAATCTCCTCTTTGGGTAGTCCGTTATGGGCCATCGGCGCCATGCTTCTCTACTTTTTGGTGGTTGTAGCGGTAGCAGTAGTCTTCTTGCTCTTGTACTTGCGGCTATCTTTGGCCTGCACAGCTTTCACAAAGTCCTCGGCTTGGTGGTTGTCGGCCAGAGCCACGGGTTCGGGCTCCTCACCGGCGTTCACCTTACCCACAAAGAGTTCAAGAGCCTTTGCCATCGAGGGTGCCTCGGGGGTAGGCGCCATGGCGCGAACCACAAGACCGTTGTTGATTGCAAAACGGGTGGTACCATCGCCAAAAGTGGCAACCATAGGGCGTTTGTCCTCGGCAAAGCCATTGATGAAGGCGGTAACATCGGCCGGGCTATAAAGAACTACCATCTGATACTTATCGGCATCGATGGCAGAGGTATCGGCACTCACGGTGCGAGCCAGCACAACCTTATCGAACTTGATTTTGAGCTTCTCCATGGTCTGAATCAACTCGGGTTTGTGGGGTTCGGTAAGGGTAAGCAACATCTTCTCGGATTTGTTCTTCACGATAAGGTCCATAAGTCCCGTGAACGAACCGTCGGCAAACGAAATTTTGCGTTTGCGATAGACGATATACTTTTGTAGGTAGAGAGCAATAGCCTCGGTGCTACACAAATACTTCATCGTTTCGGGAATGGTGATTCTCGCCTGCTCACACACTTTGAAGAAACTATCAACGGTGGTACGGCTCGTAAAAATGAGAAGGGTGTGGTCCAGCACTTCGATGCGTTGCGAACGGAACTCTTTGAGAGTTACTCCCTCGATTTTAATCAGAGGGGTGTAGTCGATCGCGACTTCGCATTTTTGTGACATTTCATAGAACGGCGACTTCTCGATCGCTGCGGGTCGGGGTTGTGAAACCAGAACTGATGTAATCTTCACTTTTTCTTATAACTTTATAATAATCCGAGCATTACAACAACGATAAGGCTCATTGGAAAAATTTCGACGGCACAAAGGTACAAAATCCAATAGAAAATTGAAAATCTTGCATCAACAAACATTTTCAATAATTTAAACGCATACAGCAACAGCACTATTGTGCTAATACTCGCTATGATATACCACAAAACGGAGTTGGTGGCGAGGCCCGAAAGAGCATAACCCACGACAAAGGGCGTAAGGTAGATTCCGGCAAGCTCGACCACATATCGGCGCACGGCTATCACACCCCTTGCAAAGCCCGGGATAAGCACCACCTGCCCCACAATCCACACCACGGCACAGGGCACGAGCCACAAGGCAGCCATAGCCACAACCGCCAGCGCAACCACGGCCAGAGGAGGAACATCCATACCCATACCGACAAATCTTTTGTAGAAGAGCATCACCGCGACACTGCCCAATGCAAACAGACCAAGCACTCTCCACGACAAGGCAAAGTGGCGATCGGAGTGCTCCTCGACAATGGACACCGACGACGTATATACCAACCACGACGATAGCTCGACCACCTGACCAAAGCGGCGGCAGAAGACAAACAAATAGTAGAGTATCGCTACGAGCATCACCACCTGAACAGCGGGAGACAGCAGTACATCGCCCAGCGGCGTGGAGTGGTTGACAAGCGGCATATCGGCAACACGAACTCCACCCACAAACACGCTGTCGGTACACTGCACCACGCTTCTCACTGTGGTATCTGATATGTATGCGAGTGAGTCGAGCATCAAACGTAGAGTCTTTTAAGTTGTATTCTGAAGGTTGTTCCGCGTCCCACCTCCGATTCGAGCACGAATATACGACCACCGTGATACTCCTCAACTATGCGTCGGGAGAGCGACAGACCCAGACCCCAACCGCGAGTTTTGGTTGTAAAGCCGGGTTCGAACACCTTTTTGAAGTTGGATTTGGGCATACCCTTACCGGTATCGCGCACATCAACGTTAATCCACTTGGAGGTTGCGGAGATTTCGACAGCAATATGTCCTTTGCCTTGCAGTGCATCGAGCGAGTTCTTGAGCAGATTCTCGACCACCCACTCAAACAGCGCACTATTGACCATCGCCTGCACGGGAGCCATGGCAAGTCCATTGTACTCTATTGTCACATTGCGGGGAATACGGCGGCGGAAGTACATAACGCTATCACCCACAAGCTCATTGACATTAGCCACAGCAAGTTCGGTCTGCGAACCGATTTTCGAGAAACGGTCGGTGATTTTCTGCAAGTGAGCCACATCCTTACCCATCTCATCCACAACGCTCTGGTCTATCTCCTGACTACGCAGGTACTCTATCCAACCGAGCAACGAAGATATGGGTGTTCCGAGTTGGTGAGCGGTCTCTTTGGCAAGTCCAACCCATACTCGGTTCTGACGGCTGTCGTTCGACACGCGATAGGTATAGACACCCATCATCAGTAGCGAAGCAAACAGCAGCAGTTGAATCAGCGGCATGTGTTTGAGCGCATGCAGGATAATACTCTCGCCATAGAAGACGTAGTGTTTGCCGCCATCCCACGAGTTAATGAATATCGGCGCATTAAGCGCAGCATACTCATCGAGTTGGGTACGCAACACGCGCGGATTATCAATCACTGCATCGGGTACCAAGTGGTAATACTCCACCTGCAGGCGGTCGTTGGTAATGACAAAGGGTATGGTGTTGTGTTTGATAATCTCCATCACCAGAGGGTCCTCGTCGTCAAACACCCCGAGGCGTCCCATAGCGTAGCTCCACAGCGACACATAGTAGGACTCCTTCTCTCGAAGCACATCCACCAAAATATTGGTCGCAACCAATGAGGATACACACACAATCACCCATGCGACAGTCACAAACAGGCGATTGCGCAGCACTCTCAAAACGGCATCGGTGGCTCTATGCAGATTCATCAGAGAAAGGGGGTTAAGGATTAGTTACGGGGCGAGAGGATACTTTCGTACTCCTGCGCCGAGTCGAGGATTTGGATGGCTCGTTTGGCGGCCGAGTCACTACGGAGTGCATAGCGAGCAACACCATCAGCATAGGCTGCACGCAAAACGATAGCCTCCTCCAGCAGGCGGCTGATTTGTTCGCGGTGGCGCATGAGCAGCGAGGCATTATCGCTCTTTATCTTACGTTCCAGAGCCTCTATCTCGCTCTTAATCTCGCTTTCATACCCTTCGGTACGGGCAATCTCGCCCAGCATCTTAATCACGCTTCGGGTCTCGGACTCGTAGTCCAACGGGCGGTCACCCATCATCTCCACAAAGCGGCGATAGTCGTCGTCCGAAAGGGCAAAGTGCTCGACATCAAGCGCCGAGAGGTCATGTTCGAGCGAGTAGCCATCGGCATACTTATCGACCAAGCCCGTGGCGTAAATCATCATTGCAAACTTATTGACATACTCGGGAGTGAGCACCACATCGGGAGTAATACCGCCACCATCATAGACTTTGCGGCCCGAGGCAGTTGCGAACTCACTAATAAGCGAATCGGGAATATGTCCACCCCCATTATGTCCACGCTCGGAGTAGTCAAAGGATTGGATACAGCGGCCACTCGGGGTATAATATTTGGCTGTGGTAAGTTTCAGATAGGAGTCATAGCCGAGCGGGCGGGTGGATTGAACGAGGCCCTTACCGAAGGTGCGCTGACCCACAACCACTCCTCGGTCGAGGTCTTGTATAGCACCTGCCAGAATCTCGGCCGACGAGGCGGTATAGCCATCGACCAGCACCACAATCGGGAGTTCGGGAGCTATCGGTTCGCTCTCGGTACGGAACACTTTGGTAGCACTCTCATCACGACCACGCATCGACACAACCTCGGTTCCGGCGGGGACAAAGAGCGAGATAATCTTGACTGCCTCCTGCACGATACCACCACCATTGTTGCGATAATCGAGCACAAGGCCCTTGACACCTTGAGTCATCAGTTCGCCAACCACCTTACGCATCTGGTCGGAGCAACCTTCCGTAAAATCGACATGGTGAATATAACCGAGACTATCGCCAATGATACCCGAGTAGGCTATTGCCGGAATTGCAATACGTTCGCGGCGGATTGCCATCGTCTCATTCTTGCCCGTAGCCAGGCGGCGTATGGTAAGGCGAACGGTTGTCCCGGGGTCGCCCTTGAGCATATTACTCACCTTCTGGGTAGTTGCACCGCGAAGCTCCTTGCCATCGACAGCCACAATCTTGTCGCCAATCTTGAGTCCTGCGCGGTCGGCCGGAGAGCCACGATAGGGCTCGGCAATACGCACATAGTCACTATCGGCCGCAATCAGCGAGCCAATGCCGCCATACTTACCCGTAGTCATCAGTTCTAGGTCGCCCATACGGTCGCCGGTGATAAGCTCGGTATAGGGGTCCAAGCCCGAGGCCATGCCCTTTGCCGCATCGCGCAACAACTTCTCGCTATCCACCTCATCGACATATACGAGCGACAGGTCGCGAAACATGCCGAGCAGAATCTCGATACTCTGACCAAGGCGCGCGTCACGCACTGCGACCGAAGTAAATCCGACCAGAAGTACGCATACGGTTGTCAGAAGAGCTATTTTCAGGGGTTTGCGATTATTCATTGGTATTACGCTCCATATAGAGTTTGATTTTGAACGAGGCATTGGCAACGCTCTTGCGCGAGCCCGAAATCTCGATACCGCGGGTAGTCCCCTTAACAGTAACCTCGTCCTCGAACATCTGCCACAAGCGGACCAGCATATTACCACTGCGGAAGGTCATGCTATTCTCATCCTCACCGGTCAGCACCATACCGAGCGAGCTCATAGCCTCGACCACACTATCACGGCTCTCGCCATAGCGCACAGGAACCGATTGGGAGATAAACTCAACCTTGGGGTAGTAGATGCACCACACCAGAACGATGGCACAGAACAGCTGGCCACGCGTCGAGCCAAAGAACTCCGCAAAGAAGTTCTCGGTAGAGAGGGTCGAGGTACCCGTAAGTTGCATGATAGTAAACAGTACGGCAAACAGCACGCACAATTTGAGCAGATACTTCGCCGAGCGAAGGGTATATTTCCCGATGTTCATGGTCTTTGATGTTTGTTATACATATAGAACATGCAAAGATACCATTTTATTTTGAAACGGCGTAATTTTCAGACAAAAAGCAGAGATGCAGTAACCATTGCAAAGCCCACACAAAAACCGACCGCAACCTGTGCGGGTGTATGCGAACCGAGGTGCAGACGTGCCGAGGCCAGGCATCCCGCTGCTGCAATCGTTACACACAGCAGCCACAAGGCACTATGCGTACCCGAGAGCACAAGCATAAGCGCGAGCGCAACCGCGCCACCTGCCGAGATAAGGTGCAGACTAATCTTCCAGCGCGGAGTCACAAGCATAGCCACAGCCACGCACATAGCGGCGCCAATCATAAAGCCTCTAACCATCTGCACAAGGGGCACACGATGCATCGCTACCACAAACGAGATATAACAGATTATGAGCACCACCATCGGCACAATTCTTTGTCGCGGGACATTGACCGACATCGAGTCCACGACACCCAGCACACGCATCAGCACCAGCGAAGCCCACGGAAAGAGCATTGTATAGATAGCCGTCATACCCACAAATCGGGCACCAAAGCTCCCAACATTAAGCAGTGGCACTGCGCCCGTAGCCATAAGTGCCAGAACTCCATAGAGCGGCATAAAGAAGGGGTGCAGCACAAGTGACGCCACACGGCTCAACCTTGTTGCCCACGACCCATCGGCACGAAGTCCGTCACGGCCTACAATATTTCGAAAGCTACTTTGAGACATCACACCTAAATCTGTTTGCGAAGGCGAGCCACGGGGATTCCGAGCATCTCGCGGTACTTGGCCACCGTACGTCGAGCGATATGGTAGCCCTTATCGTTGAGAATCTCCATCAGCGTCTCGTCGGTCAGCGGGTGACGTTTATCCTCGGCATCAATACACTCCTCGAGAATCTGTTTAATCTCGTAGGACGACACCTCGGTGCCATCATCGGTGAGCATAGCCTCCGAGAAGAGCTGTTTGAGCGAGAGAATACCGAAATGGGTCTGCACATACTTACTATTGACAACCCTCGAAATGGTCGAGACATCGAGTCCCGTACGGTCGGCTATATCCTTGAGAATCATGGGGCGGAGCTTACTCTTATCGCCATCCTTGAAGTATTCGCGCTGGTAGTCGAGCATCTCGGTCATGGTACGCATCAGTGTATCGTGGCGCTGTTTGATGGCCGAGATAAACCACTTGGCCGAGTCGAGTTTGTTTTTGACAAACTGCATCGCCTCGCGGTCGGCTCCCCCACCCTCACGCGCCATTTCGCGAATCATCTCGACATAGCGTTTATTGACTCTCACCTCGGGGATGGAGCTATTGTTGAGCGCAAGGTCGAACTCGCCATCGTGGTAGTCGAGCACGAAGTCAGGAATAATATAAGGTATGGTATCGGCCGCAGCATCGACATAGAGATTGCCGGGTTTGGGCGATAGGTGTTTAATCTCGGAGATTGCTTCACGGAACTCATTTTCGGAGATACCGAGGCGCGAGATAAGTTTCTCGAAGTGTTTTTTGGAGAAGTCCTCGAAGTGCGACGCCACAATTCGGCGTGCCAAACGGCGTGCAGGACTATCCATTGCCATTTGGTCGAGTTGCAAGAGCAAGCACTCGCGCAGGTTGCGGGCACCAATACCCGCAGGCTCCAGCTCCTGCACCACCTCCAACATCTCCTCCAGCTCCTGTTCCGAGGCTTCGATACCGAGCGTAAAGGCCAAATCGTCCGAGAGCGAGAGCATATCACGGCGCAAGTAGCCATCCTCATCCAGGCTACCCACTATATACTCGGCGATGGTCCGTTGTCGAGCGCCGAGGTCACGATAGCCGAGCTGTTCGACAAGGAACTCTTGCAGCGAGCGGCCACCCGTAATGGGCACAGCCCTCTGGGGGTCATCCTTCGAGTAGTTGTTGGTACGAAGTTTATAGCTCGGAGTATCATCCTCTTTGAGGTACTCTTCAACCGAAATCTCTTTGGGTTCAACCTCCTCGTCGCGCTCTTCAACCACCGGCTCGTCCTCGAGAACGGGGTTCTCCTCTATCTCCTGTTTAACTCGCTGTTCGAGTTGCACGGCGGGCAGCTCCAGAAGTTTAATCATCTGAATCTGTTGCGGCGAGAGAACCGTCGATTGACGCTGTTGTTGATATTGACCGATATTTGCCATAGGACACCTTTTAGTTATTATAACGATTAAAAGTTACTCTGAAGTATAGATGTCTTCACGCAAGTTAGGAGGTTCGTTTCGTATGGGTCACAACACACCGCTGATGTGCATTATGATACCCTTTATAATATAGTCTGCTCCCGAAAAAGAGTTTTCGAGAGCAGACCTCGTTATTGTTATTTCAAAAAAATACTATCGATTAGAACTCGGCGTTGCCCGGAGTACGGGGGAACGGAATCACATCGCGGATGTTAGCCATACCCGTAACAAACAGCAACAGACGCTCGAAGCCCAGACCGAAACCGCTGTGAGGAGCCGAGCCCCAACGACGAGTGTCGAGGTACCACCACAACTCGCGCTCGCTCATGCCGAGCTCTTTGACGCGGGTCGAGAGTTTCTCGTAATCAGCCTCACGCTCCGAGCCTCCAATAATCTCGCCAATCTTGGGGAAAAGGACGTCCATTGCGCGAACAGTCTTGCCATCCTCGTTCTGTTTCATGTAAAAAGCCTTAATCTCCTTGGGATAGTTGATAAGGATAACGGGCTTCTTGAAGTGCTCCTCAACCAGGTAGCGCTCGTGCTCGCTTTGCAAGTCGCAACCCCAATCGCAGGGGAACTCAAACTTGCGGCCACTCGCCTTGAGAATCTCGATACCATCGGTATAGTTAAGGCGTACAAAGTCGTTATCGACAACAAATTTGAGGCGCTCGATAAGGCCGTTGTCCCACATCTTATTGAGGAACTCGAGGTCCTCGGCGCAGTTATCCAGAGCGTATTGGATAAGGTATTTGAGGAAGTCCTCGGCCAACTCCATATCATCCTCCAGCTCGTAGAACGCCATCTCGGGCTCAATCATCCAGAACTCTGCCAAGTGGCGAGGAGTGTTGGAGTTCTCGGCACGGAAGGTGGGGCCAAAGGTATAGATGCGACCCAAAGCCAACGCACCCAGCTCACCCTCGAGCTGACCCGACACGGTCATGCTACAAGGTTTGCCGAAGAAGTCTTGCGAGTAGTCCACAGCGCCCTCCTCGGTACGGGGCAGGTTGTTGAGATCCATGGTGGTCACTTGGAACATTGCACCCGCACCCTCGCAGTCCGAAGCGGTGATGATGGGGGTGTGCATGTAGTAGAAACCACGATCGTTGAAGTATTTGTGGATGGCATAGGCCATGTTGTGACGGATGCGAAGCACTGCGCCGAAGGTATTGGTACGGGGACGCAGGTATGCAATCTCGCGCAGGAACTCGAGCGAGTGGCCCTTCTTTTGGAGGGGATAGGTCTCGGGGTCGGCAGTGCCATAAATCTCGATGCTGCGAGCCTGAACCTCAACAGGTTGGCCCGAGCCCATACTTTCGACCAGCACACCGTCTACGCGCAAGCATGCGCCGGTGGTGATACGGCGGAGCAGCTCATCATCGAACGAAGCCACATCAACCACTACCTGAATATTACTTACGCAAGAGCCGTCATTAAGGGCGATGAAGGCTACGTTTTTGTTACCACGTTTGGTACGCACCCAGCCTTTGACTGTAATGTCGCAGTTACGCTCCTCGGAGCGAAGGATTTCTGCTATTCTTCTTTTGCTTGTGTTAAGCATATCTATTTTGGATTTAGTTTCACAGTTGGCAAATATCCGAATTTTTTTTGAGAAAATCGACTATCTCCCATTTTTATTCGGTATATTTGCCCAAAATAACAGCAAGATGTCAAGTACAAGACCCTTTTTCGCACTATCATTGGCCTTTTCGTTGATTACCGCGACTGTCACTACGGCCGTGGCACAGCGCCCCGCGACTCCCGCCGCGCAACCGCCCCGAGCAGAATTTTTCAGCTACGAGACACGCGAAGACGCAGCACAAGGCTCCATCATAAACTCGCAATTCTTCAAAAGCATCCGCAGCCGAACCTCCGAAGACGGAGTTTGTGTAGTAAAATATTTTGCCCCCTACTCCATGGGCGACCGCAATGTATTCTTCCGTTCGGAGGGTTGCACCGGAGCCTACGAGCTCTTCGTAAACGGCCGACATGCAGGCGGCTCGCACGACACACAGACCTCGTCCGAGGTGCTCATATCTCCCTATCTGGTCGATGGCATGAACGACATCAGCATCGAAGCACGCGACCCCGGAGAGATGGGTGCCGTAGAGAATATGTACGACGACCCGATGCTGGTGATGGGTGGCAACAGCTACATCTTCTCGCAACCCAAGGTCTACATCGAAGACTTCGACGTACGCACCTCACCCGACTCAACCGGCAACCACGGTCTGTTGGATTTGCACATCGTGGTACGAAACTCGTCGCGTGCCGACCAACGACTTGCGGTTGGCTTTGACATCTATGACCCCAAAGGCAAGCTCAAAACTTACGACCAAAAGGAGCTGGAGATGACTCCCGGCGAGCGCGATACCATTCGTTTCCACAACATCGTCTACTCGACTGCCAAATACCTGTGGAGCGCCGAGAATCCCAATCTCTACGCCCTTACCATGTATATCAAACACCACGGCTCGATGGCCGAGTACATCCCCTTCGCCGTGGGTTGGGGCACAACCACGTACGAGGACGGAGTGCTGAAACGCAACGGCGAGCCTATCGAGATTCGCGCCGTGGAGTACACGCCCAAGTACAATCTGCCCCTCGACGAGCAAATCAACCAGCTCAAGCGCAAGGGTTACAACACCATCTACCTGACCATGCCGGCACAGATTACACTCTACCGCGCATGCGACCGCAAGGGAATGTACGTTGTGGATTGCCCCTCACTCTACACAGACCCCAAAGATGGCTCGCGCAGCCGCCTCAACGGAACAGCCTTCAACGACCCGAAATATCTCGACGAGGTGCTGTATCGTACCCTCTCCATGCAGCGTCGCACCCGCAACCACTCGTGCGTTGTGGCGTGGAGTCTGGCTTATGGTGGCGGCAATGGTTACAACCTCTACAAATCGTATGAGTTGTTGCACCAGCTCGACACCCTGCGTCCCGTGGTTTACAGCGGTGCCGAGGGCGAGTGGAATAACGACCTAAACCTCCCCTCACCCGCAATTCTCGACTAACTATGAGCATAGATTTTCTGGTTGTAGGCAAGACCGACTCACAGCATGTGGCCGAGCTGACCCGCATGTACGCAGGTCGCATATCGCGCTACTTGCGTTTCACCGTGACCGAGCTGCCCGACATACGCAACGCCAAGAATATGAGCGAGGAGAATCAGAAACGTGCCGAGGGCGAGATGATTCTGCGCAATATAACCTCGGAGGACTTTGTGGCATTGCTCGACGATAAGGGTATGGAGTTCACCTCGCCAGCCTTTGCCGAGTGGATTCAGAAACGTATGAATAGCGGTGTCAAACGAGTGGTTTTTGTTGTCGGTGGCCCCTATGGCTTCTCCAAAGAGGTCTACGACCGCGCATCATGCAAAATATCATTGAGCCGCATGACCTTCTCGCACCAAATCATACGACCAATCTTCGCCGAACAGCTATACCGAGCCTTCACAATCCTTCGCGGTGAGCCATACCACCACGAATAAAGTAATGACACATATAAATACAAAGGACGTCCCCCGCAAGGGACGTCCTCTATATTTATAAAAGTTGTATAACAAGAGGGATTTCAAGGCTTGCGAAGCTCGAAAAACCGGAGCATACTTGGCGTATGTGAGGATTTTAAGAGCGAGCGTAACGCAGAAATCACCTTGTTATACACTTTTTTACTCGTACATGCCGGTCTTAAGCATACGCACCTCCCTATCCGAGAGGAAACGCCACTGACCACGCTTGAGATTCTTCTTGGTAAGTCCCGCAAAATATACGCGATCGAGCTTGACTACCGAGTAGCCGAAGTGCTCGAAGATACGACGTACGATACGGTTGCGACCCGAGTGAATCTCAACACCAATCAACTTGCGAGTATTGTCAAGCGTTGCAACCTCATCGGCAGCAATGTCGCCATCCTCGAGGGTGATACCCTCGGCAATCTTGCTCAACTCGGCATCGGTAATGGCTTTGTTGAGAGTAACCTCATACACCTTGCGGTGGTTGTACTCGGGGTGTGTAAGGCGTTTGGTAAGCTCGCCATCGTTAGTGAGCAGCAGTACGCCGACACTATTTTTATCGAGACGACCCACGGGGTAGATTCGCTCGGTACAAGCGTTCTTAACCAAATCCATAACGGTCTTATCGGCGTGGGGGTCATCCATCGAGGTGACAAAACCTTTGGGCTTGTTCATCACGATGTAAACCAACTTCTCGCTCTTGAGCACCTTGCCGTTGAAGGTAACCTCGTCGGTAGGTTTAATCTTAACACCGAGCTCGGTAACTACCTCGCCATTAACCGACACAGCACCCGATTGGATAAACTCATCAGCCTCACGACGCGAGCACAGACCCGATTGGGCTACATATTTATTCAGACGAATCTCGTCACCTGCTTTGGGAGCATCGTAGCGAGGATAGCTGCGACGAGCGGGGCTCTCACCACGTTGCTCACCACGGGGTTTACGACCATTTTCAACCTGCTCGCCATAGCCACGACCAAAGGGTTTCGAGGCGAAACGGGTGTTACTCTTGCTCTTATTAGCACCATAGGGGCGACCCTCTCCACGGCTTTGGTAGCCACGGCCCTCGCCACGCGAAGTGCGCTCGCCACCATCGTAGCGATTGAAATCGCGCTCGGGCTTCTCATAGGGGCGCTCCACACGGTTGAAGTCGCGGTTATAGTCGCGGTTATAGTCGGTGCGGCTCTCCGAGCGAGCATAGCGCTCCGAGGCGGGCACATAGTCGGTACGATTGAAACGATCCTCATCGCCAAACGAGCGGTCATAGCCACCTTTGCGATCGTAACCACCTTTACGGCCATACGACGAGCCACTATTCGACGAGTAGTTTTTCTTATAAGGTTTGTGACCATAGCCACCACGACCCTCGCCATCGGTGGCGGTACGCAAGCGGTTGTCTGCCGTAAAGTTAGGATTGAACGAACGGCGCACACCGGTACTCACGCGCTCCACCTTTTGGTAGCGGGGTTTGTGCGAAGTTCCCTCGGTAACATCTGTCGTCGCGGAGGTGTGTGAGCGGCTCTCCTTGGCAAAACGTTGCCAGCTCTCGGAGCCGTTGTTTTTGAACTCTTTCATTGTGTGTGTTGATTTATTTCTAAAGGCGCGGCAAAGTTAGCGCCGCAGCTATTAAGTAACGTAATATATTGAGTTGTTATTCTATTGCGTTGGGGTTTTATTGCGCTTTCTGTGCTACATAGAACAAATCGAAACAGCGTTCCGTAGCCTCACCCACAGAGTAGTCCTCCATGGTAATGCCTGTGGTAAGTGCCGTATTGGCACGGAGTAGTCGACGACGGTTGATGCGGTTCAGTATATCGTAAGGTATCTGCAACATCCATCGGGGCAGGCGGTGCTGCAAGTCGAGCACATCCCAGCGGGCTATACGCTCCACCGAGCGGCGGTTCTTCTCATAATACTCCATAACCTTCGCGCCACCCGACACACCTCCGCTCTCGACACTCTCGAAGCTACTCTTCAGCAGTGCCTCGAACTCCGAAGGTGTATACTCACGGACATGCCACGGGTTACGCGTAAGCGACATGAGTCGGTTGGGGGTCGAAACTATAAAGCGGCCTCCGGGACGAAGCACGCGATACACCTCGCCGACAAAGGCAACATCATCCTCGATATGCTCAATCACCTGGAACGAGATTACAAAGTCCACACTCTGGTCCGCAACACCCGATAGGGGCGGGACGGTCTGTTTGCGGAACTCCACATTGGGGTGCGAAGCGAGGTCGGCACCACAATCAAACTTATCGATAGTGATAAATCGCTCGGCGTGGGGTGCAATAACCTCGATACCATAGCCGCTACCCGTGCCTATCTCAAGCACCACGCCACCAACCCTCTCGGCGGCAGCATGGTAGGCCAGCAGCGAGCGTTGGAACACATAGTTGTCCGACGCCTCGACCGAAACTCTCTCGGCAGTAGCTGTGCTCATCGTCTGATTAGTTTAATTCCGGTATCGGTTGCAATCACATCGCCGCTTTTCATCAGCATGCCGAGCGAGCGTTTGAACACCTTTTTGCTCATCTTGGTAAGGGCCGTAACCTCCTCGGGCGAGGAGTGGTCACCGATAGGGAGCATGCCTCCCGCACGTTCGAGCAGCTCGAGCAGTTTGGTAGCCGAGTGTTTCACCTCGTCGTAGCCCTGTTGTTGGAGCGACAGGTCGATACGGCCATCCTCCGAGATACGGCGAACATAGGCCGTAAGCGTATCGCCGACAGCCACGGGACGGAACAGTTGGTTGTGGTAGAGCATACCCCAGTGGCGGCGCTCTACGACCACACGGAAACCGATGTCACTGCGCGAAGCCACCAACACCTCGACCTTTTGGCCAGGACGAACGCGGATATCCATATTGGATACTATGGTTTGGAGCTTGCTTGTGGCTACGGTACGGCCAGTGATGTGGTCTTCGTAGAGATAGACCAGCACCTTGCGACCCACCTCGACCAATCCACGTTGGTTGCGGTTGGGCAGGAACAAATCCTTGCCAAAGAGGCCCCAATCAAGGAAGGCTCCGTGTGCAGTATTATCGACCACCTCGAGCATGGCAATATCACCCACTTTGGCGTGTGGAGTCTCGGTTGTTGCGACCAAGCGGTCTTCGGAGTCGTGATAGACAAACACCTCTTTGGTGTCGCCCACTTTATCTTTCATCGACACATATCTGTTGGGCAGCAGCACCTCGTTGCCCTCGCTATCGGCAAGGTACAGTCCGAAATCGGAGATGCGGCTGACGGTAAGCGTATGTGTACGTCCGGCGTTAATCATGCGAATTTGTATAATTTGCGGCAAATGTACTACATTCTGTTTGATTTCCCCAATTTTAGCCACAAAATAATGGTTTTCGCACAACTTTTGGGAGCAAATGCCGCCCCTATGGGGCGAAAAAGCACGGATATATTGCACACCCCGACAAAAAAACGTATCTTTACGCGAATTTGAACACACAAAAGCAAAAGTGAAACAGGACAAAATCATAATCGAGGGTGCGCGGGTCAACAACCTGCGAAACGTATCGCTCACCATACCACGAAACAGCCTTGTGGTGGTGACCGGTCTGTCGGGTTCGGGCAAGTCTTCGCTCGCATTCGACACTCTCTATGCCGAGGGTCAGCGCCGATACCTCGAGACGCTGTCGACCTATGCCCGACAGTTTGTCGGCAACATGGAGCGACCCGATGTGGACAGCATCAAGGGACTCTCGCCCGTGGTCGCCATCGAGCAGAAAACCACATCCAAAAATCCGCGCTCGACGGTGGGCACAATAACCGAAATATACGACTATCTGCGACTGCTCTACGCACGCGCTTCGACGGCCTATTCGCCCGTCACCGGCGAGGAGATGATTCACTACACGGATGCGCAGATTATCAACTTGTTACACAGCGGGTTCGAGGGGCGCCGCATAGCGCTGCTCTCGCCCGTGGTGAGGGGTCGCAAAGGACACTACCGAGAGCTGTTCGAATCGCTTGCCAAGAAGGGTTATGTCTACGCCCGAATTGATGGCCAGATGACCGAGTTTGCAGCTGGCATGAGGCTCGACCGATACAAAACCCACAACATAGACCTTGTGATAGACCGAATGACCGTAAGCGAGGAGGCCGACGAGCGACTGCGCAAAGGGCTTGCCGAGGCCATGCGTCACGGCAAAGGGACAATGGCGGTCTACGACTACGGCACAGAAGAGGTACGCTACTTCAGCCGCCACCTGATGTGTCCGTCAAGCGGCTTGGCTTACAACGACCCCGAGCCATTCACATTCTCGTTTAACTCGCCCGAGGGTGCGTGCCCTCACTGCAATGGATTGGGAGAGGAGGCTTCGTTCGCTGCCGACAAGATTATGCCCAACCCCTCGCTCTCGATTCGAGAGGGCGGACTCGAGCCCTTTGGCAAAGCAAAGGGTAACCGACTATTTGCCACGCTCGAGGCCTTGGGACATCGCTACGACTTCTCGCTCGACGACCCCGTAGACACCCTCTCGGAGGAGGCTTTGGGTGCAATTCTCAACGGCGACAGCGAGCCTATGATTATTGGTTCGCACGATTTTGCGCTGGTCGGCGGAACTCACATGGCCACATGGGAGGGCATGGCCGAGTGGCTTGAAGCACAGGAGGATGACACCGAGAGCAAGGGCAAAGGCAGGGCCACCAAAGGGGCAAAATGGAGAGAGCAGTTCTTGGTACGCATACCTTGCTCGGTATGTGGCGGAACAAGGCTCAAACAGGAGGCACTCAACTTCCGAATTGCGGGTAAAAATATCGCCGAGGCGGCAGCCATGAGCATCGCCGATTTCCAAATGTGGTTGGCAGGTGTGGAGCAGACCATGACCGAGCAACAAAGGCTTATCGCCCACGAGATTATCAAGGAGATTAGCGAGCGAGTCCGATTCCTCGTGGATGTAGGTTTGGACTACCTGTCATTGTCGCGCTCATCACGAACACTATCGGGCGGCGAGAGCCAACGCATACGACTCGCCACACAGATTGGCTCGAAGCTCGTCAATGTACTATACATCCTCGACGAGCCGAGCATCGGTCTTCATCAGCGCGACAACCGACGTCTGATTGAGAGTCTGAAGGCACTGCGCGATGCGGGCAACTCGGTAATCGTTGTGGAGCACGACGAGGAGATGATGAGAGCCGCCGACTACATAGTTGACGTAGGTCCCAAAGCTGGCCGCAAAGGTGGTCGCATTGTTGCTGCGGGAACGTTCGACGACATCATCAAGGCCGACTCCATTACGGCCGACTATCTGACCGGACGCCGCCAAATAGAGCTCCCCGCAGAGCGACGCAAGGGCAACGGCAAGAGCCTCACGCTCCGAGGACTCACGGGCAACAACCTCAAGAACATAGATGTGAGCTTCCCGTTGGGCGTCATGACCTGCGTCACGGGTGTGAGCGGCAGTGGCAAATCGACACTTGTGAATGACACGTTACGTCCCATATTGAGCCGCCACTTCTTCAACTCGTTCGACAAGCCCCTACCCTACGACTCTATCGAAGGTATTGATGGCGTGGACAAGGTTGTGGTTGTAGACCAAGCTCCCATCGGTCGCACACCGAGGAGCAATCCCGCCACCTATTCCAACGTCTTTGGCGATATTCGCAAGCTCTTTGAGGCTACGCCTGATGCACAGGTTCGCGGTTTCAAGGCCGGTCGATTCTCATTTAACGTCAAGGGCGGCCGATGCGAGGAGTGTCGAGGTGCGGGTGTGCAGACCATCGAGATGAACTTCCTGCCCGATGTCTACGTTCGATGCAACGCCTGCGGCGGCAAACGATACAACCGCGAGACGCTCGAGGTTAAGTACAAAGGCAAGAGCATAAATGATGTACTCGACATGACGGTAAACATGGCATGTGAGTTCTTCGAGAGTATTCCTGCCATCTACCAGAAGCTACGTGCCATTCAGGCCGTGGGCTTGGGTTATCTGACCCTCGGACAGCCCTGCACAACGCTATCGGGCGGCGAGAGCCAACGCATAAAGCTCGCCACGGAGCTCTCCAAAAAGGAGACCGGACAAACTCTCTATATACTCGATGAGCCGACCACAGGGCTTCACTTTGAGGATGTACGTCAGCTGCTCAAGGTGCTCAACCTGCTTGTCGAGCGTGGCAACACGGTGGTAGTCATTGAGCACAACCCCGACGTAATCAAAGTTGCCGACCATATCATTGATATTGGCCCCGAGGGCGGCGCAGCAGGAGGCAATCTCGTAGTGTGCGGAACACCCGAAGAGGTAGCCAAGTGCACCACCAGCTACACCGGCAGACTACTCACGGAGATTCTCTGATGGGCCTGGCATAAAAAAGATTTAAAAAGATTGAGAGAAAATTAGGTGTTTGCAAAAAAAGTCGTATCTTTGCGGCACTTATTTACAAACCATTTAAATAACAAAACACTATGAAAAAGGATCTTCATCCTCAAAATTACCGCATCGTGGCATTCAAAGATATGTCGAACGAGCAAGTGTTTTTGTGCAGGTCCGCTGTTCAGACGAAAGAGACTATCGAAGTGAATGGCGAAACCTATCCCGTCTACAAAATGGAGATTTCTAACACATCTCACCCCTTCTACACCGGTAAGATGAAGTTGGTTGACACCGCAGGACGTGTTGATAAGTTTATGAGCCGCTACCAAAAACACTACGATAAACGTAACGCCGCAAAGAAAGCGTAAGTTTTTGGCAAAGCGTAAAAATATAGGCTGTCCCCCGAGGGCAGCCTATATTTTTTTACCTTAATATATAATAAGTATAAAAAGAGAGCCTGCTTAACTTTGGTTAGGCAGGCTCAACTCTTACAAGGTACTGTTTCAATGCTTACGATGCACCATAAACCGCACCCTAATCAGAGCGATAAGCAATATTCCAAGTACGATCATTTTTGTTTGTGCTTTTGTAAGTTATTAAATCACTACCGACTACTAAACGTCGGGAATACCTTGTTTATTTTGTGGACATCCGAAGACATCCACATATCGTATAATGAGATAGGAATCCTTAAAGAGCTTTAATCTCTTTGAGAACCTCAACGTTCGAACGAACAGCAGCTGCCGAAGCCTCGAATTTAGCTTGCTCGTCAGCGGTAAGCTCGATGTTGATAATCTTCTCGCAACCATCCTTGCCAATCACAGCAGGAACGCCGATGCAGATATCGTTTTGGCCGTACTCGCCCTCGAGCAGAACACACGAAGGGATAACTTTCTTACGGTCGTTGATAACAGCGTCAGCTACGAATGCTGCAGCAGCACCGGGAGCGTACCAAGCCGAAGTACCAAGAAGACCGGTCAGAGTAGCACCACCAACCATAGTGTCAGCAACTACTTTATTCAGGGTCTCCTCGCTGAGCAGTGCGCTCACGGGTACACCACGGTACGATGCTTTGCTTGCAAGGGGAATCATAGTGGTATCACCGTGACCACCGATTACCATACCGTCTACATCAGCGATATTGCCCTCGAGAGCCATGCTCAAGTAGCAACGGAAACGCGACGAGTCAAGAGCACCACCCATACCGATAACACGGTTTTTGGGAAGACCGCTACTCTTAAGTGCGAGGTAAGTCATGGGGTCCATGGGGTTAGCAACCACGATGAAGATAGCCTCGGGCGAGTATTGCATAGCGTTAGCCATAACCGATTTAACGATACCGGCATTCACACCCAGAAGCTCCTCACGAGTCATACCCGGTTTACGGGGCATACCCGAGGTGATGATAACAACGTCGCTATTAGCGGTTTTGGCGTAGTCATTGGTAACGCCTACGATACGGGTACCGCCATAGAGAGCCGAGGCTTGGAGCATATCGAGAGCTTTACCCTCCGACACACCCTCTTTGATGTCGATAAGAACAACTTCCGATGCGATGCCGTTGGTGGCAAGCACATTTGCACAGGTAGCACCTACGTTACCCGCGCCGATTACAGTTACTTTGCTCATAAATTCTATTTACGATGTTTTGATGTGATTAACCAATAAGGGTAGCATACTCCTCGGCCGACATGAGTGCGTCGAGCTCTGCGGGGTCGCTCATTTCGATTTTAATCATCCAGCCCTCGCCATAAGCGTCTTTGTTAACGAGTGCGGGATCTGCGTCGAGAGCCTCGTTCATCTCGATAACCTTGCCACTAACGGGAGTGAAGGCGTCCGATACGGTTTTAACGGCCTCGATGCTGCCGAATACATCACCGGCTGCGAGAGTCTCGTCAAGTGTGGGGATGTCGACAAATACGATGTCGCCAAGTTGGCTTTGAGCGAAATCGGTGATACCGATGATTGCGATGCCGTCTTCTACTTTGACCCACTCGTGGTCGTTCGAATACTTAAGGTTCGATGGTAAGTTCATGATGTTATGTGTTTATGGTTCAAAAAAATCGTTTTGGTCTGACAAATATACGCATTATTTTAAAAAATTACTAACTTTGTCCAACTTTTAAACGCGTAAATACACAGCATGAGAACACTCAACAGATACATTACCGTTCTGGCACTCGCTCTGGCGGTGACTGCGACGGCCTCGGCACAAGACCGCACGACCAAACAGGAGTACATCAACAAGTACAAACAGCTCGCCATCGACGACATGGAGACCTATGGCATCCCCGCAAGTATCAAGATGGCACAAGCGCTGCTCGAAAGCGATGCAGGCAACAGCCGACTTGCTCGTGAGGGCAACAACCACTTCGGAATCAAGTGCAAAAAGGAGTGGACCGGCGAGACCATCCACCACGACGACGATGCACCGCAGGAGTGTTTCCGCAAGTACGCTTCGGCCGCACAATCGTTCCGCGACCACTCGGAGTTCCTCGACCGTTCGCCCCGCTACCAATCGCTCTTCGACCTCGACCCGCTCGACTATAAGGGTTGGGCTTACGGTCTGAAGGCTGCCGGCTATGCCACCAACCCCAAATACCCCGAGCTTCTAATCAAGCTCATCGAGGATAACAAACTCTATCTGCTTGACAAGGGCGAGACCCCCGAGGTTGCAGCCGTAACACCCACTCCCGAGCCCGTGGTTGAGACCCCTGCCGAGGTTCCGGCAGAGGTGCCCGTCGTGGCAAAGGTGGATGTAGACAACTACGTTCTGGCGCTCTACAATCGTGGTGGATATGACATCTATCTGAACAACGGATGCGAGTTTGTGATTGCTGCCGAGGGTGACAACATCTTCAGCCTTGCCGAGTCGCTATCAATCAGCGAGAAGCGTCTGCGCAAGATGAACGACATGGCCGCCGATGGCGACTTCACCTCGGGCGACATGGTCTACATCAAGCCCAAGGCAAAACGCAGCGAGAATGGTCACCTGCTCCACACCGTGCGTGAGGGCGAGACTCTGCACAGCATTGCCCAAACCTATGGCATCCGCATGCGCAAACTTGCATCGCTCAACAACCTGACCAAAGACGGCAGTGTGTTTGCCGGCCAGCAGCTCAAATTACGATAATTCAAAACAAAAAAACAAATACCGAACAAACATCTATGGACGACAGTCGCTCGGCCCTCAGGGCCAAAATCACGGAAGTAATCGCCGATCGCTCGAACTTTGACCAACAGGTCTTCGACAACACAGCAGCCGTAATGGGCAAAATCAAAGCCATCCTGCACGAACTCTCGGCAGACCTCGACGACGAACTCGAGGAGCGCCTTGACGATGGCGTACAAATCGACTACCGTGACAAGGGACGTTTCGAAGCCCGCCTGCACGTGGGCGAGGATGTGGTGCTGTTCAGCATGCACTCCAACGTATTCCGCTTTCCCGAGGGTGACCCCGTATGGAATTCGCCCTACATGAGCGAGAATCCCCGCCGTGGCTACTGCGGTATCATCAGCATCTACAACTTTCTGGCCGACTCGTTCCGCTACAACCGCGAGGAGGATGAGGGCTATCTGATTGGTCGAATCTTCATCAACCACGACAAGAGCGTACAACTCGATGGCAAACTCGGCGCACAACTGCCCGATTTGACCTTCGACGGCAAAGAGGTTAGCGTTGAGACCCTGGAGCGCATCATCGAGATGGCCGTAAGTTACGCCGTACAATTCGATATGCTCGTACCCCCTTACGAGAAGGTTAAACGTGTGACCATCGACCGTTTCAACACCAAGAACGAGACAGCTCGCATCCCGACCGGCAAACGCCTCAACCACGAGTTTTAATGCCGGCACCTATCACCATATATACCGACGGCTCGTCGCGTGGCAACCCCGGTCCGGGTGGCTATGGCGTTGTGCTCATCTGCCCGCCCTACCGCAAGGAGCTATCGGCAGGCTATCGACTCACAACCAACAACCGCATGGAGCTGATGGGTGTAATCGTGGGACTCGAAGCGCTCAAGTTCGAGGGCTCGGACGTAACCATATACAGCGACTCGAAGTATGTGGTTGATGCGGTGAGCAAAGGTTGGGTCTATGGCTGGGAGCGCAAGGGTTTTGCGGGCAAGAAGAACCCCGACCTGTGGGCCCGTTTCTTACGCGTGTTCCGCCGCCACAAGGTGCGCTTCGTATGGATTAAAGGTCATGCCGACAACGTCGAGAACGAGCGATGCGACCGCCTTGCCGTGGCCGCCGCCGAGAGTGGCCGCCTGCTAGAAGATACGGGCTACGACGGAGAATAGCAGACTTAATGATATACAAAAAGAGCACATCCACTCGGGATGTGCTCTTTGCTTTTTGAAACTGCTGGTAAATTAAGCGCGTTTCTCTTTGATGCGGGCTTTCTTACCGGTGAGTTTACGCAGGTAGTAGATACGAGCGCGACGTACAACACCGATTTTGTTCACCTCGATGCTCTCGATGTGGGGCGAGTAGAGAGGGAAGATACGCTCAACACCTACGCCGTTCGAGATTTTACGGATGGTAAACATTTTGGTTACACCACGTCCTTTGATTTGGATTACAACGCCACGGAAGCTTTGCAAACGCTCTTTGTTACCCTCAACGATTTTGTAGGTAACGGTGATGGTGTCACCACTCTTGAAAGAAGGAACCTCCTTCTCTGCCCACATTGCCTCATTGGCAATCTGAATCAATTGGTCTTTGTTCATTTTGTTATAACAAATAATTGGTTTTCACAGCCAATGTTACCGCTGCACGAGTTCTACCATATCGGGCCATTCGCCCTTTAATCCCGCCCGAGCGTTTGCGGAGTATTGCGGTGAGGTATTTGGCCGTCGCCATCCCCCTCATCTCGCGGCCCTCCTGCTCGGACAACTGCCCTCGCACCCTGTTGTAAGAGATTGGTCTGCGTACTTTTCGCACGAAAAGCGGTGCAAAGTTAAACAAAATTATTTAAACACCAAAACTCGGCCAAACAACGCCCTACAACTCGAAATCATAATATTTCTTTTGGGGAGGAGCCTGCACCTCCATTGCTCCCGTGAATTGCGAAAACACGTCATTGCAAATTTCGACATCGGCACAAAAAAATCTGTTTTTGAGCGCTATTTTCGGCTTTTTTGGTATCTTTGTGATTCACAAAAAAAGAACAGCCATGAACAAACCGCTTATATTCATAGCCAACGACGACGGCGTCAATGCACGAGGACTCCAAGCCGCCATCCGAATCGCACGACGCTTCGGCCGAGTGGTGGTTATCGCGCCCGAACAGGTGCAGTCCGGCAAGTCGCACGCCATCACCATGTACTCGCCACTATTCCTGCGCAAAGTTCACAGCGAGCAAGACCTCGACATCTACGCCTTCTCGGGCACGCCTGTCGATTGTGTCAAGATGGCTTTCGACCATCTGCTCAAGGACCAGAAGGTTGACCTTGTGATTTCGGGCATCAACCACGGCTCAAACTCGGCCATCAGCGTACTCTACTCGGGAACGATGGGCGCCGCCATTGAGGGTAGTTTCTACGGCTCGCCCGCAGTGGGATTGTCGCTACTCGACCACAGCGAACACGCCGATTTTGACGCAGCCGAGAAGTTCGGAGCACAAATCGTAGAGCGCGTACTGCAAGGCGACCTACCTCTGCCTATGTGTCTGAATGTCAACTTCCCCGTACTGCCCGCCGACCAAATCAAGGGTGTACGCGTATGCCGTCAGAACAAGGGCTACTGGAAGGAGGAGTTCTTCTGTCGTCAAGACCCTCGCGGCAAGGATTACTATTGGCTCACGGGCGACTTCTACAACATCGAGCCCGAGGCAACCGATACCGACGAATGGGCTCTCGCCAATGGCTACGTTTCGATTGTGCCCGTACAGGTGGATATGACCGATTATGCCAAGATTGACCCGCTCGGTCGCGCACTTAACAAATAAAAAAGGTAAATTCTTTGGAAAGCCCAAAAAAGTAACGTATCTTTGATGTATTGAAAAAACAAAGTAAACAAAAAATAATAACCCTAACTATGAAAAAACTGTGCAATGTATTGGTCGTGTGCACACTAATGGCACTCGGCGCGCTCTCGTGCACCAACAAGGAGTACGACCTGAACAACATCAACACAGAGATGACCGTATTCGGTGATGGCTTTTCGATCTACGCGGGCCACATCGACACGCTGACAGTGGACTCACTGCTCAACATGCTCGACATGGATATGGACATGCTCAACAAGGGCAATAATGGAGATTTGAGCATCCTTTTCGACAGCTCGTTCCAATACGCCATTGAGGACATCAACATCGAGCCCATCACAGGCATCATGCCCACTCTCGATCCGATTGATGTGGCGTTGAGCGGCGGCAACGTAGCTTTCCCCGAGGAGGGTTTCGCGCTGCCCGAGGTAGAGTATAGCTACACAGCCCCAATTCCCTCCTTTACCATCAACGATGCATCGACCGTGTTGCCCTCACTCCATTTCGACATCAACACCGACATCGGTTTGAGTGGAGTTACAATCCCCAACAACGGTTCGATTACCGTTCCCGTTATTGCAGGTCTTTCGGCAAGCCCCAAGATTTCGGGCGAGACCGAGGTTGACCTCTCGTTCCCCTGTCCCGAGCAGGTGCGCGGCATCAACAAAGTTTACTTCGAGGGTGACGGCGCCGATGTTACCATCAACTTCGACCTGAAAGCGCTGGGTACAGTTGCAGCCGAGAACACCATCACCTCACTCGACGTGATGTTGCCCGAGGGCTATGACGTAACCATCGAGAATGACTACAACGGCCAACTCCAAATGACCAAAGACCACCATCTGAAGGTAACCAACCTCTCGCTCGGTAGCACCGGTGGTTTCCAACTGAAGGCCCATCTGAAGAGTGTGGATTTGAGCCACTGTACCCCCGAGATTATTGATGGCAAACGCCAACTCGTGTACAAAGACAAGCTCACCTACGATTTGCAATACACCTTCAAAACCAAAAACGGCACCGTAACCATCAGCAAAGCAACCCTGCCGCTGTTCTCGATTACCATCGACGGAGCTGTGTTCGAGGATGCCGAGATTGTTTCGGAGGATATCAATATCGACCCCATCGTCCAAACCAGCCCGCTGAAATATGAGATGAAAGGCATGTCGCCCGATATCGCTTCGGTGCTCAACATCGACTTCGGCGCCGGTTCGGACATCATCCTGTCGATGAACGATTTGAATCTGCCGTTCAAAAGCTGGAACGAGTGCCAAATCAAGGTTAGACTGCCCAAATGCTTCGTTCTGGACGAGACCTCGCTCGACAATGCACACTACTCGAACAATACTCTTACGATGACCATCGAGGAGCTGGTTGACGGATTCCACATTCCGCTCCGTTCGCTCAACTTTGGCGAGGAGGGTATGAAACTCAACGACGGCACACTCAACTTCGAGGACGAAATCAGCGTCGAGATTCACCCCACCCTCAACAGCGACGTATATAAACTCTCGGATATTACCGCAGCGATGGGCGACAAAACCATCACAGTACGCTTGGCCGACTCGCACCTGCACATCAAACCCGAGACCTCGCAAATCGTAATTCACGAGATTTCGATGGACATCCCCGCCGTAGAGGAGCCTATCAGCCAAACCATCGACAACATCCCCGCCGAGCTCAAATATATCGAGAGCGTATCGGTTACCGACACCGAGGGCAACCCCATCAACCTGCGTTTGGGCTTCACCTTGAGTGAGGCACCCGTCAGCCACCTCATGCTGCGCAACGTGAAGGTCGAGCTGCCCAAGTGTCTGTGGATTGAGGCCGAGGGTCTTGACGAGAACAACGTACTGACCATCGACGAGAAAGTTATCAATCTGGATGGTAACAACGTCGAAATCGTACTTCTCGAGGCTACCGTTCGCGGTATCAAAGACCTCGCCGTAGAGGATGGTAAGATTGTTATCGATGACAAGGTTACTCTCAATGCAAGTGTTGCCATCCCCGAGGGTGAGATTCTGCACGGTACTTCGGAGGACATCCACATCACTCCCAATGTGAATATCCCCGACCTTATGGTTAGCGAGTTCCGCGGACGCGTTGGCATCAACATCGAGGACTACTTCGGAGAGCTGCCCTCGATTGACCTCTCGTCAATCAACCAAGTTCTCAAAGAGAATAACGTCACCGCCAACCTCGGTATCAAAGCACCCAACTTGTTGGTATCGGCAAGCAACCCCATCGGTGCATCGGTTGATGGCAACCTGCAGCTGATAGCATTCTACCCCGGTGGCGACCAACTCTCGCTCGACATTCCGATTCACATCAACGGCGCCGAGGGCACTACCGCCGGCATCACCCGCCTGTGTCTGACTGCCGATGCAGCAACCGCACCCCAAGGCTATACAGCTATCACCCCCGAGGGTTATGCAAACCTGCTCGAGAGAATCCCCGACTCGCTCAAACTCGACATCAAGGGCGGTATCGACGAGAACTCAATCTGCACCCTCACAATGAACGAGAGCTACGTATTCGACATAGCTTACTCGGCTCAAATTCCGTTTGAGTTCAACGGCAATACCAACATTGGTTTCAAAACCGCACTCCGCGGCCTGGGCGACGCCTTCACAGACCTCGGCAAGTACAAACTGAAGGTCGGCGAGATTGGTGTGGTGCTCAACACATCGACAACCATTCCTTTGGAGTTCTCGGTTGACGCTATCGCTATCGACAAAGACAGCGTCAAGGTAGAGGGTATCGACCTGGTTGTAGGTGGTACTATCGGAGGTTCGGACGGAATCAACCCCTCCAACAAGGTTCTCTCTATTGGCTTGGGCGGCAACTCCGAGGCTCTGCCCAAGGTGGACGGCATCGCTCTGGAGCTCAAAGCTACCGCCGGTGCAAACAGCAAGTTCAACGTAAACCAATTCCTGACCGCCAAGGCTAAAATCATTGCCAAGGAGGGTATCACCTTCGATCCGTTCGAGTCGTTTGACCTCGGCTCGCTGTTCGGTGACGACGAAGATGAAGAAATTTACGAATAGCAACAACCCCTAACTAAATTCACGATCTATGAAAAACTTCAAGATACTATTTGCAAGCGTACTGATGGTGCTGGCAGCTACAACCGCTTCGGCACAACTCAAAACATCGTACTTCATGAGGGGTTCGACCTATCGCTACGACATGAACCCCGCGCTCACCCCCATCCGTGGTTACATCAAACTGCCCGGATTGAGTGGATTGAGCATGGAGATGAACAACAACATCTTTGGCCTCGACCGCTTCCTTTATAATAAGAACGGCGAGACCGTAACCTTCATGCACAGCTCGGTTTCGAGCGAGGAGTTCCTCAAAAAGTTCAAAAAAGACAACAGCCTTAACTTCGACGTTAATCTTCCGGTCTTGGGCTTTGGTGACTACTCCAAGCATGTATTCTGGTCGTTCGACGTGAGCGCCCGCGTAATGGCCGGTGTATCGGTTCCGCGCGATCTGTTCCGAATGATTAAGGCTCTGGGCACAACCTGCGAAATGGGCAACCTGCGAGTCGATGCAAACGGATACCTGCAAACATCGCTCGGATTCAGCTTCCCCATCGGCAAGCATGTGATGGCCGGCTTCAAGGTTAAGGGTCTTGTGGGTCTATTCCACGCTACTGCTAATGTCGACGAGTTCACCTTCGCATTCAAGGATGATAAGGTTTCAGCATCAGGCCACGCCTATATAGATGGCTCGATATCGGGATTTGACTTGGGTATCGGCAAACCCGGCGACAAGTACAAATTCCAACTGATGGGCAACCAAGACAATACCACCAGCGGCAACGAGATGCCCGACTTCGGCAAGGAGATTAGCGATCGTCTGAACATAAACAACTTCTCGCCCTCGAATCTCAGCAAGGGTATCGGATTTGACCTCGGTGTGGAGGCTAACCTGCTCAAAGACCACATCCACCTGTCGGCATCGGTTGTCGATTTGGGTTGGATTTGGTACAAGAATGGTCTTTCGGCCTCGTCCAATCGCTTGACAGGCTCGTTCGAGGGTACCAACCTCTCGAATCTGATTAACAACGGTGGCGAAATCGACATAAACACAGTGCTCAAACACAACCTGAACGAGATTGTTATTACCAACAACGGTTCGAAAACAAATGTAAGCCGTCTGGCTACACAACTTAACGTTGGTGCCGAGTTTGGCGTTCTGCGCAACCACATTTCGGTTGGTATTCTCTCGCACAGCAAGTTCTACGAGAGCCACACCTACTCGGAGCTCACCGCATCGCTCAACCTGCGTGCCGGCAAGTGGCTCACCGCATCGTTCAGCCACTCGTTCCTCAACAGCGGTCTGCAATCGATAGGATTTGCGCTCAACCTCCACCCCAAAGCGTTCAACATCTTCTTCGGAACAGACTATATTCCTCTGTCGTATGCCCGAATTCCGATTAACATGGGCGAGGATGCAGGCCCTATCGGCAATCTGTTGGCTAAAGGTATTCCCGTGCCCGTTGACAACTTCGGATTCACTGCCTACATGGGTGTAAGCCTCCAACTCCACCAAGCTCACTTCGGCAAACGCCAAAAGGAGGTTCGTCAGGAGCGTCGTGATGCACGTCGTGCACAACGCGAGGGCAACGCAGAGAGTCTCTATGACGACGATGAGCCGACCGAAAAGAAGAGCAAAAAAGAGGATAAGAAAGAAAAAGATACCGTCGCTGCT
>JAZQXR010000033.1:0-9285 GCA_045632975.1 Rikenellaceae bacterium
AATCACAAGGGGCGACATCACTACGTCGGCTCGGCAATCCACAACCAACACCATGCCTTCGGCATACACCGCAAAAAGGGAAAGACCACATTCAAGTAAACTTGATGTGGTCTTTTCTCTTTTGCGTGCGCGTTGCGCTGCGTTGGTTGTGGATTGCTCTCGCGCTCCTTGTGATTCCGACAGGACTCAAACCTGTAACCTTCTGATCCGTAGTCAGATGCTCTATTCAATTAAGCTACGGAACCATCGCATTTGCGGTGCAAAGATACGCACAAAATTTATATTTGCAAAGATTTTGCGGTTTTTTTTGCACTATTCTGCATTTTTTAGCGCGTCAACCATGTAGGGGTGCTCACGCATGGGCTCCGAAAACAGGCTCACAACGCTATCCACAGCCGCACGGTCGGCACAGCGGCGGATACCGTCGGTAGTAAAGAGGTAGAGACCGAAGACATTATCGCGGTTAGAGGCCTCGACCACCCTATCCAGCGAGTCGAACGCGACAATCATCTCACGCTCAATATCGCGGTTATCGGGGTTAATCATGGTATCGAAGTAGCTATTAAGCGCCTTCAGGTCTACCATATATTGGATATAGGCTTCATTCGAGGGGGTACCATGCGACACAAGCACATTAGCATCCTCCTTAAGGCGATCCACATAGACGTCGCCCTCCTCGACAAACACGGGCTCGACAATCTTGGCACAGCCATCGCTAATAGACAGCGCCATGGGGTAGCGCGAACGGCCCGAGAAGCACACATAGCCCTCGGAGTCGCTGGTTGCCTTCATATAGAAGTTGCTCGGTTGGCCTATGGGCGTAAGGTAGTATGTAGCATTGGGGTAGCCCACTTGCGCCTTCACGGTGAAGCGGAAGCCGCGGTTACCACATCCTGCGAGCACCAGCGCGCACAGCACGGCCAGGCTCACTTTCAGCATCGTTTTCATCGCTATTTCACATATTTGGCAACGGCTTGCTTAACTGCATCGCCGCGCAGGTTCTTCTCAACAATGGTTCCGTCGGGGGCTACGAGGAAGTTCGAGGGGATGCTCTGCACGTTGTAGATGCGAGCTACGGGCGAGGCAAAGCCCTGAAGGTCGGAGCAGTGAACCCACGGCAGCGAGGCTGCGGCCTTACGCCAATCCTCGTCTTTCTCGTCGAGCGAGAAGCCCACAATCTCGAAGTTCTTGCCACCGAACTCCTTGTAGGTCTCTTTCAGGTAGGGCATTTCGCGCATGCAGGGGCCGCACCAGCTTGCCCAGAAGTCGATAAGCACATATTTACCCTCGGCCAGCAGTGCCGAAATCGACACCGAGCCGCCATCCATGGTAACCGACTCAAAATCGACATACTCGCCACCCGGCTCAAGCGACGCGAGCATCGAGAGTTGCTCGGTAAGCATTTTGATATAGGTGTGCTCCTTCATCTTGGGCGAGAGTTTGTCGATAGCGGCGCGGAGCTCGTCGAGGCTCATCTCGTTGAGCATTTGGTTGAGCAGGGCCACGCTTGCGAAGTTATCTACATTGGCGTTGAATGCGCTGTCGATGGTGGGGCGGAACTGCTGTTGGATAGCCACGCGCTCCTCCTCGCTTGTGGCGGGGTCGTAGAACTTTGCCACGAGGACACCCAGACGCTCGCTCAAGCGTGCAACGGCATCATTCGAGGGTGTACCCGAAACGCCATTATCGTTGATGGTAATCACACCCGGCTCAACAACGAATTGGGCGATAGGTTGGCGCTCCTCGTTGAGCAGCAGACCGAAGCGCTCCTCGTCGATGGTACCGCTAAACTCCACTTTGCCATCCTTTGCCAAAGCGGTGGTCTCGGTAGTGTCAATCACAAGCATGATGTTGCCCTCGACATCGGCACGCTCACACTTGATGGTGTAGCTATTAGGGGCGGTACATGCAGCAGCGCACACGGCAGCCGCAATCATAAAGATAATCTTTTTCATTTGGTTTGTCTATTTTTTATCTGTTTTTTTCTGTTTAATCTCCCTTTCGGGGTGTGCCGCAACGAAGCTCTCCCACGAGCTACTCGCCTTGCGGCGTGAGGGTGTTTTGGCTGGCGGTATGGGGCTGCTCGACACAAAGTAGTGACACAGAGCCACCGCCATGCCGTCAGTGGCATCGAGTCGTTTGGGGTTATACTCCACACCGAGCATGGATTTAAGCAGTGCAGCGACCTGCTCCTTTGGCGCACCTCCCTGACCCGTAATGGCCTGCTTGATACGCGTAGGAGCGTACTCAAACACCTGTTTGCCACGGCTCAACGCGGCTGCCATAGCCACACCTTGGGCACGACCCAACTTGAGCATACTCTGCACATTCTCGCCAAAGAACGGCGACTCGAGGGCTACCTCGTCGGGGTTATACTCATCGACGAGCCCCGCAACACGCTCGAAGATATAGGCCAGCTTGCGATAGGGGTCGGTGAGTTTGTGAAGGTCAATATCGCCCAGCACCACAGCCCTCGGTGTGCCACGCTCGATAGCCAGCACCCCATAGCCCATAAAGTTGGTACCCGGGTCGATACCCATTATAACCTTCTCGTAATTCACAGCCATATCCCTCCGAGGCTCTCTATTTCAGCTTTGCTTCGAGCTCGCGCAGGCGTTTTTCCATCTCGGGCAGACGTGCGATAAGGGCTTGCGAGCGGAGGTTACCCATGTGGGTTTGCAGAGGCACACCCGCCATGGTCGAGTTGGACGCCACGCTGCTCATAACGCCACTCTTGGCGCCGAGCTTAACATTATCGCCTATGGTTATGTGGCCTGCAACTCCAACCTGACCGCCGAACATACAGTTCGAGCCAATCTTGCTTGAGCCGGCAAAACCAACTTGGGCAGCGGCCACGGTATTCTGACCGATAACCACGTTGTGGCCCACCTGGATTTGGTTGTCGAGCTTGGTACCCTTGCCGATAACGGTCGAGCCCATGGTTGCGCGGTCCACACAGGTGTTTGCGCCAATCTCGACAAAGTCCTCCAGCACGACGTTACCGATTTGGGGAATCTTGCCAAAGGTTCCATCCGCCTGGGGAGCAAAGCCGAAGCCATCGGCACCAATCACAGCACCCGAGTGGAGCACCACGCCATTACCCAGACGACAGTCGTGATAGACGACCGCATTGGGGTGGAGCGTACAACCCTCACCCATCTTCACACCCTTGCCCACATAGGCATTGGGGTAGATAAGCGAGCCGTCGCCAACCACAGCACCCGCCTCAACCACAGCAAACGGGCCGATATAGCAATCCTCGCCGATGGTGGCCGAGGGGTCGATATGGGCCTTATCGCTGATACCCGAGGGTCGCGCGATGGTCGATTCGTATATTTGGAGCAACTTTGCAAATCCGGCATAAGGGTCCTCCACGCGCACCAGAGTGGCGCTAACGGGCTGTTGCAGAGTAAGGCTCTCGGCAACAATAATCACGCTCGAAGCGCTGGTGTAGAGGTATTGTTCGTACTTGGGGTTGGCCAAAAACGAGAGTGCGCCCGGCACTCCCTCTTCGATTTTGGCGAATGTCGACACCTCGACCGAGGGGTCACCCTCGACACGTCCGTCGAGCACGCCAGCCAACATTTCGGCAGTAATCTTCATATTCTACTCGTTAGTTAAAAAGTCGTTAATATCAATTCCACGGGGCATGAACTTGGAGGGGTCGCCACCAAAGGCCAGCAACTCACGCACAACGCTCGACGAAACAACCTCCAACTCGGGGCGGGTACATATCATCACCGTCTCGATGTCGGGTGCAATCTGATGGTTCACCATGGCTGCCGTGCGCTCCATATCGAAGTCCACTCCGCCACGCACGCCGCGCACAATCCACCCAGCACCTACTCGGCGGCACTCATCGACGGTAAGCCCCTCGTAGCGCGAAACCTCAACGCGCGGCTCATCTGCAAAAACTCGCTCAATGAGCGCCACACGCGAAGCGGCATCCATAAGCCCACGCTTGGCGGTATTCACACCCACGGCCACCACCACGCGGTCGAACATACCGAGCGCTCGGCGCACAATATCTTCGTGCCCTGCGGTGAAGGGGTCGAACGAGCCCGGGAAGAGGGCTACTCGGAGGTTTTCATTACGGCTCATGCTGTATTTGTTTAATATAAGGCGTAAAGATAACTCTTTTTTCGGAAAAAAATCGCTATTTAATCGAATTCATGCGGATACTTGCCTTGACAAAGGCGATAGCTCGGATTTTGGACAGCTCCACCTCTTTGTCGGCATGGTGGGGGTTCTGACTGACGAGCTTGACACATCCCGGTCGGTCGGACTTTTGGATGTACTTGACGGTGATGTACTCCTCGCCGTCGATGTCGATGGAGAGCAGATACATATCGCCCCAGAAGATGTCGCTCAAATCGTGCAGCTGTTTGTATAGCACAATATCGCCACTCTTGAGCAGCGGATACATCGAGTCACCCACGATATATATTGCGCCGTCGCACTTGGGCAGATTGGGGATGGTGATGTAGTCGATAGGCTTCTGACCCGCGCGGTCCACAAAGAGCGGAACGAGTCCCGCCGTACCCTCGACATTGTAGAGAGGCACGCTCTGACGCGGCAGGGTGTTGTCGGTGCGCAGGGCGAAGGACTGACAATCGGGACGGCTATCGTTGAACATTTCGCCCACTCCACGCTCCAGCCAATCGGGGTTCACGTTCAATTCCTGAACTAAAATATTCTTATTACGCTCCGAGAGGGCGGTTTTGCCGGTTTCAATCATCGACAGTGCGCTCTTGCCAATTCCGAGTCGGCGTGCGAGCATCTCCTGTGTCAGCCCCAACTCCTTGCGTATCAATCTCAATCTGTCAGTCATGGCTTGCTATAAGTATTTTTTATAATTTTTTCTCCTTCCCAAAAGTACAAAATTCAGTTATTGAACATATCTTTGCATCGAGATTCATTCACTGAACTTTTACACCGCAAAGATACAAATTTTGTTCTAAAAAAGTCCACGAAGGTCAAAAATTGTATAAATAAATTGAACTGCGGTGCCATATTTTTGCAAACCTACAAACCATAAGGAGGACTCAAACCGTGATACACATCGACAAAACCGCCTATCATCTCATCGCCGACAAGTTGCGCCGAGAGATTGGCACCGACGACTACTACTCGGGCGAGGTTGTGCATCAAACGCCCGAATACGACGCAACACTCACCTCGACACTCATCATCTATCGGTCAACACACACCGCGCCCGACCGCACATTCACCACTATCGATGATGTTGTGCCCGTATGGTGGAGCTGTTCGACCATAACCGACGAGGGCGAACGACTCAACGACTTCGACTTCAACCGAGTGGTACGGCTACTGCGCCAGTAGGCGGTGCTCACCTCTGCCCTGCTGTCGGACGCGACACAGGGTCACGCCACACTCTCCCCCATCTTCTCTCTTTAGTCCGATTCTCCGTAGGACGCTACACGGTCGGCAGACCGACGGACACTCGCCCGTGCATGGCGTGGCAGGGGCGCACATAACACTCTTAACACATTACTACACAGATGAAAACTCCTACTCTTGAGGAGTTTGCGCAGACGGTCTATCCGTTCATCGCGACCGACGACTTCCACCGAGCCTACTATCGGGTTTTGGAGGCCTTCGGTCGCGGCACTATACGCAAACTCATAGTAACCGTACCGCCTCAACACGGCAAATCGCTCGGCTCATCGGTACTGCTGCCCGCCTACATGCTGGGGCTCAACCCCGACCTACGAATCGCCATCGCCTCGTACAGCGCAACGCTCGCCTCGCGTTTCAACCGCCGAGTGCAGCGACTCGTGGAGAGCCCCGAATACGAAGCCACATTTGCCGACACCCGCATCAAGAAGGCGGGACAGAAAAACTCATCCTACATCCGCACGGCCGACCAAGTGGAGATTATCGGCCACTCGGGCGAACTCTTCTCGGTGGGACGCGAGGGGTCGCTGACGGGCAACCGCGTGGATGTATTCATCCTGGACGACCTCTACAAGGACGCCCTGGAGGCCAACTCCCCCATGGTGCGCGAGAACTGCCGCGATTGGTACAGCTCGGTGGTGCGTACCCGCATGCACAACACCTCGCAGGAGCTGATTGTATTCACCCGCTGGCACGACGAAGACCTTATCGGCGACATCATTCGCACCGAGCCCGTCACACGGCTCGAGAGCTGGGAGCAGATAGACTCCCCGCCCGAGGGGTGGCTCCACCTCAACTTCGAGGCACTCAAGGACACTCCACCCACCGAGATTGACCCGCGAGCAGAGGGCGAACCTCTATGGCCCGAGCAACACAGCCGCGAGCTGCTACTCTCCAAGCGCAGACTCGACACGCTACGCTTCGAGTGTATGTATCAGGGGCGCCCCACGGCGCGTGGCGGCGTGCTCTACGGCGAGGGTTTCCGCACCTACGACACCCTACCCTCGTGCATAGTCAAGCGAGCCAACTACACAGACACCGCCGACACGGGCGACGACTATCTCTGCTCGGTGTGCTATGTAATGGACACCGAGGGTGATATATACGTTACGGATGTGGTTTACAGCCGCGAGCCGATGGAGGTTACCGAACGACTTGTGGCCGAGATGATTAACCGCACCTCGACCCGCACGGCCGACATCGAGAGTAACAACGGTGGTCGCGGTTTTGCCCGAGCCGTGGCAGCACGAACACCCCTTGCCCGAATCGGATGGTTTCACCAGAGCGGCAACAAGGAGGCTCGAATCCTCTCGAACTCCGCCACCGTAACCTCCAAGATTGTCATGCCTGCCGATTGGGCCACGCGCTGGAGCGACTTCTATACACACATAACCACCTACAAAAGGCTCTTTCGCAGCAACCGTTGGCACGATGCCGCCGATGTACTGACGGGCATTGTCGAAAGGGAGCTATTCCGAGGTGCGAAGTGCGGGAAAATCGGATTTATGCAATAATTTTGTTGAAATTTAGGATTTTTTCATACCTTTGCAGCGCTTTTGCAGGGGCCAAGTTGGCCGGAAGTACTTTAGAAATAACGTTCGCGCGAGGTGGCAAAAGCAGGACTCGGCGGGCGGACTAATGAGCAAATTTATGTCGAAGATTAGTGGAAAATGCATTTGCATTACAGGAGGAGCTTCGGGAGTAGGAAAAATCATGGGACGAATTGCTCTCGAAAAAGGCGCAAGCCAACTCGTCATCTGGGATATCAACCCCGAAAACATCCAAAAAACCATCACCGAACTCTCCCCCAAGGGTAAAGTAAGCGGTTACGTTGTGAACGTGGCTGACGCTGACGCTGTGCGCAAAGCCTACGAGCAGGTGTGCAGTGAGTGCGGAGGTGTAGACATTCTGATTAACTGCGCGGGCGTGGTGCGTGGTAATAAGACCTTTGAGAATCAGACCATCGAGGATATAAACCTCACGCTGGACATCAATACCAAAGCGCCTATGTTCACAACGCTGGCCATGCTGCCCGATATGCTCGCGCGAAACAGCGGACACATCTGTAACATCGCCTCGGCGGGCGGTATGATTGCCAATCCCAAGATGTCGGTCTACGCAGCCAGCAAGTGGGCTGCCATCGGTTGGTCGGACTCGGTGCGTATCGAGCTTGCCCAAAGGCGTAGCAAGGTACGCATAACCACCGTTGCGCCCTACTTCATCAATACGGGAATGTTCGACGGCGTACGTTCGCCCATCATCCCCATCCTGAACGCCGAGCGCACCGCACGCAAGATTATCCGTGCCATAGAGCGCAACCGCGACTTCCGTGGTATTCCGTTCGGCATGCACTTCATCCGCCTGATGCAAGGCCTGTTGCCGGTAGCATTTTTCGACTTTTTCTTCGGCAAAGTATTTGGAATATACTCGGCAATGGATAACTTTACGGGACGAAAAACCAAATAACAATGAACATGGCTATCACAAATACCCCCACGGGGCAAATTGACGATATTCTGACCTCGCAGCGAGCCTACTTTGCCGGTGGCGCTACGCTCCCCATCGCGGCACGCAAGAAGGCACTCCGCCAGCTCGACGAGGCTATTCGCAAGTGGGAGAAACCCCTTGCCGAGGCGCTGTGGCGCGACCTACACAAGAGCTACGAGGAGGCCTACATGACCGAAATCAGCATCGTGCTGGGCGAGATTCGCAACCACCTGCGCAACATCGACCGCTGGTGCCGCGACGAGCGAGTTCGCACGCCCCTCAAGATGATGCCCTCGCGCAGTCGTATTGTGAGCGAACCCCTGGGTTGCACCCTTATAATCTCGCCGTGGAACTACCCCGTACAGCTATTGCTCAACCCGCTGGTGGGTGCGCTGTCGGCTGGTTGCACCGCCATCCTCAAGCCCTCGCCCTATGTGCCTAACGTATCGAGCGTGGTACAGGAGATGATTGAGAGTACCTTCTCGCCCGAATATGTGGCTGTGGTTCAGGGTGACCGCACGGTCAATCAAGCGCTACTCGAGCATCGCTACGACCTTATCTTCTTTACGGGCAGCCCCTCGCTGGGTCGCAAAGTAATGACGGCCGCCGCCAAGAACCTCACCCCCGTAATCCTCGAGCTGGGTGGCAAGAGCCCCTGCATCGTAGATAACGAGGCCGACATCAAACTTGTCGCACGCCGAATCGCATGGGGCAAGTCGCTCAATGCGGGTCAGACGTGCATCGCTCCCGACTATCTGTTGGTGCACGCCGATGTGAAGGATAAGTTTGTGAAGGCTCTGCAAAATAGTTTCCGTTCGCTGCTCGGCCGGGAGCCCCAAAAGGCCAAACACTTTGTGCGCATCGTAAACGACCGCGCCTTCGAGCGACTGACAGGCTATCTGGATGGTGCCAAAATCCTCTTTGGCGGGGAGTACGATTCGCGCGACCGTTATATCGAGCCTACGGTGGTAGAGGCCTCACCCTCGGACGCAATCATGCAGGAGGAGATTTTCGGCCCCATCTTCCCGATTATCACCATCCACAACACCGAGGAGGCCGTTCAGTTTGTCAACTCGCGCGAGAAACCGCTGGCACTCTACTACTTCGGCAGCGAGCGCATGGGACGCTATGTGATTCGCCACACCTCGTCGGGTGGCGCATGCATCAACGACACCATCATGCACATCGCCAACGAGAATCTCCCCTTTGGCGGCGTAGGCAACTCCGGATTGGGCACCTATCACGGCCGTTTGAGCTTTGACGCCTTCTCGCACCGCCGTTCGGTTGTCACAACGCCAACGTGGCTGGACCTGCCGATGAGGTATATGCCCTATCGATGGTTCCGAATCGTAAAAAAGTTGTTGTAACCCACCTTTGACG
>JAZQXR010000034.1:0-5751 GCA_045632975.1 Rikenellaceae bacterium
GCCACCTGATAACATACGCGCGCAGGCTTGTCACCTGTGAAATGCTCGGCATAAACAGCATTCATTGCGGCAAAATCGGCGATGTCAGCCAACAGAACGGTGGTCTTAACCACGTTGTCGAAGGTCATGCCAGCCTCGGCAAGAATGTGACCCACGTTGGCAAGCGATTGACGAGTCTGTGCCTCGATACCCTCGGGCACGGTGCCTGTTGCTCCATCCACGGGCAGTTGACCCGAGATGTAGAGTGTGCCATCCACCTGAACGGCTTGCGAATAGGGGCCCACGGCTTTGGGTGCTGCGGGCGAAGCGATTATTTTTTTCATATTTCTACTTATTTTGAACTCTTAACCAATTACGCAGATTCGAGTAGAAGCTCATGCGCCACGACTCCAGACGTCCGGGTCCCTCGAGGAAGCCCCATCCGTGACCACCCGACTCGTAGATTACTCCCGTGTGCTTAACACCGGCCTTGCGCAGACGCTCCATATACATAAAGGTATTCTCGACGGGCACCACGCGGTCGTCGTTGCAGTGAACGATGAATGTGGGCGGGGTGTCGGCCGTAACATTATTCTGACAGCTATACTCGGTCACAAGCTCCTCGGAGGCATCCTTGCCGAGCAGCGAGTTGCGCGAACCGACATGAGTCTCGGCGCCGAGGGTAATCACGGGGTAGACCAAAATCGAGAAGTCGGGACGATTGGCGGTCGATGTGAATCGTGTCGATGCGCTTGCGGCCAAGTGACCTCCGGCCGAGAAACCGATAACACCCACCTCGGCGGGATTTACATTGAGCTCGGCAGCATGTGCACGAACATACTCGATTGCAGCCAGCGCATCGCCGATAGGCACATCGGGATTACCATTGGGCAGACGATACTTGAGCACCACAGCCGTAACTCCATGACGCACCATCCACTTTGCTACGGGATGACCCTCGTTGTTCATCGCCTCGAAGATGTACGCTCCACCCGGACAGATGACCACAGCTTGACCCGTAGCACGCTCGGCGGGCGCTTGATAGATGGTGAGAGTAGCCTCGGTTACGTTGAATAGGTTGCCCGAAGCATCAGCCGCCTCGGGTTTGGTAATACCGCTCGAGTTGGGTGCGCCATTGGGATATAACTTAACCTCGGTGGGCTGAACATCCACTTCGGCCATCTTGTGTCGTTGGGGTCGTTCTCTCCTCTGGCCTTGTGGCGGTTGTGCTGTAAGCGATACGCAGCAGATTGCGCAAATCGCAAGTGCAATGATTCGTTTCATATTTCAGTGAATAATTTTAGAATAGACTGTTATCCAAATCCTCGTATCGTTCCACGCCGAGGTGCTTGTATGCCAGCTCCGTAACCTCGCGGCCACGCGGCGTACGCTTCAGGAAGCCCTCTTTGATGAGAAACGGCTCGTAGACCTCCTCGATAGTGCCGGCATCCTCACTCACGGCCGTTGCGATGGTGTTAAGACCTACGGGGCCGCCTTTGAACTTCTGAATTATGGCAAGCAGAATTTTGTTGTCCATGTGGTCGAGACCACGAGAGTCGATATTGAGTGCGCCGAGCGCCACACGCGTAATGTCGAGGTCGATATGACCCGAGCCCTTGACCATGGCAAAATCCCTCACACGACGCAACAGCGCATTGGCGATACGGGGAGTGCCACGACTACGCAGAGCCACCTCGGTTGCTGCTTGGTCGTCAATGCCGATTCCGAGGATTGCCGCCGAACGCTTGACAATGCCGGCCAGCACCGGAGTATCGTAGTACTCGAGGTGACAGGTGATACCGAAACGGGCACGCAGGGGCGAGGTGAGCAGTCCACTACGGGTGGTTGCACCGATAAGCGTAAAGGGGGCGAGCTCCAGCTGTATAGAGCGTGCCGAAGGACCCTTATCGAGCACAATATCAATGCGATAATCCTCCATAGCCGAGTAGAGATACTCCTCGACAATGGGACTCAAACGGTGAATCTCGTCGATAAAAAGCACATCACCCGCAGCGAGGTTCGTAAGCAGTCCCGCCAAATCGCCCGGCTTGTCGAGCACGGGTCCCGAAGTCACTTTGAGTGTCGAGCCCATCTCGTTGGCGATGATGTTTGCAAGGGTAGTTTTGCCCAATCCGGGAGGGCCGTGCAGAAGCACGTGGTCGAGCGAGTCGCCACGCATGAGTGCCGCTTTGATAAAGATGCGGAGATTCTCCACGATTTTGTCCTGTCCGTGGAAGTTCTCAAGCTCTTGCGGTCGTATTTTGTTTTCGAATTCGAGGTCGCTTTCGACGCCTCTCATATTGCGATCTTTCTCTATCATAGTAGTGCAAATTTACAAAAAAAGTCGGGGTTTGTTGCAGGGGTTAGCTTTTTTTCTATCATTTTACTTATCTTTGCAGTTATTAAAACCCTTTAGCAATGAGCAACGATCGTTACAACCTGCGCGGAGTGTCGTCCAAAAAGGAGGATGTCCATGCCGCCATCAAGAAAATAGACAAAGGTCTTTACCCCAAAGCATTCTGCAAAATCATCCCCGACTACCTGACCGGCGACCCGGAGCAGTGCCTCATCATGCACGCCGACGGAGCTGGTACCAAATCGTCGCTGGCCTACGCCTACTGGCGTGCTACGGGCGATATGAGCGTGTGGAAAGGCATCGCCCAAGACGCCGTGGTTATGAATACTGACGATTTGATGTGCGTCGGCGCGGTAGACAACATTCTGCTGTCGAGCACCATCGGCCGTAACAAACGCCTCATCCCCGGCGAGGTTATCTCGGCTATCATCAATGGCACCGAAGAGTTCCTCCAATCGATGCGCGACCTGGGCGTAAACATCTACTCGACCGGTGGCGAGACCGCCGATGTGGGTGACTTGGTTCGCACCGTGATTGTGGATAGCACCGTAACCACCCGCATGGCACGCAAAGATGTAGTCACTACCGACCGTATCGAGGCGGGTGATGTGATTGTGGGTTTCGCTTCGTTCGGCCAAGCCACCTACGAGAACGTATATAATGGCGGAACAGGCAGCAATGGCCTGACCTCGGCTCGCCACGACATGTTTGCCCACTCGCTGGCCGCACAATTCCCCGAGACCTTCGACGCGGGTGTTCCCGACGAGTTGGTCTACACCGGCAAATATGGCCTCACCGACATGGTCGAGGGCTCGCCCGTCGATATGGGTAAGCTGGTGCTCTCGCCTACCCGTACCTACCTGCCCGTTGTTCGTGACATCCTCAAGGAGTACCGCGGCGACATCCACGGTATGATTCACTGTAGCGGTGGTGGTCAAACCAAAATCATGCACTTCATCGACCAATTCAAGGTTGTTAAGGATAACCTCTTCGAGACCCCCATCCTGTTCCGTCTGATTCAGGAGCAGAGCGGCACCCCTTGGAGCGAGATGTACCGCGTGTTCAACATGGGTCACCGTCTGGAGGTTTACTGCCCCGCGCGTATTGCCAACGACCTTATCGCCATTGGTCGCTCGTATGGCATCGACGCCCAAATCATCGGCCGCGTAGAGCCCAGCGAGAAACCTCAAGTCGAGATTACTGCCAACGGCGGAACTTACACCTACAACGACTAACCACACCCTGAACCTATGGAAATTTCGAATAACAAAAGCTCACTGCCCGAAAACGCATACCGCGAACTCGCCCCCGGTGAGGAGTACAAACCCCTGCTCGACACCAAATCGACACCCAAAGAGGTTACCCCCTACTCCGTGTCAATGGGTATCATCATGGCTATCATCTTCTCGGCCGCTGCCGCCTACCTCGGACTGAAGGTGGGACAGGTGTTCGAGGCCGCCATCCCCATCGCCATCCTCGCCGTAGGTATCGGCACCATGACCGGCAAGAAAAATATGCTCGGCCAGAACGTGATTATCCAATCCATCGGCGCATCGTCGGGTGTGATTGTTGCGGGTGCTATCTTCACCCTGCCGGCACTCTACATTCTCGGCCTTGAGGCTCAATTCTACCAAGTCTTCTTGAGCTCGCTGTTTGGCGGCATGCTCGGAATTCTGCTGATTATCCCCTTCCGCAAATACTTTGTCAAGGATATGCACGGCAAATACCCCTTCCCCGAGGGCACCGCAACTACCGAGGTGCTGGTCTCGGGCGAGAAGGGTGGCTCTCAAGCCAAATTGCTGGCTGTCAGTGGTCTTATCGGTGGTCTGTATGACTTTATCATCGGCACCTTTGGCCTCTGGGCAGAGACTATCTCGACCCGTATGGCTGCTTGGGGCGTTGCCATGGCCGATAAGTTCAAAGCCGTTGCAAGCATCAACACAGGTGCAGCAGTGCTGGGTTTGGGCTATATCGTTGGTCTGAAATATGCCGCACTAATTTGTGCCGGTTCGCTGCTCGTGTGGTTCGTTATCGTACCCCTGATTGGCTCGGTTGGTGGCGACGTTACCGCTGCTATGAGCGCCGAGGAGATATTCTTCGCCTATGGTCGTCCGCTGGGTATCGGTGGTATCGCTATGGCGGGTGTGATTGGCATTATCCGCTCGGCAGGCGTTATTAAGAGCGCTCTGGGCGTTGCCGTTAAGGAGCTCGGACAAAAGGGCGCCTCTGCCGAGAAGGTTGAGCGCACCCAACGCGACATCCCCATGCGTACCGTGCTGTCGATTCTGATTGCGGTGCTCGTAACACTGATTTTCTTCTTCCAATTCGGCGTTCTGCATAATTGGGGTTTCTCGATTATCGCTCTGCTGATTGTGTTCATTATCGCATTCCTTTTCACCACCGTTGCCGCTAACGCCATTGCCATCGTAGGCTCGAACCCCGTGTCGGGTATGACCCTTATGACCCTTATCTTGAGCTCGATTGTACTGTTGAGCGCGGGCCTCGAGGGACGCGACGGAATGACCGCTGCAATGATTATCGGAGGTGTGGTTTGTACCGCGCTGTCTATGGCCGGTGGCTTTATCACCGACCTCAAGATTGGCTATTGGATTGGTACCACCCCCGCCAAACAAGAGGGCTGGAAGTTCCTCGGCACTATCATCTCGGCTGCAACCGTGGCAGGTGTGATTATCATCCTGAATAAGACCTATGGCTTTGTGGGTGAGGGCGCACTCGTAGCCCCCCAAGCCAACGCCATGGCTGCCGTTATCGAGCCCCTCATGTCGGGTGGCGAAACCCCGTGGATTCTCTACATCGCGGGCGCTGTGCTGGCACTTATCCTCACCATGATTGGCATCCCCGCTCTGGCTTTCTCGCTGGGTATGTTCATCCCCTTGAGCCTAAACACCCCGCTGCTGGTCGGTGGCCTTATCTCGTGGTGGGTCTCGGGTCGCTCGAAAGACGAGGCCGAGAACAAAGCTCGCAAAGATCGCGGTACGCTGATTGCATCGGGCTTCATCGCAGGTGGAGCACTTATGGGTGTTGTGAGCGCGATTCTGAAGTTCGCCGGCATGGATTGGTTTATGGGTACATGGGCCGAGTCGAACGGCGCACAATGGGCTGCACTCGGTGCATACGCCCTGCTGATTGGTTACTTCGTATGGGATTCCATGCGTGCTAAAAAGGAGGAGTAAACTATGGAACTGAAAGATAGATTTTTGAAATACGTTGCGTTCGATACCCAATCGGACGAGTCGAGCGAGAGTTTCCCCTCGACTGCCAAACAACTCGTTCTGCTCAAGGCTCTGGCCGAGGAGCTGACCGAAATGGGCCTCATCGAGGTTGAGATGGACGCCAATGGCTATGTGTTCGGTACTCTGCCCGCCACCCCCGGCGCCGAGAGTGCCCCCACCATC
>JAZQXR010000035.1:0-4049 GCA_045632975.1 Rikenellaceae bacterium
GACAAATATAACAACTTTAGTCGGTCTTTCCAAATCACGACTCTCGCCTACTCCACCACAGCCTTGACGTGAAGCGTATAATCAGCCATAGGCTCCAGGCGGAAACGGAGATTGTAATTGCGGTGACCAAATTGGCCTGCCGAATGGAACTCTACGCGGCATACACCCACTTCACCCACAGCGATAGGTTTGTGTGGATAATCAACCGTCACACAGCCACATTCCGATTCGCACGAGATAATGGTAAGGGGTGTTTCCGTGGCGCGGAATGCAAACTCATAGAAGGGAGTTTCGCCCATCGCAATATGTCCAAAGTTCAGGGTATCGCACTCGGCTTCACTCGTCGGGGCAACCTCCTTGATGCGGACACCGCCCTTTTCGGAACGTCCCGCACACCCTACAAACGACAATGCGAGCACAAATATTGCACACAGGCGTCGCATTCCGTCACCCTATTTCAAGCCGCGACCCGACTTAACGATAGTGCCATCGGCCGAGAGCTCCGACACCAGCTTATCGAGAACGCCATTGATAAAGATGTTGCTACCGGGCGAGCTATAGAATTTCGAAATCTCGATATACTCGTCGAGGGTTACTTTAGTGGGAATCTCCTCAAAGAGTTTCAGCTCGGTGAGGGCAATGGTCAGAATCATCAAATCCATAAAGGCCACACGATCCACATCCCAATTGGTGATAAACTTCTCGACAGTAGTCAGATTCTCACTATATCCACTTGCTGCGTTCACAAACAGGCGTTTGGCGAAGGTCCAATCATCCTCGTTTTTGAATTGAGGCAACACGGGAATCTCCTCATGTTTAGCACGGCAATCCTCGAGCGTACGAACAACCATAATCAGCGCCGAGCCCAAGTCGTCGTTCCACATAATAGACTGCTCCTCAAGCACACTCTCCAGCAGTGCACTATCCTCGACATCAGCCGACATATAGAACGCCTTAACCAGAGCCACGTCGGCTTTGTAGCTACGCTCCTCGGTCGACATGTATTGTTGGTAATAGGGCGATGCAACAAGCGAATTATACATATCGCGGATGAGCTCGGGGTATGCGCTCCAGCCCAACGAGTGGCGATTGATATAATCAACCACACATGCGCTCTGTTCGATTTGAGCGATGAGTGCGTTATCTACAAATTTGGTATTGGGATTGAGCTCCTCGGGTGTTGGGAGTTGTTTTTTACGGCCAATCTCGATACGCGCTTCTGCATAGCGACGTACCTCGACAATCAGCCACAACATCTGATAGTAAAGGTGATAGGCCTTATCGACAGAGAATCGCAGGTTTTTGAGTGAAACATCAATACTCTCACCTCCTTTGAGGTGTGCATAAAGCGATTTAACAACCTTAATTCGCAATAATCGTCGGCTCAACATAATTTCAAAGTTTTAATTCGGCCACAAATGTACGAATTCTTTCCGTAAATTACAATAATTAAGGGGTCGAACAACCATACGATTATTCGACCCCTTGCTATTGGGATATATTTTAGATGGGGTAAACCCATCCGTTAGGCTACCACCAAATAATATAGAGGAATGCCAAAATTGCGATAATAGCAATAGCGCAAATCTTGAATCCGGTCGAGGTATTGAACAGGCCTTTGGGGTAAACAACCTTCTCTTGCTCGATGGGTTTCTTCTCGAAGAGTGCGAAAAGAACAATCACAGCGAAGCAGAGTGCGAACACAATCATCATACGGTCCATGAAGGGAACGCCAGGAATCAGATACTTGAACACTACCGAGAATACGAAGGTACCGATAGCGGCAGCCAACGCGCCATTAGCAGTTGCACGTTTGTAGAAGAAACCTGCAAGGAAGATTGCCAATGCACCGGGCGAAACGAAGCCGGTAAACTCTTGGATGAATTGGAATGCTTGGTCGAGGTTAGCCAACATAGGAGCTACAACACAAGCAATTACGAGAGCTACGACACTGGTGATACGACCTACGGTTACCATGTGAGTATCCGAAGCGCCCTTATTGATATACGATTTGTAGATATCCATGGTGAAGATCGACGAAATCGAGTTCATCATCGAAGCTAGCGACGAAACGATAGCTGCTACGAGAGCTGCGAATGCCAGACCTTTGATACCGGTGGGAACCATATTCAGCAGAGTGGGATAAGCCTCATCGGCCTTGCCAAGAGCAGGAATCATATTCTCTTGAACCATTACCCAGCAGATAATACCGGGGATAACGATAATCAGCGGAAGGAGAATCTTAAGGAAACCGGCAAAAGCCAAACCTTTTTGAGCCTCATCGAGCGATTTCGATGCCAACGCACGTTGGATGATGTATTGGTTGCAACCCCAATAGTAGAGGTTCGCCACCCACAGACCACCGATAAGCACGCTCAAACCGGGCAGCTCGCTATACGAGGGGTGGTGTTTGTCGAGAATCATATCGAATTTGGCAGGAGCCTTCTCGGCCAGCAACTTCACACCCTCCGATGCGCTACCGCCACCCAACATCTCGAAAGCTACGTAGGTAGTGATAAGACCGCCACCGATAAGGAATACTACTTGGATAACATCGGTCCAAGCCACAGCCTTCAGACCACCATAGATTGAGTAAACTGCCGCAAAGATAGCCAAACCAACAATACCCCACATAAGGTCAACACCCATCATGGTCTCGATAGCCAGCGCACCCAGATAGAGAATCGAGGTGAGGTTCACGAATACAAACACGAGCAGCCAGAAGATAGCCATCACGGTCTTAACTCGTTTGTCGAAACGTTGCTCGAGGAATTGGGGCATGGTGTAGATACCACGGTGGAGGTAGATAGGCAGGAAGAATGCCGCAACGATAATCAGAGTAAGTGCCGCCATGAACTCATACGAGGCGATACCCATACCGATAGCGAAGCCCGAGCCCGACATACCGATAAATTGCTCGGCCGAGATGTTCGACGCGATGAGCGACGCACCTACAGCCCACCAAGGCAGAGCCTTGCTCGCAAGGAAATAGTCCTTGGAATCTTTGGTCTCGCCCTTTTTGTCGCGCGAAACCCACAATCCAATACCGACAACCAGAACACAGTAGACGGCAAAGATGATGATGTCAATTGTACTAAATGCCATACAGTAAGATTATTAGTTAATGTTAATGATTTGTTTGCTTTCTGATTACATTATGACCCACAAAGTTAAACATAAATTCGGATTTATGCAATTTTCACCCCATCTTTACCCTCGGTCCCACCTTCACAATCGTAGCACCAACGACAAAAGTCACACCATAGCCGTTTTTTTGGCTATTCGGGTGAACATCTTTGGCAAAAAAGTCCTATATTTGTAGCGCTGAATTGTGCAAGCTAAACAAATCACTATAAAACATTCATAACCTTCTACAAAATGAAAAAAATTCTGATCGTAGGAGCCGGCGGACAGATCGGTTCGGAGTTGACAGTTTATCTGCGTAACATCTACGGCAACAACAACGTTGTTGCATCGGACATGCGTGTTAATCCCATGCTTGCCGAGACCGGACCTTTCGAGGAGCTCAACGCTCTTGACCTTCCCGCTTACGCGGCTATCGTTGCAAAGTACAACATCGACACCATCTTCAACCTGGTAGCTCTGTTGTCGGCAACCGGCGAGCGTAACCCCAAAATGGCTTGGGACATCAACATCGGCGCTCTGGTAAACTCGCTCGAGATTGCTCGTCGTTTCAACTGCGCTCTGTTCACTCCCAGCTCGATTGGCGCTTTTGGTGGTGACTATCCCAAGGACAACACTCCGCAAGACACTGTAATGCGTCCTACCACCGTATATGGCGTATGCAAAGTGACCGGCGAGATGTTGAGCGACTACTACTTCACCCGCTTCGGTGTTGATACCCGTAGCGTACGCTTCCCCGGTATCATCTCGAACGTAACCCTCCCCGGTGGCGGTACTACCGACTACGCTGTGGAGATCTACTACGAGGCTATCAAAAACGGCAAATTCACCTGCCCCATCCCCGAGGGTTGCAAGATGGATATGATGTACATGCCCGATGCACTCCGCGCTTGCGTTGAGCTGAT
>JAZQXR010000036.1:0-3971 GCA_045632975.1 Rikenellaceae bacterium
GTCTTATCGACCGTGCACTCCGTCCCCTGTTCCCTTCGGACTACCACGCCGAGGTTTTCGTAACCGTAAACCTTATCTCGGCAGATAAAGATATTCAAGCTGATGCACTCGCAGGTCTGGCCGCTTCGGCTGCACTTGCAGTTTCGGACATCCCCTTCGGCGGCCCCATCTCGGAGGTGCGCGTTGCCCGCCTCGATGGTGAGTTCGTTATCAACCCCACCTTCTCGCAAATGGCTAATGTTGACCTCGACCTTATGGTTGCAGGTACCATCGACAATATCCTGATGGTTGAGGGTGAGATGAAAGAGGTCTCGGAGGATGTTATGCTCGAGGCCATCAAGTTCGCTCACGAGGTTATCAAAACCCACTGCGCAGCCCAAATCGAGCTGTCGAAAGAGCTGGGTAAAGATGTTAAACGTACCTACTGCCACGAGGAGAACGATGAGGAGCTCCGCGCCAAAGTTATCGCAGAGACCTACGACAAGGTTTACGCCGTAGCTACCAGCGGTTCGGACAAACACTCGCGTAACGAGAGCTTCGAGGCTATCGAGGCAGAGTTCTGCGAGCAGTTCACCGAGGAGGAGCTGGAGGCTAAAGCTACCATGATTAAACGCTACTTCCACGACGACGTTCTGAAGAAGGCTATGCGTAACATGATTCTCGACGAGGGTAAACGTCTGGATGGTCGTAAGCTCGACGAGATTCGTCCCATCTGGTGCGAGGTTGGTTACCTGCCCGCAGCTCACGGTTCGGCTATCTTCACCCGTGGTGAGACCCAATCGTTGACCACCGTAACCCTCGGTACCAAACTCGATGAGAAACAAATCGACGAGGTGCTCGTTCAAGGTAGCGAGCAATTCGTTCTCCACTATAACTTCCCTCCCTTCTCGACCGGCGAGGCTCGTCCTTCGCGTGGCTTGAGCCGTCGTGAGATTGGCCACGGTCACTTGGCATGGCGTGCTCTGAAACCTATGGTCCCCGTAGGCGAGGAGAACCCCTATGCAGTTCGCGTAGTGTCGGATATTTTGGAGAGCAACGGTTCGTCGTCGATGGCTACCGTATGTGCCGGTACTCTGGCGCTGATGGATGCCGGTGTTAAGATTAAGAAACCTGTGTCGGGTATCGCAATGGGTCTGATTTCGGAGGGTGACAAGTTCGCCGTTCTGTCGGACATCCTCGGTGATGAGGACCACTTGGGCGATATGGACTTCAAGGTTACCGGTACTCGTGACGGTATCACCGCAACCCAAATGGATATCAAGGTTGACGGTCTGTCGTATGAGGTTCTGGCAAAGGCTCTGGCTCAAGCTAAAGCTGGTCGTCTGCACATCATGGACAAAATTACCGAGACCATCGCCGAGCCCCGTGAGGACTTCCGTCCCTTTGTTCCCCGTATCGTTCAAATCACCATCCCCGGTGAGTTTATCGGTGCTGTTATCGGCCCGGGCGGTAAGGTTATCCAAGAGATTCAAAAGACCACCGGTACTACCATCACCATCACCGAGGTTGACAACAAAGGTATCGTTGATATCTTCGGCGTTGACAAAGAGGCTCTGGATGGCGCACTCTCGCGTATCAAAGGCATCGTAGCTGTTCCCGAGGTTGGCGAGATTTACACCGGCAAGATTCGTTCGATTGTGGCCTTTGGCGCATTTGTTGAGATTCTCCCCGGTAAAGATGCTCTGCTCCACATCTCGGAGATTGACTACAAACGTTTCGAGACCATGGAGGAGACCGGCCTGAAAGAGGGTGATACCATCGAGGTTAAACTCATCGGCGTTGACCAAAAGACCGGCAAGTACAAACTTTCGCGCAAGGTGCTGCTCGAGAAACCCGAGGGTTGGGTAGAGCCCGCAGAGCGCAAAGGTGGCAACCGCGGTCCTCGTCGTGACGGTGGCAAACCCCGTGGCGAGCGCAAAGGTGGCGACAAAGAGTAATTCTACGACAATATTATGACTTGAGAGAGGCGTGAATGGGGTGTCCATCCGCTCTCTCTTGAGTGATTTAAGAGCGAATATACTTTATTTAAATATTAACCAATTACACTTCAATTTACACAACTTATGAAAAAGCTGGTAAACCTGTGTCTGATTATGGCCGTTGCTGCTATGGCATCGAGCTGTAACTGCTACAAAAAAATGGCTAAAAAGGTGGATGATGTTGTCGTAACATGCAACCCCGAGGTACTCACCCTTAAAGGCCAAAACATCGTTACCGATGTTACCGTAACCTTCCCCGAGAAGTACTACAACAAAAAGGCAATCGCCAAGGTTACTCCCGTCCTGATGTTCGAGGGTGGCAGCATTGAGGGTACTCCCCAATACTTCCAAGGCTCGAAAGTTAATGACAACTACATCGTTATCGACAAGAAAACCGGTGGCAAATACACCATGTCGGTATCGTTCCCCTACGACAAACGTGCTGATGTTTCGACTCTGGTAATGGTTGTTGAGGCTCGTTGCAAAGGCAAAGACGCCGAGATGACCGAGCTCGTTCGCATCCCCGTAGCAGAGGGTCTGAACGCTATCCAAAACAGCGTTGACTACACCTCGGCTCTCGAGCTTATGAGCGACAAATACGAGAAAACTACCACCATCAGCGAGAAAGCTGACATCATGTACGCTATCAACAACTCGAACGTGAACCGCAAACAACTCACCACCGAGCAAATCAAAGCTCTCGAGGCATTCATCACCGAGAACGTTGACAAAGATCGCGTAACCATGGGTAGCGTTTACGCTAACGGTTATGCTTCACCCGATGGTCCTCTCGCACTCAACGACAAACTGTCGAAAGCTCGTAGCGAGAGCGGTAAGAAAGCGTTGAGCAAAGAGCTCAAAAAGGTAGAGGGCGTTACTTATGACGCTGCTGCTTATGGCGAGGACTGGGAAGGTTTCAAAGAGCTGGTTGAGGCTTCGAACATCGAGGACAAAGCCATGATTCTCCAAATCCTCCAAATGACCAGCAACCCCGCAGAGCGCGACGCTCAAATCAAAAACATGAGCGTTGTATTCGAGCAACTCGCAAAAGAGGTTCTGCCCAAACTCCGTCGTACTCAACTCGTGGCTACTGCCGAGGTTCAAAACCTCACCGACACCGAGATCGTAGCTGCTATCGAGCGTGGCGAGATGAACAAACTCTCGCTCGAGCAACTGCTCTACGGTGCTACTCTGGTTAACAACCCCGCTACCAAGGTTAAAGTTTACGAGGCTGCTGCTAAATATGGCGACGCTCGCGCATACAACAACCTCGGTGTAGTTAACGCCGAGATGGGCAACTGGGAGGCTGCAAGCAAAGCTTTTGCAAAGGCTTCGTCGATTAGCTCGGATGCTGCCATCAACAACAACCTCGCAGTAGGTGCAATGGCCGAGGGTAAATATGCCGAGGCTAAACAATACCTCGCAGGTGCTTCGGCCGAGGCTAAAGCTCTGGCTGACGTTGCAGAGGGTAACTACGCTGCCGCTAAAGGCAAACTCACCGGTTACAACGCCGCTGTAAACTATGTACTCGAGGGCAACTACTCGGCTGCTCAAAACGCTATCGCCAGCGACAAATCGGCTAAAGCAGAGTACCTCCGCGCTGTAATCGCTGCTCAAATGGGCAAAGCAAGCGAGGCTGCTGCTTACCTCAAAAATGCCATCAAACTCAACCCCGCCCTCAAAGCTAAAGCTGCAAAGGACGTGAACTTCAAAGGCATCGAGTTCTAATCATCAGAACTTAATATATCACTCCCAAAGCGAGCATCTGTCCCCGACAGGTGCTCGTTTTTTTTTCGTGTCGTGGGGGGTAAATAGTATGGATGTTGCAGAATTTGTGAATTCATAGTGGGGAGGCGTGTGTGCACGCCGATAAAAGAGTAGTCGCGCTCGGCCTCAAACTGGTTTGAAAGGCCGAACGCGACTACTCTTTTGGGCGTTGCCTTCGGGCAACAGCCCCTATAATGCAAACCTCTAACGAGAAACGCAGTTTCT
>JAZQXR010000037.1:0-4454 GCA_045632975.1 Rikenellaceae bacterium
TTTCCAAGAAAAATTTTGCATTTTTTTGTTGGAGGGTGTACTTTTTACTCCTTGTTGGTGAAGATGTTGAGGTGGCGCAGGCGGCGGTTGCGGCGGCTCTGGATGATGGTGTCCAGAACTATCAGCACAAGGGCCACGGCAAGCAGGTAGTGGTAGCGCTCGTCGTACTCCTCGAACTGGACGGTGGTGAACTCGCTACTCTCGGTCTCCTTGATTTTGGCGATAATCTCGGCCAAGCCCATACTGCGGTCGGTGGAGCGGATATAGGCACCTCCGGTCGATAACGCAACCTCGCGCAGGGTAGCCTCATCGAGTTTCGAGACAACCATATCGCCATTCTCGTCGCGGATAAAGTCGCCATCGAGTTTGATAGGTGCACCCTCGGGGGTGCCGATACCTATGGCGTATATCTTGATGCCCTCGTCGGCAGCTCGTTTGGCTGCGGCGATGGGGTTATCCTCGTGGTTCTCGCCATCGGTGATCAGAATGATGGCGCGGCTACCCTCGCTCTGTGATGAGAAGCTATTGGCGGCAAGGTCGATGGCGGCTCCGATGGCCGTACCCTGTTTGGACACCATAGTAGGCGACACGCGCTCCACAAAGCTGCGCGCGGTGAGGTAGTCCGAGGTGATGGGCAGTTGGACATAGGCATCGCCGGCAAACACAATCAGTCCCACGCGGTCTTGGTGGAGTCCTTCGAGCAGGCGGGCGATGGAGTATTTGGTGCGCTCCAGGCGGTTAGGGGCAAAGTCTTCGGCGAGCATCGAGTTGGATACGTCCACGGCAAGCATAAGTTCGATACCCTCGCGTTTGACCTCTTTGAGTTTGCTGCCGAACTGTGGGCGGGCGAGAGCTATCACTGCAAGGGTTATACCTATAATATAGAGTGAGAACTTGAGGTGCTCGCGGCGCACCGAGCTATCGGGCATAAGTGAGCGGATAGTATCGGCATTACCCAATCGTGCAATACGTCGTCGGCGGTCGTAGGCCGAATAGAGGTAGAGTGCTATCAGTGCGGGAACCAACAGCAACAGGTAGAGCATATCGGGGTTTTCGAAACGAAACATGTTCATAGCGTAGCGTGTTTAGAGGGGGTTAGGGCAACTGTTTGAGCCACAATTTGCGCAGTACAAGCTCGGCGGCAAGTAGCACAACGGCCCACAGCAGGTAGCGGCCGAACAGCTCGTGGTAGAGGGTGTACTCCGTGGTCTCGATTTTGGTGCGCTCCAAGCGGTTGATGCGGTCGTAAATCTCGGAGAGCTTGCGCTCGTCGGTGGCACGGAAGTACTCGCCGCCCGTCATCGAGGCAATCTCGCGCAGGGTGCTCTCGTCAATATCGACCTTCATCTTCTGGTAGACCGTATTGCCCCACATATCGACTGCAGGGTAGGGGGCCATGCCGTCGGTACCCACGCCCACGGTATAGACCTTGATACCCAGCGTTTGGGCTATCTCGGCGGCGGTCAGGGGGGCAATCTGTCCGCAGTTGTTCACACCATCGGTGAGCAGAATCACAACCTTGCTCGAGGCCTCGCTCTCGCGTAGGCGGTTGATGGCCGTTGCAAGGCCATTGCCGATGGCTGTTCCGTCCTCGACAACGCCACTACGAATCTGACCCATAAGGCTCAACAGCGAGCTCTTGTCGGTGGTGAGCGGGCTTTGGGTGAAGCTCTCGCCGGCAAACACCACAATACCTATACGGTCACTCGGGCGGTCGACGATAAACTTCGACGCTACGGCGCGGGCGGCACCGATACGGTCGGGTTCGAAGTCGCGGGCAAGCATACTGCTCGAGATATCCATCGCAAGCACAATATCTATACCCTCGGTGGTGGCATTACTGCCATGTTCGGTGCTTTGGGGGCGGGCCAGAGCCACAATCATCAGCGAGATGGCGCCCAGACGCATCGCATAGGGCAGGTGGCGGAGGTAGTATTTAGCCGAGCGGGTGCTACGAGGAATGGCCGCGGTGCTCGACATGCGGAGCGTCGCGCCACCCTTGAGTTGGTTATAGATGTACCATGCCACAAGCGGCAGAAGCGCCACAAGCAGCCATAGCAATCGGGGATGTGCAAATGTTACCATCGTTTCTCTCTTGTGCGGTTTACCAATTCTTGCCCGAACGACCTACGCCCACAACCTTCTGTTTGTCCATCTTGTCGCGCGTCTTATCCTCCTCGCCCTGAACGGCTTGGAGCAGTTGGTCGGCCTGTTGGGGAGTCATGCGAGGTTGTTGGCCCTGTTGGTTTTGGGGCTGATTTTGGGGTTGCTCGCCGGGATTCTCTTTGTTATCCTCGGGTTTGTCGCCCTCGGGCTCCTGATTCTTGTTTTGCTGATCGCGGTCGTCGTTGTTCTGGTTGTCCTTGTTATCTTGGTTATCCTGATTGTCTTTGTTGTCTTGGTTTTGCTGTTGGTCCTGGTTCTGGTCGTTCTGCTGTTGCTGTTGGCGGTTTTGTTCCTCCTGGAGCATCTTTTGGGCATAGGCGAGGTTGAACTTGCACTCCTTGTCGTCGGGCACAAGGCGGAGCGACGATTTGTAGCTCTCGATAGCCTCGGCAAACTTGCGCTCGCTGAACTGCGCGTTACCCATATTGAACAGCGCCTCGGCCTTCTCGCTCGCGGTGCGGAGGGTGTCGGCAGCTACGCGACCGAAAATCTTGGCAGCCTCGTCGTAGCGCTCCTGTTTGTACACTGCGTCACCGAGGTTGAAGTCGGCCTCGTAGAGCAGGTTATTAAGTGCCAGCGCCTTGCGATAGTTTACCTCGGCGGCGGCATAGTCGGCCTTGTCGTAGAGGCGGTTGCCCTGACGCGCGGTGCGGCGCTCGGGGTAGCGTTGGGCATGGGCATCGGTGGCAGAGGCAAGTGCCAAGGTCATAAGCACAGCGCCAATTGTGTATCGAATCATCTCTCTCATACCTTCATCGCCTCCTTATATTCGTTTGAGCCCTCCTCGGGGGTGGTCTGTTTGGTATTCTCGACAAAGTAGTAGACGCCTGTATAGAGGCTCTCGTTCTGCTCGGCGTCGGGCGCATGTTTGGCAAACTTCACAAAGTCGGCTGTATGCAGCAGTTCGGAGAGTAGTTCGCTCTGTTTGGGCTCCAGCTCCAGCGGGCGGATAGCAGTCAGAATCTCGTCTGTGGTCATCTCCATAGCGCCCACGCCAAAGCGACCGTCGAGGTACTCGCGGGTAATCTCTGTCAGGGCGGTATAATACTCCTTATGGCGACCGTTTTGCCACAGCTTGCGGCTATTCAGTTCGTTCAGCTCGCGGATGGCGCGCACATGGGGCGGCTCGGCGGGACGCACGGGGCCAAAGACGGGTTTGTGGCTCACAAGGCGCACGATGACCCACACAAGCAGGGTTACCAGCGCAAGGGCCACAAGGCCGAGGGCGGTCCAGCCTCCCCACTCGCCAAACTTGACAGGAATCTGTTTGGGCGGGCGGATGTCGTGGATGGTCATCGAGGTGGTGTCAATCTCAAAGGTCGAAACGTGCAACACAACCGTATCGGGGCTATACAGCGTATCGACGATGTTCTTGTCGATGTAGAGCACGGGGTAGCCACCAACGCGGTAGTTGCCCGCAGTGAACGAGGTGAGCAGGTAGCGTTTCGACAGGTGCATACGGCGACCCTCGCCGGGGAGCGTATCGACCGGCCACGAACGCATAACCTCGATGGCACCCTGCGCGGCTGTGGTGTCAATCTCGGGGAACATCACAACCTGCATCACATCCTTATCGACATCGACACGAAGTGTGATTTGGTCGCCAATGGTAACGCTGTCGCGCTCCAGACTCACACTCACCGTGGGGCGGGTGCTCTGTGCCGAGGCGGCGGCGAATGCGATGGCGGTTATGGCTAAAAGTAATAGTCGTTTCATCGTTGTTTGAACAGTTTGATAAGGCTCACAACATAGTCGTCGGCGGTGTCGATGTCGGCGCTATCGACCTTGTAGCGGCGGAGCAGGCGGTTGGTGGCCTCGTGGCGTTCCTCCCACGCCTCGGTGTAGCTCTCGCGCACGCCACGGCTCGACGTATCGACCCACACGGTGCGGCCGCTCTCGGCGTCGCGCATCTCGATAAGGCCCACATCGGGCAGCTCGCGTTCGAGGCGGTCGGCGATGCGGATGGCTACGATGTCGTGTTTGCCGGCGGCAATCTTGAGTGACTCTTCGAGCTCCTCGGTGGCGCTCTGCTTGTAGAGGAAGTCCGACAGCACAAAGCAGGTGCAGCGTTTGCGGACCATGTTGGTGAGCGCCTTCAGCGGGGCGTCGAGGCGTGTGGCTCGGCCCTCGGCCTCGAAGCTCAACAGGTGGCGGATTATCGAAAGGATATGGCTCTTGCCCTTCTTGGGAGGTATGTAGTGCTCAATGCGGTCGCTGAACATGATGCAGCCCACCTTGTCACCCGTCTGAACTGCCGAAAAGGCCAGCACGGCGGCAATCTCGGCGAT
>JAZQXR010000038.1:0-1878 GCA_045632975.1 Rikenellaceae bacterium
CCGCTGGGTGGCGTGCAGGGTCAAGCCTCGGACATTGAGATTACAGCCCGCGAGATTATTCGCACCAAACAGGAGCTCTACGAGATTCTCTCGCTCCACTCGGGCGTGGCTATCGAGAAGATTGCCGAGGATGCCGACCGCGACTATTGGCTGCGCGCCGACGAGGCTGTGACGTACGGACTGATTGACGAAGTTCTCACCAAACGACGCGTAAGAGATGGCAAATAACAGACGAAATAACGGCCGAGGAGGCGAGGGCGACCACTGCTGGTTCTGCGGTGCGGAGCGTGCCGAGGTGGAGCTGCTGTTCAACGGACAGAATGGCGCCGCCATCTGCAACAAATGCATCGAGAATGGCCACAACATACTCGCCGAGGCACTTGGCCACGCCGCAGCGAAGAGAGCCGATGCAGGTTTCGACCGCACCAAGCTACTCAAACCCGCCGAGATTAAGGCATTCCTCGATAAGCACGTTATCGGCCAAGAGGCCTCCAAACGATATATCTCGGTGGCGGTGTACAACCACTACAAACGCCTAATGAACCGCTACGACGGCGGCAAGGTCGAGATTGACAAGAGCAACATTGTGATTGTAGGCCCCACGGGTACGGGTAAGACCTTGCTTGCACGCACCATCGCCAAACTGCTCGATGTACCCTTCACCATTGTCGATGCCACGGTACTCACCGAGGCGGGCTATGTGGGCGAGGATGTGGAGAGCATCCTGTCGCGTCTGTTGCAAGTTGCCGACTACGATGTTGCCAAGGCCGAGAGAGGCATTGTCTTCATCGACGAGATAGATAAGATTGCCCGCAAGGGCGACAACCCCTCCATCACCCGCGACGTGTCGGGCGAGGGCGTTCAACAAGCGCTGTTGAAGCTGCTGGAGGGTACAACCGTCAATGTTCCGCCCCAAGGTGGACGCAAACACCCCGAGCAGAAGTTCATTCAGGTCAATACCTCGAACATTCTGTTCATCTGCGGAGGAGCGTTCGACGGTATTGAGCGCAAGATTGCTGCCCGCCTCAATACACACGCCGTGGGCTACAGCCGCAAGGAGGAGAGCCGCCAAATCGACCGCAACAACATGCTCAAATATATCATGCCGCAAGACCTCAAAAGTTTCGGCCTGATTCCCGAGCTGATTGGTCGTCTGCCGGTGCTCACCTACATGGAACCGCTCGACCGAAAGGCTCTGCGCAACATCCTCACCGAGCCGCAGAACGCCATCACCAAACAGTACGAACAGCTCTTTGCGCTGGATGGTGTGGCACTCACATTTGAGCCCGAGGCGCTGGAGTACATAGTGGACAAGGCTGTGGAGTACAAACTCGGCGCGAGGGGTCTGCGCGGTATCTGCGAAACCATCATGATGGACGCCATGTACGACCTGCCGAGCGACGAGGAGTGCAAAGAGTTCTGCGTTACGGCCGAGTGGGCCCGCTCCAAGTTCGAGCAGTCAGCAATGGCCGCCATCGAGGAGTCGCTCAAGGCGAGCTAAACACCAAAAACCAACTTTAAGAAATTTTTACGAAACACAATAAAACTACGATATGAGCGAGAAACAAAACAATGCTACTATTCCGGTAGCGGAGCTTAAAAGAGCCGCCGACAACATCCGTGTGCTGTCGGTAGCAATGGTTGAAAAAGCCAAATCGGGTCACCCCGGAGGCGCAATGGGCGGTGCCGACTTTGTGAGCGTGCTGTACGGTTGCTTCCTGCGTTACAACCCCGACAACATGACATACCCGTGGCGCGACCGCTTCTTCCTCGACCCCGGTCACATGTCGCCCATGCTCTACGGAGTGCTGGCACTTGCGGGCAACTACACCATGGAGGAGCTGCAAAACTTCCGCCAATGGGGCACTGTAACCCCCG
>JAZQXR010000039.1:0-10421 GCA_045632975.1 Rikenellaceae bacterium
CGCAGTTTGAAGTTGTAGTCGTGGTCGTCGGTTTGAGGTCCGAATCGAATCTCTTTAACAACCATCTTAACAGCCTTTGCCTTAATCTCTTTAGCCTTTTTCTTCTGTTGGTACAGATACTTTTGGTAGTCGGCGATGCGACATACGGGCGGCTCTGCGTTGGGTGAAATCTCGATCAGGTCGAGTTCCATCTCGTCTGCGAGCTTGATGGCGTCGCGAATTGACATAACCGCAGCACCCTCAATGTTGTCACCCACGACACGAACCATCGGGGCGGTGATTTGGTTGTTGATGCGGTTAGGCTGCTCTTTGACTACGCGTCCGCGTTGTTGTTGCGGTGCGCCTGCCGGGCGCTTGGGTGCGCCGGTAAAAGGTTTCGGTCCTATAGCTTTGTCCTCCTTAAATTAAGTTAATGTGTGTTATGTTCTCTTTTTATTGTTGTGCACTATGGGGCTTACCCTGTAAGCCCCATAGTGCGGGTAAACTTATTCGCCAATCTCCTCGGCAACGCGAGCCAGAACCATGTTCTTGAACTCCTCGGCGGTCATCGAGCCCTTATCGCCCTCGCCTTGAACGCGGCACGATACGGTGCGGCTGGCCTCCTCCTTCTCACCTACAATTACAAGGTAGGGGATACGTTTGAGCTCGTTGTCACGAATCTTACGGCCAATCTTCTCGTTGCGGTTATCTACACTTGCGCGTACATCGTTTTGGCACAGGTAATCAGATACCTCTTTTGCGTAGTCGTTATACTTCTCGCTGATGGGCAGAACCACGGCTTGGTCGGGGGTGAGCCACAGAGGGAACTTACCACCGGTGTGCTCCAGAAGCACAGCCACAAAACGCTCCATCGAGCCGAAGGGCGCACGGTGAATCATAATCGGGCGGTGAGGTTTGTCATCGGCCCCGGTATAGGTCAAGTCGACACGCTCGGGCAGGTTGTAGTCCACCTGAATGGTTCCGAGTTGCCATTTACGGCCGATAGCGTCCTTAACCATGAAATCAAGTTTCGGGCCATAGAATGCGGCCTCGCCATACTCGACGATGGTTTTCAGGCCTTTGATGTTGGCTGCCTCGATAATAGCCGACTCTGCCTTCTCCCAGTTCTCGTCCGAACCGATGTATTTGCTCTTGTTGTTGGGGTCGCGCAACGATACTTGTGCAGTGAAGTCGTCGAACTTGAGAGTCTTGAAGATGTAGAGCACAATATCAATAACCTTCATGAACTCGTCGAGCAGTTGGTCGGGGCGTACAAACAGGTGGGCGTCGTCTTGGGTAAAACCACGCACACGAGTAAGTCCGTGAAGCTCACCACTTTGCTCATAACGATAAACGGTGCCGAACTCTGCAAAACGGAGAGGCAGGTCTTTGTACGAACGGGGTTTGGTGCGATAGATTTCGCAGTGGTGGGGGCAGTTCATCGGTTTGAGCAGATACTCCTCGCCCTCGTAGGGAGTGTGGATGGGTTGGAACGAGTCCTTGCCATATTTTGCGTAGTGACCCGAAGTTACGTAGAGGTCTTTGTTACCGATATGGGGAGTGATAACCTGCTCGTAGCCGTGTTTCTTCTGTACGGCACGCAGGAATTGCTCCAGACGGTCACGCAGTGCGGCGCCTTTGGGCAACCACAAGGGCAGACCTTGACCTACACGTTGCGAGAATGCAAACAGCTCAAGCTCTTTACCGAGTTTGCGGTGGTCACGTTTTTTAGCCTCCTCGAGCATAGCGAGGTGCTCGTCGAGCATGCCTTTCTTGGGGAACGACACACCATAGATACGGGTGAGCATCTTGTTGTGCTCGTCACCGCGCCAGTAAGCACCGGCTACCGAGGTGAGCTTGATTGCTTTGATAAGGCCTGTGTTGGGCAAGTGCGGGCCACGGCACAGGTCGGTGAAGGCGCCATTGGTGTAGAATGTGATGGTGCCATCCTCCAGAGCGCTGATGAGCTCGGTTTTATATTGGTCGCCCTTCTCTGTGAAGGTTTTCATTGCCTCCTCTTTGCTGATTTCGCGGCGAACCATAGGCTCTTTGTTGCGTGCCAGCTCGGCCATTTTGGCCTCGATTGCGGGAAGGTCACCTTCGGTGATGGGGGTGGGCGAGTCTACGTCGTAATAGAATCCGCTTTCGATAGCAGGGCCGATACCGAATTTAATACCGGGGTAGAGGGCCTCCAGAGCCTCGGCCAAAAGGTGCGACGAGGTGTGCCAGAAGGTCATCTTGGCTTCGGGATCATCCCATTTGTGAAGAGTCAGAGTACAATCCTCGTTAATCGGAGTGATAAGGTCAGTGACCTTGCCATTGACGGTGGCGGTCAGAACCTCTGCTGCGAGTCGAGAACTGATGCTCTCCGCAATTTGCATTGCGGTGGTTCCTTTTGCAAACGTACGAGTGCTGCCGTCAGGAAATGTTACGTTAATCATTTTTGTTTTACTTAAAGTTAATATTCGGTTGCGCCTCGGGAGTCCCTTGATACGACGAGGAACATCGCCGGGCATTTTTTGCTAAAAACTTGTGCGAGTGTTTAGTCCTGCTGCTCGGGCAGTTTGAGCTCGCTAATCGAGATGTCGCGTCCCTTCTCGCGCTCGTAGTGAGGTAGCGGGTTGGCGGTCATATCATCGTAGTTGTCGCGTGAGCGAATAATGTCAATTGCCGTGTAGATAGCATTGCGGGTTGCTTGCAGGTCGGCCACTCCTTTGCCTGCGATATCGTATGCCGTGCCGTGGTCGGGACTTGTGCGCACAACCTCAAGTCCTGCTGTGTAGTTTACTCCGTCGGGGGTCAGCGCCTTGAACGGTGTGAGTCCTTGGTCGTGGTACATGGCAAGCAGTGCATCGTACTTGGCAAAGCCACCCGAAAGCATCAAACCATCGGCCGCAAAGGGACCAAAGGCATAGATGCCTTGCTCGGCGGCCTGCTGGATGGCGGGGGTGATGATTTGAATCTCCTCGCTACCCAATACACCGCCCTCGCCCGAGTGGGGGTTGAGCGACATGACTGCAATCTTGGGCTGAACGATGCTGAAGTCGCGGATAAGCGACTCCTTGAGCTCGGCGAGTTTGGTTACGATGGCGTCGATAGAGATGTTGCGGCGAACCTCCTCCAACGGAATGTGGGTTGTTTGCAGTGCTACACGCATGGTGTCACTAACCATCATCATCGTAGGTTTACCCTCAAACTCATCGCCAAAGAAACCTGTGTGGCCGGCATAAGGGAACTCCTCGCTCTTGGTGTTCTCCTTGCAGATGGGCATGGTGACGATACCGTCAATGGCGCCCGATTTGGCGTCCTCCACTGCCATGCGCAGAGCCTCAATTGCGGCTTTGCCCGATTCGGGCGAGGCATGTCCGGGAGTAGGTGTGGGGTTACACTCCACCGCCACAAGGTTAATTTGGTTATCTCGAGCCTTGTCGGCATTTGCTATTTTGTAAAGTTTGATGTTATCGCCCTCCTCTATACACTTTTTGTAGAACTCCACGGCTGCGGGCGATGCATATACCACGGGGGTGAAAAGCTCGAGCATTCGTGGGTCGGCAAGCACGCCGAGGGCGCACTCGAGGCCGATGCCACTTGTGTCACCTTGCGTAATGCCGATTTTTATCTTGCTACACATATTGTTCGTTGTCTTAAACTTCAAACCCCAAAGATAGAAATTTTTTAGATATTATTTCAATATATGTATGTTTTTTAAACTAAAAATGGCCGTCGATATGCTCGACAGCCATTTTAGTTGTGGATTATTGTGGACTACCAAACCAATGCCGATGCGCCACGAACAGCGGCGTTGTCGTCGTTGATTTGCGAGAGAGCCAGCTTAACATCACCATAGATGCGCAGCAGTGCAGCACGCATTGCACGCTCGGTGGGAGCCAAAATCAGGTTGCCTGCTTTTGCCAAACCGCCGGTAATGAAGATAGCCTCGGGATCCAGAATGGGCAGAATGTTTGCCAGCATCTTGCCGAGCAGCTCGCCGGTGTAGTCGTATGCACGTTGTGCCAAAGCGTCACCTGCCAGAGCCGCGTCGCTAATATCTTTACTCTCAATCTTGTCGGGGTCGATGTTACGCAGAACGCTGGGCTCGTCGGTGTCGTTGAGCCAGCTCTTTACGGTGCGAACGATACCGGTCGACGAAGCGTAGGGCTCGATGCAACCACGCAGACCGCAACCACATTGACGACCAGCGGGCTCAACTACGATGTGACCCAGCTCGCCGCCGAAACCACGGTGACCATTGATGAGTTGGCCGTTGAGTACGATACCGCCACCAAGACCTGTGCCGAGGGTTACGACTACAAAGTTTTGCATGCCTTTGGCACCACCATAAACCATCTCGCCGATAGCTGCGGCATTAGCGTCGTTGGTAACAACGATTTTGGTACCACAGAGTTTGGGATTGTTCTCGAAGCGAGCGAGGATGTCCTTGGCAATGGGGAAGATACGGCTGTGGCTATCGTTTACGTTGTCGGGAGTCCAGAGGTTACCCGGGTTGTCGATAGTGCAGTTGTTGTAGTTTGCCATGGGGGCACCGATACCGATACCGATGAACTCGTAGTCCTCCTCTTGGAGCGCGAGCAGACGAGTGATCTCGGCGCACAGAGCGTCTACATAAGCGGGGTAGTTGCTCTCGCGGGGATAGGTAGCCATGGTGATGATTGCGTTAGCGCATACGCTACCGTCTTCGTTTACAACGCCAATTTTGGTACGAGTACCGCCAATATCAATTCCGACAGAAAGTTTTTTCATATCAGTGTATAGTTAAAGAGGTTAATTTAATTGTTAAACATTCCCAAAAATACGACAATTTTTTATAATTACCAAAAATAATTATCTTTGTAGAGCTAAAACCCGTGGGTGGGGCGCGCTCGGCGTAGTTGTCGAGGGTGTTTCTGACTCGGAAAAACTCATTTTAATTGATATGGACTCGAATATTTTGCTTGCTCGCACCAATGACTATTTAACCCGTTTGGGATACCCTGCCCAGCCCGCTCTGCTGTATCGACCGGTGGAGTATGCACTCGAGGCGGGAGGCAAACGCCTTCGTCCGCTGTTTGTGCTGATGAGCTATGGTCTGTTTGCCGACGACTACGATGTGGCTATGCCTTGTGCGGCGGCAATCGAGGTGTTCCACAACTTTACCCTGCTGCACGACGATATTATGGATAATGCCCCGTTGCGTCGTGGTCGCCCTACGGTGTGGAATCGCTGGGGTGAGAATGTGGCTATCCTCTCGGGTGACGCCATGATTATCAGCTCGTACAGTCTGCTTGCAAAGGCGCCGAGCCATCTGCTCCAACGCGTAATGGAGTGTTTCAATCGCGTTGCTATGCAGGTGTGTGAGGGCCAGCAGTATGATATGGACTTCGAATCGCAAGCGTCGGTTGAGGAGAGTGAGTATATCAATATGATTGCGCTGAAAACCTCGGTTCTGTTCGAGGGCGCAATAGAGATAGGTGCGATTCTGGGTGGCGCCGATGACAAAAACATTGCCCGCCTGCGTGAGTTCGCTCTGGAGTTCGGTCTTGCCTTCCAACTGCAGGATGACTTGCTGGATAGCTATGGCGATAGTCGTTTGGGTAAGAATGTGGGTGGCGATATTCTGGAGGGTAAGAAGACCTTCTTGATGATTTCGGCACTCAATGCAGCAACCCAAGAGGATCGTACCGCGCTTGGTACTATCTATCGTGATGAGACACTCACTTCGGCCGAGAAGATTGCCCGCACGCTCGAGATTTATGACCGCTACGAGGTTAAACAGCGCACCGAAAGCGAGATTAACCGCCGTTTTGCAAAGGCGCTTGCTGCGCTCGCCCAAGTTGAGGGTAAGGCCGAGGAGCTTGCCGAACTGCGCCGCTTTGTTGAGGGCCTGATGGGCCGAGATAAATAATAAAGATTATGCAGAGAAAAGATATCGAAATAATGGCTCCTGTGGGGTCGTACGAGAGCCTGCATGCCGCTATTGAGGCGGGTGCCGATTCGGTCTACTTTGGTGTGGCCGGACTCAATATGCGTGCCGCCTCGTCTGTGAACTTTACGCTTGACGACCTCGCCGAGATTGTGGCTACGTGCCGTGCCGCGGGGGTCAAAACATACCTCACGGTCAATACCGTAATCTACGATGACGAAATCGAAAAACTCCACTCTGTGATAGATTGCGCCGCGGCTAATGGTGTTACGGCGCTGATTGTTGCCGACCAAGCGGCCATCGAGTATGCCCGTAGCCGTGGTATGGAGGTGCATATCTCCACCCAGCTCAATATCTCGAATGTCGAGACACTGCGTTTCTATTCGCGTTGGGCCGATGTGGTTGTGCTGGCGCGAGAGTTAAGCATGGAGCAGGTTGCTCATATCCACTCGCAGATTATCGAGCGCGATATTCGTGGCCCGAAAGGAGAACTTGTCCAAATAGAGATGTTTGCCCACGGAGCGCTCTGTATGGCTATCTCGGGTAAGTGCTACTTGAGCGTGCACGAGACGGGTTGTTCGGCCAATCGTGGTGCTTGTCGTCAGATTTGCCGCCGCTCGTACACTCTGCGTGACAAGGAGACCGGCGCCGAGCTCGATGTTCAGGGTCAATATCTGCTCTCGCCCAAAGACCTCTGTACCATAGGCTTTGTCGATAAAATGATTGCTTCGGGTGTGCGCGTGCTCAAGATTGAGGGTCGTGCTCGTGGCGCAGACTATGTGAAGCGTGTTGTGGAGAGCTACGACCGCGCGGTGCGTGCTGTGTGCGATGGCGAGTTTACAACGGAGTTGGCCGACCAACTTACCGAGCGCCTGCGTACGGTGTTCAACCGCGATTTCTGGGGCGGTTACTATCTGGGTCGTCCTGTGCCCGAACTCACCTCGGCCTATGGCTCGTCGTCGACCAAACGCAAGGTGTTTGTCGGAAAGGTTACCAATTACTACAAGAAGATTGGCGTTGCCGAGATATATGTCGAGGCCTCGCCGCTGGAGCAGGGCTCCGAACTGCTGTTCTTCGGTCGTACAACGGGACTACTGGAGTGCTTTGCCGACGAAGTGTATGTTGCCGAGAAACCCGCCGAGGTGGCTCTGCAAGGTGTCTACTGCTCGGTCAAAACGCCCGAGGTTGTGCATCGTGGTGACAAACTCTATAAACTCGTTGATGCCTAATGAGTGCCTTGCGCCAAATACACGACTTTCTCGACCGCCTGCGCGTAAATAATAATCGTGAGTGGTTCAATCTCCATAAGGAGGAGTATCGTGCAGCCCAAGCACAGTTTGATGCCATTGTCGAGCGTTTGGTGGAGGGACTTCAGACGATGGACCCATTGTTGGGCGCACTTTCCGTAAAGGAGTGTACCTATCGCATCTATCGTGATACCCGCTTCTCGCTCGATAAGAGTCCTTATAAAACCCACATGAGTGCCTATATCTGTCCTCATGGTCGCAAGTCGGGTTATGCAGGCTACTATCTGCATGTTGAGCCCGTTGGTGACGGACTTATTGGCCGCAGTATCCTCGCATCGGGTGCACACTGCCCCGAGCCTCGTTTCGTGCAGAGTATTCGCGAGGAGATTTGGGATAATGGCGCGGCTTTCCAGAACAGTATAGATAGGGCCGAGGGGTGGATGCTCGACCGCTCGGTAGCACTCAAACGTGTGCCGAAAGGATTCCCTGCCGACTCGCCTATGGCCGACTACTTCCGTCTGAAAGATTTTATTCTGGAACGCGACCTTACTGCCGAGCTTATGGATGCGCCCGACCCTGTGGTACCTCTGCTCGATATGTATCGTACTACGGTCGAGTTCAACCACATTCTGAATCGCGCTATCGATTACGCTGTCCGCGAGATGTAAGGACGGCGGGCGCAAACTCCAATGTTAAATAGTAGTTTTGTCGTGGCATGGGTCGCGACAGCACCGATTCGTACTCCTCGTTAAACAGGTTGTTGATTGTGAATTTGGCGCCGAATGTGCCCCATTCGCAACTGTATCGTTTGCCCAAAGAGATGTCGCTCATGAAGTAGGGCTGAATCACACCCAGGCGTGTGGCGGTTTGGTTCGAGGAGGTGGTGTATCGCTCGCTATAATAGATCCAACGATAACGGAACTCCCGTCCGCGCCACGAAACCGTACCCACGATGGACGAAGAGTATTCGGGTATGTAGACCAACTGTTTGCCCTGTGCAGCGCTGCTCCACGACTCGTCGCCGCGATTTATGGCCGGCGTCCATGCAAAACAGCCGTCGAGTGCAATTTTCCAGTCGCCTCCAATCTCCCAAAAACCTCCAATCGAGCTCTCTATGCCGTAGCTGTGTACGCTGCGCACGTTTGTGGGTGACCAATAGCCGTTGAATGTAGGTAACCACAGAATCCAATTCGAAATGTAGGAGTCAAACCACGTCACGCGCCCCTTGATGCCGAGATCCTGCCATGAGTGGTCGGCGCTGATACCGATATCGTAACTTATGCCCTCTTCGGGTTTGAGCGCAGGGTTTCCGCCGGGCTTGTAGTAGAGGTCGTTGAGGGTAGGGAAACGATAGTTGCGTGTGGCGCTGGCTTTTAGTATTACGTTGCCCACTTCGGAGAGCACTCCCTCGGCAAATAGCGCCGGAATTGGAGCGGAGAGGCTATTGCCGCATAGCTCCTCGCGCAGGGTAGCTCCGAGTGAGATACTTTTGCTTGGGCTCCACTTTGCAGATGCAATCGCATCGGCCGTGAATCGCCCATTATCGTAACCGCTTACCTCGCCCTGTGTGTTGTTGGTGTTGTGGCGATAGTCCCTACTGCTTACGATGTCTTGTCGAAGCTCAACGCCTGCGGTGAACATCCATCCACCATGCACAAACCAATCTCCACTTGCACCGCCCGAGAGTGTGTGTAGTTTGTTGCCCGAGTCAATCATTGTGATTCGCTCTCCATCGCCCGCATCGCGGTTGTAGTTGTAGCGCAAATCGGAGAATATGTATCCGAGGTGTGCCCTTGCCGAGAAACGACTGCCGAGCATTTGCCAGCGGAGTGCGGTGCGCAGAGTATTCTCGCTCTGGGTGTTGGAGTAGTCGTCAGCCTTGCGATAGCTTACTGACAGCATGGGTACGCCGCGCTCCAAACGTGAGTACCACACATCTGCATCCAATCGTCCCGCACGGCCGAGTCGTATCGCTATGCTCTGAAGTGCATGCATGTCGTTTATGCTACCGCTTTGGTTGCGCTCCTCGGGGTAGTCCCACCCTATGAGTCTGCCCGAAGAGTCATACCTCAAATTGCACTTTTTGTAGTAGTTGGTGTACGGAAAATCGTTCTGCGAATAGCTGTATGCCACGCGCGTCGAGGAAGAGACCTTGCCGCGAGTGTAATCCAGCCGAACAAATTCATCGAACGTAAGGAAAGAGCCTATGCCCGATATGGCCGTAATGCCAAGCCCCTCGCGCTCGCTGGCCGAAGAGGTTAGTGCTACGGCTCCGCCAAGTCCGCCCGTAGTGCTCTCGACCGAAGAGGCTCCATGGCGAACGGTGGCGCGATCAATCATCATTCCGGGAATGGTCGATAGGTCTACGCTGCCGAGCAATGGTGAGTTTAGTTCAAGACCATTCCACAGCACTTTGGTGTGTGACGAGGAAGTGCCACGAAGCGATGGTGTCGATAGTGTTCCGCGACCGTAGCTCTTGACAAAGATATTGGTGTTCTTGGCCAGCACTTCGCCGAGCGATAGTGCAGGACTCTCGTGTAGTGCCACGGTGTCGATGTGGGTGGTCTGCATGCCACTTTCGCGCAAGGCGCGGTGGGTTACATTCACCTGCTCGATACGGCGCACAGGCTCGTCGGCCGATGCTGTAAGCACCGCCACCAAAGCACCTATTATAAGTCCAACGCGTCGCATTATACGCTACAAACACTTGATCGCCGCAACCTCGGTCGAAATATCACCCGTCGTAGGTGAACAGTGGTTGACAGCGCTCTGAATCTTAACGAAATCTATGTGTGATAGCTCTGCGGGTGTGCCGTCGGCATCTACGGCATTGCTGATGTCAAAGGTGTTCCATCCCGCATTGTAATCCTCCGAACTGAAGTTATCCACATAGCCCCAGCCGTAGGGTAGTGCTATGTAGTTGCCATCGCGCACTATGACACGATGTGCGAGCATCGTTCCGTCGAGGGTTATGTCGCCTGCAATCCACTCTGGATAGTAGTTGTTGGTGGTATGAAACGAGTTGCGCTCAACGACTCCGCAAGTGCCGTCCGAAGCTCGCCATTGAACCTCGCCCAGCGCTCGATTGTCGTTGTGGAAATAGTGAACAGCATAGCCATGAATTGTCGATTCGACCCCACTCTCCGAGCCGCGAAGCTCGTACCAAGTGTCGTCGGCAAGAGTATTACCATTGACATCCTGCATCACCCATACAATGCCCGGCTCCGAAGAGCTCTCGAAGGCGTTGCTGCGTATGCCGAAGTCGTAACCCTCGT
>JAZQXR010000040.1:0-7693 GCA_045632975.1 Rikenellaceae bacterium
GTCCCATCACTATCGACTCTGACGGCGAGAGGCTTATATTCACCAATTAGAAGTTGTCTAACAAGGCTCTTTTGGCATCTGCCTTGTTACGCAACAATCAATTGTAAATTCAAAACAAAGCGTGTCCAATAAAAGGTTGGACACGCTTATTTCGTTACTCTCAAGCACCCACAAGGGCGATAACTACCCCAGCGGGTGATATTCTTCGAGAGTACGATTGAGGGCTGTGATGTCGATGTGGGTGTATATCTCGGTTGTGGTTATGTTGCGATGACCGAGCATCTCTTGCACCTGCGATATGCTTGCGCCGCCGGCCAGAAGATGGGTTGCAAAACTGTGACGAAGTGTGTGTGGACTTATGCTTTTGCTGATGCCAGCGAGCAGGGCTGCCTCGCGTATGATGTAGAAAACCATTACGCGCGACAGGGGTCTATCCTTGTCATTTACGAATATATATCCGCTGTGAAAATCCTTGCCGAGTGAGGCTTTGACGGCGTTGATTTTGTCTACTGCACTCTGACTTATGGGTACGAGTCGTTGTTTGTCGCCCTTACCCACAACGCGCACCACACCCTCGGCTACGAAGACATCCGAGAATCTCAACTGCGTGAGCTCCGATACGCGTAATCCCGAGCTGTATAACATCTCGAGCAGTGCGCCGTTTCGTGTACCGTTGGTGGGATTCTGCTCGGCTGCGGCAATCAGTGCATCCACCTCCTCGATGGTGAGCACGTCGGGCAGTGTGCGCGGAATCTTGGGCGTGGATATGAGCTCTACGGGCGAACTTTTGATTCTGTCCTCGAGCAGCAGGTAGTTGAAAAATCCCTTCATGCTACTCACCAGGCGTGCCTGCGAGCGGGGCTTGCACTTGGGCATCGAGCCGATGAAGCAATCAATATCTCCGGGTGTTATTTTGATGGGCGAAATACCACTCTCGGCGGCGAACTTGGCTAACTGTCCAAGGTCGCTCATGTATGATTTTACGGAGTTGTCGGCCAGATTTTTCTCGAAACGAAGGAAGTTCTCGTACTCATCCAGTGCCTTTTCCCATGATTTAGGTGTGTCTGCCATGCGTGGAGTGGTTATTTTGGGGTCGTGTGAGGACAAAGTTACGAAAAACTTTGTAACTTTGTGGCAACTTAAACAAACGAAGATGATGGATACCGATTTTCTTGTAATTGGTAGTGGCGCTGCCGGTTTGAGTTTTGCGCTCAAGGCCGCCGAATATGGTAAAGTCCTTGTGGTCACCAAAGGTGAGATTAACCACAGTAATACTAACTATGCGCAGGGCGGAATCTGCTCTGTGACCGACGAGAAAGACTCTTTCGAAAAACATATCCACGACACGCTGGTGTGTGGCGCGGGCAAGTGCGACCACGAAGCCGTTGAGCTTGTTGTCCGCCGTGCCCCCGAGCTTATTGCCGACCTTGTCAGATGGGGTACCAACTTCGACAAGAACCCCGACGGTAGCTATGAGCTGCACCGCGAGGGCGGCCACTCCGAGCACCGCATCCTTCACCATAAAGACCTCACCGGAGCCGAGATTGAGCGTGCTTTGTGCGAGAGCGCAAGGGCTCACAAGAATATCACCATCCTCGAACACCACTTTGCCATCGACCTGCTCACCCAGCACCACTTGGGCGAGTTCGTAACCAAACATACTCGCGGTACGGCATGCTTCGGAGCCTATGTGCTCGACCTTGCAACCAACCACACTTTTACCGTGCGCTCCAAATTTACGGTTGTGGCTACGGGTGGCGTGGGTAACACCTACAACACCACCACCAACCCCGAGGTCGCTACGGGTGACGGTATCGCCATGGTGCACCGTGCCAAGGGCGTAATCGAGAATATGGAGTTTATCCAATTCCACCCCACATCGCTCTACAACCCCGGCGAACGTCCCTCGTTCCTTATTACCGAAGCTATGCGTGGATTCGGTGCCGTGTTGCGTTTGCAGAATGGTCAGGAGTTCATGCACAAGTATCACGAGATGGGCTCGCTTGCTCCGCGTGATGTTGTGGCTCGAAGCATCGACCATGAGCTCAAAATCAGTGGAGATGAGTATGTCTACCTCGATGTTACCTTCAAGGATGCCGATGAGGTGCGCAACCACTTCCCGCACATCTACGCCAAGTGTCTGTCGATAGGTATCGATATTACCAAAGATTATATCCCCGTTGTGCCCGCAGCCCACTACTGCTGTGGTGGTGTGAAGGTGAATACCAATGGCGAGACCTCCATCAAGCGTCTGTATGCTCTGGGCGAGGCTTCGTGTACGGGTCTGCACGGCGCAAACCGTCTTGCCAGCAACTCGCTTATCGAGGCGGTGGTTTATGCCGACCAAGCGGTGCGTCACGCCATCTCGAGACTCGACAAGGTGCAACTCCAAGAGGGTATCCCCGAGTGGAATGACGAGGGTACAAGTGCCACCGAGGAGATGTCGCTCATCATGCAGGACTATCGTGAGTTGCAACAAATCATGAGCAACTATGTGGGTATCGTGCGTTCGGATTTGCGTTTGGCGCGTGCCGAGCGACGTCTGAAACTCATCTGGCAGGAGACCGAGGAGCTCTTCGAGAAGACTAAACTCAATAAGAAACTCTGCGAGCTGCGTAACCTTATCACCATCGGCTATCTTATCATCAAGCACGCCAAGGCTCGCAAAGAGAGCGTGGGTTTGCATTATACGACCGATTATCCTCCCAAGTCGGTATAGACTAATTATACAACTTTATACAAAGAGAGCGTGTCCAAAACAACTTGTTGGACACGCTCTCTTTGTTTGTCGATGTGACTCTCCTGTCTACTTCAATCGCTCTTCGACGAGGCGGTCGGCGAGTTTCACACACTCAAGGCAGGGATAATGTGTGCCTTCGGGTCCTTTGATGCCACGACAGTGGGGGCTGCCGGCGACTGCGCTGAACTCGTCGGTTATGGGTGCGAGTCCGCGTTTGGCAAGCAGATAGTTGGCGGCATAGAGTGCTCCGCAAATACCCTCGGGTGCACGTCCTCCACGCCACTCGCCCGCGAGTGTTACATCCTCGGCGGTGGTGCCAAATTCATTCTCGAAACCCAGAATCACAGCTTGCGAACAGCCATAGTTGTGGGGCGGTTGGTGGAAGAACTCTTCCGATCGTTTTCTGCTCATGATATATGTCTTGTGTTATTTAATTCCACGTTGGTCGAGCGCTGCGGCGTATCGTTTTGCATTTGCGCGATGCTCCTTGTAGGTTGCGGCAAAGTTGTGATAGCCCGAGAAATCCTCCTTGGCACAGAAATATAGATAGTCGCTCTTGCGGTAGTTGAGCACTGCGTCAATGGCCGCAATCGAGGGCATGCAGATGGGGGTGGGGGGCAGACCTGCGTGTTTGTAGGTGTTGTACGGCGAGTCCACTTTGAGCATCTTGTGTGTGATGCGACGAATCTTGTAGTCGCCCATGGCGTACTTGACCGTGGGGTCGGCTTGCAGGGGCATGCCAATGCGCAGACGGTTGATATATACGCCCGCGATGATGGGCATCTCCTCCACCTTGGCGGTCTCCTCGTAGATAATCGAAGCGAGGGTTGTGACCTGTCCGCGTGTCATGTGCAATTTTTCGGCCTGTGCGATGCGTCCGGGCGACCAGAATTTGTCGTACTCACGGCGCATACGTGCAAAGAACTCCTCGGCTGTGATGTCCCAATAAACCTCGTAGGTGTTGGGCAGAATCAGTCCGAACATCTCGCGTGCCGAACTTACGCCAACTTTCTGTTGCAGCTCGCGGTCACCAAAGGCCTCGACGATGGTTGTCGAGTCGAGCTCGATTTGGGGCGCGAGTTTCGATGCAAAGATGTAGGGGTCGCGTGCGTTATTAAAGGTGATGTTGATAGGCGTTTGCAATCCAAGGTTGAACATGCGTGCCACATCCACATAGGACATACCTTTAACCAGCTCATAGCGTCCCGAGTGCACATTGCTGTCCAAACCGATATGTTTGGCATAGATGTCGAAACCTTTTTTGCAACGAATTTTTTTGCCCGAGGTGAGCGAATCGAGCAGTGCAGCGTAGGTCGTGCCGTGTGTGACGTAGATTATGCCGGGCTCACGAACGCATCCCATGCGCGACGAAATGAGCACCGAACCGGCCATCAGAACCACTGCTACGAACGATATACAGAACGTGAAAGCTATTTTGCGTATTTTTTTTCTTCCCATGATTTTGACGAATTTGTTGCAAAGATATAAAAAATTTGTAATTTTGCACCCGGGTAAGTCTTATACGACCAGCTCCTGTCGAACTCCCCCAGGTCAGGAATGAAGCAAGGGTAGACGGTTGTAGCGGTGCGATATAAGTCGCTTACCCTTTTTTTTATTTTAAAACCACACAAAAACCGCACATAAAAAGGTATTTTCTGCGTTACGCTCATCTGCCGAGTCCTCACGTACATTAGTACGCTGCGGGTCGGCCGATTTCGCGAGCCTTGAAAATCCTCTTTTTATGTGCGTTTTTCTCTTTAAGAGGTGGCTGTGGAATGTTGTGGGGTGTTTGATTGGAGAAAGTAGCCACTTTAGTGGCTCGGAAAAAGTGAAAGGGAATATCTGTGCAAACGTGTTTGCGAACGGATATTCCCTTTTGCTTTTTACTGCGCCGTTAGGCGCTATCCAATCAAATGCCGCAGCTACCTACGGGGCAACGCGCGGCAGCCAATCCCGCCGGTCTGCGGCCGGTTTTTGGTTCTTTTAGGCGTCCAAAAGAACATTCACTAACAGAATATTAAAACTCCCAGATGGATGTGTCGAGTGTGGATTTAGTCTGGTCGGATAGACGGGTGAACAGCTCGAATCCGCATAGCTCTTCGAGTCGTGTTATGCTGATGGCCCATGTGGGGGTGAGTTTACTGCTTGTGGGCGAGGCATTGGGCATCCAGAAGGCTATACATTCGGCGTTGTGGTCGTTGGGGAGTTGTCCCGGCACGCGGCTACGTACCATCGCCTTGAAGTAGGCGCGGGGTACAGCCATGCGGTCGCCGTGTGTGTTGTGTGTTGCAAACATGGGTGTCGGTTGCTCCGAGGTGGTCATCACACATCCTGTAACTACAAAAATTGTGTCTTGCTCGGGCATGTTCTCACGCGCAAAGGCCTCCAACCGTCCCCATAATCCACGATTGAACGAGCTCTGTTGCGGTGTCATGTTTGTATAGTAGAAGGTCGCGGCGTTGGCCTGTCTGCTTGCAGTGCGGTCGGCCGAGGGGATTTGGTGTCCACGGTCGTAGCTCGAATAGCCGTTGTCGTCGGTGAATCCCGAGTGGTACATGTTCATCTGATTCTCGCGTGGCACCACGGGGTCGAAGCCCCATGCATCGCTGCGCCCCTCGTCGCCGAGATAGCAGGCGTGAATGGGGTAGGCTACCCACAGTGCGAGCTTGTCGGAGTAGTCGTAGAGCATCGAGTAGTTGCGACGACGCTCACCATCAATCGTGGTGTAGTGGGTGATGAAATGGGTGTCGTCCGAGTGGCAAATCTCGGGTATCTCGTACCAGCTGTTGGTGCAGGCGCTCGGTGCTTGCGTTGTGAATGTGTGCTGGCTTGATTTGAACTGCACTCCACGGCGCGTAATGATGTATGCCATAGCGTGATAGGTGCTCTCTGCGTCGAGCTCTCCGATCTCCATTTCAAAGGGCGATGTGGGGCGATATATGGCGTGAAAGCTCCACTCGTCAGCCCCCTCTTTTCGCAGCGCAACACCACCCTCTATTACCCCCAAGCGACCGGCAAGGCGGGTGTACTCGACGGTTATGGTTACGTCCTGCGAGGAGGGCGCGATATGGGTGATTCGGGGGATGTAGTTGTCCATGACGGCAAGGTCGCTCGGTGCGGGCGAACACGCCATGAGTATCAGTAGTGTGATTGCCGAAAATGGGATTGTGAATATCTGCTTGAACATTGGCTCGGTAGTGAGGTGTTAGTCGGGCGCGACTCGGTCGGCTCTTTTCAAAGCAAAGATACTAAAATTCACCTTGTTTGGCCCCGTTGTGAGAAATTTTTTGAAAAAATGTGGGAAATTGTGATGAAGTTTTTGAAAAAAAATGTACTTTTGCATCAATTGGAAAAATATAAACTGTAAAATGCCTTTAACCAATGACAAGGTTAACGCGAGATTAAAACCCGATTGGCTTAAAATCAAACTACACGAAACCGAGGGGTATGCCGAGGTTGCAAAAATCGTTAAGAGTCACAATCTCCACACGATTTGCGGCAGTGGACAATGCCCTAACAAGGCGGAGTGTTGGAGTCGCCGTACAGCGACATTTATGATTTTGGGCGACGTGTGTACACGGAGTTGTAAGTTCTGTGCTACAGCCTCGGGGCGACCGTTACCTGTTGACGACAGCGAGCCCGAAAAGGTCGCAGAGTCCATCCGATTGATGGGACTCAAACATGCTGTGATTACGTCCGTAACCAGAGATGATCTGCCTGATGGTGGAGCTGATTTCTGGGCGGCGACGGTGCGTGCTGTCCGTAAGTCGAATCCCGACACTACCATCGAGGTGCTGATACCCGATTTGGATGGACGTGGCGAGTTGCTGGATATTGTCCTCGACTCGGCCCCCGACATTGTGGGTCACAACATCGAGACCGTCGAGCGGCTTACTCCGCTTGTTCGCTCGCGCGCGAAGTATCGCACGAGCCTTCAGACGTTGGAGTATATAGCTCGCAGCGGTGCGACAGCCAAGAGTGGTATCATGGTCGGACTCGGCGAATCTCAAGACGAGGTCGTGCAAACTCTGCGCGATCTGGCCGACGTCGGTGTGAGTATAGTCACACTTGGTCAATATCTGCGGCCAACGTTAAAGCACTATCCCGTGGCGGAGTATATCCACCCGGATACCTTCGAATGGTACAAACAGCAAGCTTACAGTTTAGGATTTAAGTATGTAGCAAGTGCGCCTCTTGTTCGCTCGTCGTATATGGCAGAGCAGGCTTTGGGGTGCTGTTCGCAAAAGAAGTAAATGGGTCCGACTGTCTTACACAAGGCACCGGGTATCATTGACTATGCGGAGTGTTGGGACTACCAACGCCGCTTGTTTGATGCTCTGGTTGCGCGTAAAGCATGCCTGCGAAGGGATTCCGCTGCTCCGTGTATTCCACCCCTTGAGGTGGAGGAGGGTGCAGAGGCAGGGTACCTTATCACCTGCCAACACCCCAATGTTTACACTCTCGGGAAGAGCGGAAAGGCAAGTAATCTATTGGTCGACCAGAACTTTCTTGACCGAATCAATGCTACATTTTATAAGATTGACCGCGGTGGCGACGTTACTTATCACGGGCCGGGTCAGTTGGTGGTTTATCCGATACTCGACTTGGAGCGAATCGGCATAAGCCTGCGCGAATATATATACATGGCCGAACAGTCGGTCATTGACACCATTGCCGAGTGGGGAGTTGTTGGAGAGAGAAGCGAGGGAGCCACGGGTGTCTGGATTGCGGCAGGTGGAGGACGCCCTCTGCGCAAGATTTGTGCTGTGGGTGTGCGCTCGTCACATTGGGTGACGATGCATGGCTTGGGATTCAATATCTCGACAGACCTCCGTTACTTTGGGTATATCAACCCGTGCGGTTTCACCGACCGCGGCGTAACCTCGCTTTCGGCCGAGGTGGGTCGCCCAATCGAGGTGAGCGAGGTGGAGAGCGTGCTCTTGCGCCATTTGG
>JAZQXR010000041.1:0-4482 GCA_045632975.1 Rikenellaceae bacterium
GACCGCTTGGCCTCCGACTTCTCGATATCGGCAAGGTGCGAGCAATATGTCTCATATCTCGCATTCACCGCCTCCTCAACAGGTAGCAGCCACTCATCCTCGGCGACCATAGCCAATCGTTTTTCGTTGCTCTCAATCATAAATCGACAGTTTTTGTTGAATCTATTCACAAATATAAGAAAAAGTGGAGAGTTTTATCCCTATTTCTAATAAATTTTTATTCTCAAGTTTTAATTTTTAATTAAAGTTTGTACCTTTGCGCCGTGAAACAGTTAATACGACATAGAAGGTTTGTTTCATATCTGCTTGCAGGACTGATGCTTGCAGCTATTTCGAGTAGAATCTATCTCCGACACGACAGAGGCTACTACGAAGACTTCTTGCGCACCGCTCACCCGGCATCCGATTGCTCGGCCTGGGTGGCGTGTAACTGTCCAATCTGTCACGCCGAGGACTTCCTCGCAATCGAGGCTGAGTACTTCGAATATCACCCGTTTATCACAACTTTGCTCTGCGAGTTTGGCACCGCGCCAACCTCTGCAGCCAACCGCATCGTTGTAGCCTCAACCCTCAGAGGCCCGCCTTGTTTATCGTAAAACAATAATGCATTTTGCGTCAACCTACGCAAAAATTATTTACTATATCGATAAACAATAACGGAAATGAAAAAACTTACAACAACTATACTTGTTGCACTCGTTATGTGTGCAACAGCAATTGCGCAGAACAATTCACACAAAGTTCACCACAACAATGGTCACAGCCACTCTTCAGCAGAGAAGTGCGAGGCCACAATCCACGGTCATATCACCGACAGCAACACCAAGGAGCATATACCTTATATTACAGTAACAATCGACGGCACAACCATCGGTACAACAACCGACGCAACCGGTCACTATACCCTCTACCACGTACCTGTGGGTAAGTTTAAGGTGTCGGTATCGGCTGTAGGCTATGCTAACCAGACCAAGGAGGTCGAGGTGGAGTGCGGTACAGACCTTCAGCTCAACTTCGAGACCACCGAGTCGCAGATTACACTCGACGCAGTGGTTGTATCGGCAAACCGCAACGAGACTACACGTCGTGAGGCTCCATCGTTGGTAAATATTCTCGACAGCGACCTCTTGAACAAGGTTTCGGCGCCAACTATTGCCGAGGGTCTCTCTTTCCAGCCGGGTGTTCGCGTTGAGAACTCGTGCCAGAACTGCGGTTTCGCACAGGTACGCATCAACGGTTTGGACGGTCAGTATTCGCAGATTGTAATCAACTCTCGCCCCGTATTCTCGGCTTTGGCCGGTGTATACGGCTTGGAGCACATCCCATCGAATATGGTGGAGCGCATCGAGGTTGTACGCGGTGGCGGCTCGGCACTCTACGGCTCATCGGCGATCGGAGGTACAATCAACATCATTACCAAGGAGCCATTGCGCAACTCGGGCGAGTTGGCACACACTCTCACATCTATTGGTTGCGGCAAGTCGCTCGACAACAACACTACATTGAACGCTTCGATTGTAACCGATGACCGCAAGGCGGGACTCACAATCTACGGCCAGAATCGTATGCGCGATGCCTACGACCACGATGGAGACGGCTTTGTGGAGATTCCGGTAATCAAGGCACAGACAATCGGTACTCAGGCATATATCAAGACCAGTGCCTACAGCAAGCTCACCCTCGACTACCACGCAACAAGCGAGTATCGTCGTGGAGGTGACCAGTTGGAGCGTCCACCACACGAGGTTATGATTGCCGAGACAACCGACCACCTCATCAACAGCGGAGGTCTTACATTCGAGGGCACTTCGAAGGATTCGCGCCACCGCTATAGCGTATTTGCATCGGCTCAGGCAACAAAGCGCGACAGCTACTATGGTGCTGATAAGAATCCTTATGCCTACGGAACAACCAACGGCGTAACAGCTGTTACCGGCGCGCAGTACCTCTACCGTTTGAAGATTTTTGAATTGACTACAGGTTTGGAGTATAGCTACGACTACCTCTTCGACAACCCTATCGGCTATGCCGACCAGGAGGGTTACAGCACAATGCTCACCAAGCAGCACGTTCACAACGCAAGTATTTTTGCTCAGGGCGAGTTCAAGTTCAACAAGTGGGGGTTCCTCGTTGGTGGCCGCTTGGATAATTGGTACAACGCATCGAACAAGAAATTCTTGTGCATCCCTTCACCACGTGTAACCTTGCGTTACAACCCTACACACGACATCAACCTCCGTGCAACCTATGGCTCGGGCTTCCGTGCGCCACAGGCATGTGACGAGGATTTGCACATCCTCATCGTAGGTGGCGACCGTACACGTATCCGCTTGGCTGAGGATTTGAAGGAGGAGCGCTCACACACCTTCACCGTATCGGGCGACTTCTACAAGACCTTTGGCCGCGTGCAAACCAACCTCCTCGTTGAGGGCTTCTACACCATCTTGAACGATGTGTTTGCACTCCGCGATTATGCAGGTAGCGACCTCGGCACCACAATCAAGCCTATTGATGGTAAGGAGGGTGTATACGACGTCGCCGATGGTGCGCGTATCTACGAGCGATACAACGGCTCGGGCGCAACAGTTATGGGTATCAACGTCGAGGGTAAGGTTGCCTATATGCCTTGGGTAGAGGCTTCAGCAGGCATCACCTTGCAGCAGGGCAAATACAAGGAGCCTGAGCAATGGAGCGACACAGCACCAGCATCAATCAATATGTTCCGTTCGCCAAATGTGTATGGTTACTTCACCGTATCATCACAGCCTGTGAAGAACTTCAAGATTGACCTCTCGGGTAACTATATGGGCAAGATGTGGATGCAGCATATGGCAGGCGGCATCCGTCCTGACGGAACAGTTGTCGAGCACGACGAGCTTGTTCGCACCAAGGCTTTCTTCGACCTCGGCTTGAAGCTCTCGTACGACTTCAAGATTTGGAAGACTATCGGCTTGCAGGTCAATGGCGGTATCCGCAACATCCTCAACTCTTATCAGAAGGATTTCGACCGTGGTGCAAATCGTGACTCGGGTTACATCTACGGCCCGTCACTCCCACGCTCAATATTTGTAGGCGCGAAGTTGTCATTCTAATCGCACCCCGCACAAATAAAAAGAGCCCGTCCTTCAGCAGGACAGGCTCTTTTTTTATCACGTCAAATCAAAATACTAATTGGCTGATTGGTACTCAACACTCTCTGAAGTAAAGTTGTAGTGCTCCCAACCATAGCTGACAAAATCTACTTTAGAGTCGTTATTCAAAACCATCTTCACCTTGTCCTGGTAGCTCTCTTCCGCGGTATTAAAAATGTTTTGGCCGACTACAATAACATCCTTTGAGGTGAGCTCAAGGGTCAAGCTGTAGCTCGACGAAACGCTCTCGCGCAAGAAGGCCTGACCACCGAGCGAAGTAACTAATGGGAGCTTCGCAGAGGTCAAATAGTCGCAATTAGCAAACGCAGCAAAGCCAATCACACTCGCCTTTGGCAAGTCGACGCTCTTCAACGAGGTAGCCATAAATGCATACTCCTGCACACGACGCGCCTTAGGGGCAGTAAACTCGGTCAAGTTTGCGCAGCCGAGGAACGCCTTCGCACCGATATACTTCACATCGAGGAGGTGAATCGAGTGCAACTTATCGACCGCATAGCTCGAATCACCTTTGGTGATTACGGTCTCGACATACTTGTCACCCAGGAAGAGCTCCGGCACATACGACGCACCAGCAATGGTCAAATCGATAGATCCATCCGGAAGATTCGAGTCCGACAAAGCGCTACGAATCGCCTCAAACATCTCGGTCGAAGCATCGGGTGCAAGCATTAACACCACCGACAGCGATCTCGCCACGAGCAGACCCGCGAGCGCCTCCTTCAACTGCTGAGGCGTCATTGTGGTTGCGTCAATATCCGCATCCACCTCGGTAATGTCATTATCAAGCTCCTCGACAATAACCGGAGGGAAGACCAACGAGTCATCATTAGGCGTACACGCCGATATTACAAGTGCCGCAGCAGCGAGCAAAATAGAGAATTTTTTCATCTGAATTGACCTTTTTTAGCTGATGATTCGAGCCTTTTTGCCGACTCGATACTATTTCACGATAACAAAATTATAAAAGTTTTTTCGGTTTTGCAAAAAATCTTTGAAACTCATCAATATATATTCCCCTACGGAGCACATTTTTTTTAGCGATAATTTCGAAAAATTTGTATCTTTGTGGGTTAAATCACCGTAGGATGAGAACTTGTTTTCGAAAATATCTGATACTCGGATTTTTGGCATTGGTGGCGGATGTGGCTATGGCATCCGACAACAAGTCGAAGGTCGATACCCTCATCGCGGTGGATAGAGTGCAAATCACGGCCATTAAACAAGGCTCCGAGCTTCGTCGCGAAGCGGTTGCAGCATCGGTGCTCGGCGGTCGCACACTCGAGATGCGTGGCGTCTCGGCAATCAAAGATGTGATGACCGACATACCGAA
>JAZQXR010000042.1:0-3285 GCA_045632975.1 Rikenellaceae bacterium
ATGCTGGTCACGATTTGAGCCTCGAGAATATCGAGTATTTCGCACAACAAATTCCATGGGTGGTCGAGGTTTCGATTGGCCACGCCCTTATCTCCGAGTCGCTCTACCTCGGCCTGGAGAATACCATCGGAATGTACCTTCGCAAACTCAAACACCAATAGCCCTTGAAACCACTCTCACTCGCCATATTCCGACAGGTGTCGGAGATTACCCACAGCATGGGCGTCGAGGCTTACGTTATCGGCGGCTATGTTCGTGACTACTACCTACATCGCCCCTGCGATGATGTAGATATTGTGGTGGTGGGCGACGGCATTGCCGTAGCGCAGGCTTTGGGCAAGAAATTACGTACTAAAGTCTCCATCTTCAAACGTTTCGGAACAGCCATGTTGAGGGCTGACGGAATGGAGATTGAGTTTGTCGGAGCGCGTAAAGAGTCCTACTCACCCGACTCGCGCAAACCCGCCGTTGAGGCCGGCACTCTCGAAGATGACCAGCTGCGACGCGACTTTACAATCAACGCTCTTGCGTGGTCGCTCGGCAAGGACGACTTCGGCCGACTTGTCGATCCGTTTGGTGGCATGGAGGATATGGAGGATTGTATTATCCGCACCCCGTGCGACCCCGACATAACATTCTCGGACGACCCGTTGCGCATGATGCGTGCCATACGGTTTGCGACCCAGCTCGGATTCGACATCGAGGACGAGACCTTCGACGCCATCAAACGTAATGCTCACCGTATCAAGATAGTATCCAAAGAGCGCATCATCATCGAGTTGAACAAGATTGTTCTCTCGCCCGTACCCTCAATGGGCTTTATGCTGTTGAGCAATTCGGGATTATTGCCTCTGATTTTCCCCGAAATGGAGCGACTCAAAGGTGTCGAACGCCGTGGCGCCAACGCACATAAGGATAACTTCGACCACACACTCAAAGTACTCGACAATATTGCGCTCAAGACCAACGACCTGTGGCTTCGCTGGGCGGCAGTGGTTCACGATATTGCCAAACCTCTCACCAAGGCGTATGACCCCAAGCTCGGATGGACATTCCACGGCCACGAGGCGCTGGGAGCAAAGCTCGTTCCGCAGATTTTCCGCAATATGCGTCTGCCGCTGAACGAGCACATGAAGTTTGTCCAAAAGTTGGTTGCGCTGCACCTTCGTCCCATAATCCTCGCCGAGGAGGTAACCGACTCGGCTGTGCGACGCCTTCTATTCGAGGCTGGTGACGATGTCGATGCCCTGATGACGCTCTGCGAAGCGGATATAACCTCGGCTAATGACGCTAAAGTGCGACGCTTCTTATCGAACTTTCAGCTTGTGCGACAAAAGATGCGCGAAATCGAGGAGAAAGACCGCATCCGCAACTTCCAACCTCCGGTTGATGGCGAGCTTATCATGGCTACCTATGGCCTTGCACCCTGCCGCGAGGTGGGCGAAATCAAAGCCGCAATCAAAGATGCAATTCTCGATGGCGTTATCGCCAACGACTACAACGAGGCCTACGCTCTAATGGAGCGTCTGGCTGCCGAAAAAGGATTAACCAAAGTTACACAATAAATTATGTATAAGCAAATTATACGCCCGATTCTCTTTTCGTTCGGACCCGAAACCGCACACAAAATCACTGCAACGCTCCTGCGCGTAGCCGGCCATATACCCTTTGGTCGCCGCATCATGAGCCTTTGCAACAGAGTGGACCATCCCTCACTCGAGCGCGAGGTGCTGGGTATCAAATTTCCTAATCCGGTCGGTGTAGCCGCAGGTCTGGACAAGGATGCAGCCTTCTATCGTGAGCTTTCGGCTCTCGGCTTCGGTTTTATCGAGGTTGGAGCTGTAACCCCTCGCCCGCAACCCGGCAACGAGAAACCCCGCTGTTTCCGTCTACCCAAAGATCGCGCTCTGATTAACCGTTTCGGCTTCAACAACCACGGCATGGACGAGATGGCCGAGAAACTCGCCGCCAAACGCAAGAAAGGTATCGTGGTAGGTGTAAACCTCGGCAAGAATAGCGACACTCCCAACGAGCAAGCTGCAGCCGACTACCTCAAATCGTTCCGCACACTCTACGACTCGGCCGACTACTTTGTGGTAAACGTAAGTTGCCCCAATGTCGAAAATATCGGCAAACTCCAGAACAAAGAGTCTATCAAAGCTATTCTCGAACCGATGTTCGACTTCCGTTGCGGACAGAATAACTATCGCCCCATCCTTGTCAAGGTGTCGCCGGATTTGACCTTTGCCCAACTCGACGAGATTGTTGATGTGCTTATCGAAACCCCGCTCGATGGACTTGTAGCGACCAACACCACAACCTCGCGCGATACACTCCAGACCTCTTCGAAGAAAGTTAATCGCATCGGTCGCGGCGGATTGAGTGGTGCACCTCTGCATCGTCGCGCGGTCGATATGGTCCACTACCTGCATGTTAAGACCGAGGGACGCTATCCTATTATCGGTGTCGGTGGCATCATGTCGGTAGAGGATGCCCAAGAGATGCTCGATGCAGGAGCCGACCTTATTCAGCTCTACACGGGATTTATCTATGAGGGCCCGTCACTTCCGCGCAATATTTGCAAATCGCTCATTAAATAGCGCACTCACATAGAGTTTTAGAATATGAATGCAACCATTATAACCATAGGTGACGAACTGCTTATCGGCCAAGTGGTCGATACCAATTCGTGTTTTATCTCGCGCAAATTTGGCGACTGCGGTATCCGCGTAGTGGAACGCACCTCTATTGGCGATGATGCAGATACAATCATCACAACACTGGACCGTGTACTGCATGATTCTCAAGTGGTTGTAATCACAGGCGGACTCGGTCCCACAAAGGATGACCTAACCAAACACACCCTTGCGCGATACTTCGACTCACAGCTCGTACGTGATGATGCTACCTTCGACTTCGTACGCGAAATGCTGGCTCGACGCGGTATCGAGTTCAATGAGCTCAACCAAGCTCAAGCGCTTGTCCCGGAGTGTTGCACAGTGCTTCCCAATCGCAATGGCACCGCACCAGGCATGTGGTTCGAAACGGAGGATGGCAGAGTCGTCATATCACTTCCGGGAGTTCCGTTCGAGATGGAAGCACTCATCACCGACGAGGTTGTTCCTCGCCTTGTGCAAAAGTTTGCCCTGCGCTCAATCATCCACCGCACGATGATTACCTTCGGCATGGCCGAATCTGTCATGGCAGCCACCATCGCCGAGTGGGAGGACGCACTGCCGAGCGAGCTCCATTTGGCCTATCTACCCAATCCCAAAAGCATACGTC
>JAZQXR010000043.1:0-4992 GCA_045632975.1 Rikenellaceae bacterium
TACGTTACCAATGGTGTTCACTTCCCCACTTGGACCGCAACCTGCCTGAAGAAAATCTACGCTAAATACTTTGCAGAGGGCTTCAGTGGCCACGACTACAAAATCGACGCATGGCAAGGTGTTCACAACATTCCCGACGAGGAGCTGTGGAACGCACGTATCGGCCTGAAACAACGTCTTATCAAGACCATCAACCGTCGTTTGAGCGACCCCACTCAAGTTCGTTTCGACAACCCTGCACAAGCAGTTAAGATTCGCGAGACCCTCCGTCCCGAGGTTCTGACCATCGGTTTCGCTCGTCGTTTCGCTACCTACAAACGTGCATACCTGTTGTTTACCAACTTGGAGCGTCTGTCGGCTATCGTTAACAACAAAGAGCGCCCCGTACAATTCCTCTTCGCAGGTAAGGCTCACCCCAACGACAAACCCGGCCAAGACCTCATCAAACGTATCGTAGAGGTTTCGAACATGCCCGAGTTCGTAGGTAAGATTCTCTTCCTGCAAAACTACGACATGGAGCTGGCACGTCGCATGGTTCAAGGTGTTGACGTATGGTTGAACAACCCCACCCGTCCTCTGGAGGCTTCGGGTACCAGCGGTGAGAAGTGCGTGATGAACGGCGTAATGCAGTTCTCGGTACTCGACGGCTGGTGGGTTGAGGGTTACAAAGAGGGTGCAGGTTGGATGCTTCCCATGGAGCGTACCTACCAAGACCAACGCTTCCAAGATGAGCTGGATGCAGAGCTGATCTACAACACCATCGAGGAGCAAATCGTACCTCTTTATTATAACCGCCGCAACGAGAACAACATCCCCACCGCTTGGGTACACAGCCTGAAGAAGTGCGTTGCCGACATCGCATCGAACTTCACCACCAACCGTATGCTCAACGACTACGAGGATCGCTTCTACCACAAACTCGCAGCTCGCAAAGCCGAGATGAAGGCTTCGAACTTCGCTATGGCTCGTGAGATTGCAGCTTGGAAACGCCACGTATCGAGCGTTTGGGATTCGGTTAAAATCACCGGCGTACAAAAGGTTGAGATTGACAAAGAGGCTATCTACGTAGGTGGTAAATACCACATCGAGGTTAGCGTCGAGATCGCAGACCTCCGTCCCGAGGATATCGGTGCAGAGTTCGTAATCGCAAGCCAAATCGAGAACGGCCAAAATGTGAAGGTCGTATCGAAACAAGAGCTGTCGCTGGTAAAATGCGAGGGCAACATCGCAACCTACGCTACCGAGGTTGTTCCCGAGCACACCGGTTCGTACGACTCGGCTATCCGCATCTTCCCCAAAAACGAGAAGCTGCCCCACCGTATGGACTTCGCCCTTGTTAAGTGGGCGTAATGCACCGGGCTGCTTAATGTAAGATTCAGCAATCCAAACTATAAGACCCTCGACTGCGGGCGGACGAATCCACCCGCAGTACGAAAGGTCAAAAAAGTGCGGAAAAAGAACACTTCGGAACCACCAAAGCCAAATAAGCAGCCAAAAATTTGGTGATTCGAAAAATCTTCACTAACTTCGAACACTAAAACAAACCGAAAGGATAATAATAAGCAACAATATAAAAAACCAACAACTATGTCTGTCTTGAAATTCGACAAAACGGCTCTGGGAAACCTTGAGTACTCACTCACAAGAGAGATGCTTGCTACAGACCGCACGGGAGGTTACATGAGTACCACCATCGTATGCTGCAACACCCGCAAATATCACGGTCTGATGGTGTGTCCTATCGACAACAGCGACAAAAGCTATGTAATGCTCTCATCGCTCGACGAAACCATCATCCAACACGATCAAGCTTTCAACCTCGCTCTTCACAAGTTCCCCGGTAACTACGAGCCTAAAGGACACAAGTATATCGTCGACTTTCAGTACACTCCCACCCCCACCATTACCTATCGCGTGGGCGGCGTTGTGCTGAAAAAAGAGCTGCTGTGGGTTCACTCGCGCGCTCAACTACTCGTTCGATACACTCTGGTTGACTGCCACTCGGAGACCACCCTGCGCCTTCGTCCCTTCCTCGCTTTCCGCGACAAACACTCGTTGAGCAAAGCCAACATGGAGGCTGATGGCCACTCGTACCCCATTGTAGGTGGTGTGCGTTGCCGCCTTTATGAGTCATTCCCCTGGCTGAATATGCAAACAGACAAAGCCGGCGTTGAGTTTATCGCAGCACCCGACTGGTACTACGACTTTGAGTACACCGAGGAGCTCGCTCGCGGTTATGAGGCTCATGAGGACCTGCTCACCCCCGGCTACTTCGAGACCAAGCTGGCTAAAGGCGAGAGCATCATCTTCTCGTGCGCCTTTGACGCTATGGAGTCGCTCGAAGCTATCGACCAAACCTTCGAGGCCGAGATTGCTCGCCGTACCAAGAAGGTTGACTTTATGTCGATTCTCCAACACTCGGCTCGCCAATTCATCATCAAACGTGATGGCAAAACCGAGATTATCGCAGGTTATCCCTGGTTCGGTCGTTGGGGTCGTGATACATTCATCGCCCTGCCCGGTTTGACCCTCTCGCGCGGTGACGTTCAAAGCTGTATCGATGTGCTCGACACCATCACCAGCGAGATGCAAGATGGTCTGTTCCCCAATATGGGTTCGGCTTACAACTCGGTTGACGCACCTCTGTGGTTCTTCCACGTTCTGCAACAACTCGAGAAGCACACCAGCAAGGCCGAGATTTGGGAGCGCTATGGCCAAAAGATGAAAGATGTGCTGAACGCATACAAACGTGGCGTGGGCGACCTGATTCGCGTACACGACAACGGCCTTGTATGGGCTCAACACCCCCAATACGCTATGACTTGGATGGACGCTGTGGTTGATGGCAAACCCGTCACCGGCCGCGAGGGCTATCAAGTCGAGATTAACGCCATGTGGTACAATGCAGTTTGCTACACTCTGGAGCTGGCCCGCAAGTTCAAGGACAAAGAGTTCTGCGCCGAGTGGAAAGCAATGCCCGAGAAGACCAAAGAGTCGTTCGTGGAGAAGTTCTGGGACGAGAAACAAGGCTATCTGGCCGACTATGCAAACCTGCAAGAGACCAGCTGGTTCATCCGCCCCAACCAAATTATCGCATGCGCACTGCCCTACAAGATGCTCTCCACCGAGCAAATTCTGGGCGTTATCAACACCGTAAAACAACACCTTCTCACCTCGAAAGGTCTGCGCACACTCTCGCCTCGCAACCCGCTCTACATCGGTCGCTACGAGGGTAACCAACACGACCGCGACTCGGCTTACCACCAAGGTACCGTTTGGCCCTGGCCTCTGGAGCACTACGTGGCAGCCTGCTTCGAGATGTTCGGCAAAGGCTTCGTACCGAAGGCTCAAGAGATTCTGGCCGGTTTCGAGGATGATATTACCACCTATGGTATTGGCTCTATCGCAGAGATCTACGATGCCAACCCGCCCCACACTCCCCGCGGTGCTATCTCGCAAGCATGGAGCGTTGGCGCAGTATTGAGAATTGCAGAGATGATTAGTATTTATAAACGTAAAAGATCGTAGCCTATGAGAGTGTTAATGTTTGGCTGGGAATTCCCGCCCCATATTGCCGGAGGACTCGGCACCGCTTGCTACGGCCTGACACGAGGACTCGCACGAAATGATGTGAAGGTAACCTTTGTAGTTCCCCGTGCCTATGGCGACGAGGACCAACGATTCACCAATATCGTCAACGCGAGTGACGTAGAGACCGATTTCTGTCGCAGAGACGAGTACACCAAAGAGGTGTGGGAGAATCTGTCGTACATCACTATCGACTCGAACATGGTGCCTTATGCCACGCCCGAAGAGTATTTCCAACGCCGCGAAGAGTGGCTCGCACAACGCGAAGCCGGCGTAATCCAAGATAGTTGGCAACAACGCTTCACCTTCTCGGGCAAGTATGGCGCAAACCTCATGGAGGAGGTACAACGCTACGCAATGGTAGCTGCCGAGGTGGCTAAAGCCGAGGCCGGTAACTTTGACGTTATCCACGCCCACGACTGGCTCACATACTATGCCGGTATCGCTGCCAAAAACGTATCGGGCAAACCGCTGGTCGTACATATCCACGCAACGGATTTCGACCGCTCGGGTGCTATCAACCCCGACTCACCCTTATACCAAATCGAGAAAGCCGGTATGTCGGCTGCCGATAAGGTTATCGCCGTGAGCAACCTTACTCGCAACATCTGTATCACCAAATATGGCATCGACGCCGACAAAATTGTCACCGTTCACAATGCCGTACGTTTTGCATCGAACACCCCCGGAGAGGTGGAGCGCGGTGTGAAACAAAAAATCGTCACCTTCCTGGGCCGTATCACCTTCCAAAAAGGTCCCGACTACTTCGTGGAGGCCGCTGCAAAAGTGCTCAAACGTCTGCCCGACGTTCACTTCGTAATGGCAGGTAATGGTGATATGTTCAACCACGTGATTCGTCGTGTGGCAAAACTCGGAATCGCCGACCGCTTCCACTTCACCGGATTCTTGCGCGGCGACGACGTACAGAAGATGTTCGCCATGAGCGACGTCTATGTGATGCCCTCGGTATCGGAGCCCTTCGGAATCTCGCCCCTCGAGGCTATGCGCGAAGGTGTACCCGTGATTATCTCCAAACAGAGCGGTGTAGCAGAGGTTCTGGACTACGCTGTGAAGGTAGACTACTGGGATGTGGATGCTATGGCTGACGCAATCTATGCGCTGGTTCAATACCCCGCCATGGCAAGCATGTTCGGTAACAAAGGCTACGACGAGGTTACTCGTCTGAAATGGAACAACGCCGCTGCCAAAATTAAAGCGGTATACGAATCCGTATTGTAAGGTAAATAAAAAACGAAAAAAGATAGAGTATGAAAACCGTTTGTTTAAATTTTCAGGTAAGTCTGCCTGCGACCCTGAAGCGCTACCGCTTCTTTAGCATGGGTCTCGACCACAACTATCTGGATGATACCGCCAACAAATATGCGGCTCAACGCGCAGCACGCC
>JAZQXR010000044.1:0-32623 GCA_045632975.1 Rikenellaceae bacterium
CTCGTGGGTTGCCGTTAAACTTGGCTTTGTATCACTGCCTGCTGGCGCTTCGTGGAAGTCATTTGCGAGTGTCTGCGTGGTGTGCGGTATTGGTTTTACGGTGTCGATGTTTATCGCCGACCTTTCGTATGCAGGATTGGGAGCAGAGGGGTCGGCTATGCTCGACCAGGCGAAATTAGGAGTGCTTTTAGGCTCGGTCATATCTGCCATTATCGGCTGCGTGCTATTGAACAAGACCTTACCCAAATCATAACAGATGACTACGACAAATAATCCCTCGCCAAATCTGACGAGGGATTTATGTTGATAGAATAAAACAAACTCAACGCTTGTCCATAAGTCCAAACCTATACCACTGTTCCAATGGATAATTACTCTTGATAATCATTCGCAACTCATTGTACTTCTCCTTGACAATCCACCCATTATAAGCAGGGCTTTGTTTTCATCTAAGGTTCGATAATTGCCTTTTTCTTTATCCCACAAAATTCCGCTCGGGAAGAGTAAATTTTGGATTTTTTCACTCACTTCCAGTTCTACCCCACGCCACAAACTACCTAACATACAGCAAGTTAAGGCCAACCTATTTGAAATATTGTATGAAATTCTATGATATCATTACATTTGAATTTACTTCATTATGATCATAGATAAATTGGAATTTAAGTTACAAGACGTCGTGCTTGATATCTGAACTAGAGGATGTACCTCCGGTTAATATTATCTCAGCATTTCCGGTATAGTGTAGGTCGCTGGCGCCCGAGAGTTTAACTATTCTAATGGTGCCATCACAATGTATATACGCATCACTCGCATCTTGCATAGAAACTGCACATTCATCGCACGAAAGTCCATAACGACTATTGATTATATTCTTCTTGATACCGCTAGCGTCTTTTAGATTGAGTGTCAACTTTTTGACGTATCCCTTGAGTTTTGCATCAGAGGCGTCTTTCAGATTTATGGTAAGTTCTTCTGCATCGACCACTCCCTTAATATCAGAAGCATTAGATAAGGTTAATTTAGTCAGGTTGGGATTGACTGGCAACTCGATATTGACAACTGAATTAAAGAAGTATATGCCATCCTCGAGTCGTATATCAAGGATATCGTCTTTTTCTTCAATTATCACATTCGGCATGAGATTCTCACCAGCTGTCACTTTAACTTCTTCAGCCGTATCGCTTATAACGACATTGATGGCATTGGAGACATAAAGTTCGCTATATGTATTTTCAATGTTGAAGGTCTTTGTAAAAGAATCTCCGGCAAATTTATCACATCCCCAAAGAGCGGATAGTACAAAAATCAATACTACTATTCTACAATTCATAGATAAATCCCGATTTATCGGTACAAAGTTAAGAATATATAATTATAATTGTTCATATAATATAGAATTTTATTCTCTTTTAACCAATTACAGAACTCCACGACATCATATACACCTCATAGAATGTTCGTTCGATAATCTGACACACTATGATACGAAAAAAAGAGCAGCCGCGCGGCTGCTCTTGGTGCATATCGGAAGCTCACATACTCTCTACTCTATCACTGCCTCGAGGATGCCGACGGTGGCATCGGCTTTCGGAACGATAGTCAGGCGAAGAGCCTCGGCCTCGATGGGCATCTCGGGATGAACCATATTGAATTGGTCGGGTTCAACACCAAAGCGTTCCGAGTATTAGATGGCGATTATGGTGCCCATTTATTTCGGGCCACTACCCCGTCATTCTCGAAGTGGAGTTTTAATCACTACAATAAATAACGAAGGCGTATGAGTATGTTTATACGCCTTCGTTGTTTGAAGTTGTAAGACGACATTATCGCATAGTCGTTCCAACCATCTGCCGCTTTATACACTGCGACAAAAAAATTAGATTTATTGAATATACTCCAAGTTATCTATTGTGACATTCTGTTGTCCTTCAATGTAGAAGCCAATGCCTGTTGATGTAATTGGGATATGTCGCAGCTCCAAAGCCGTCACACCATTTACTATGAATTGTATCCTCTCATTGATATATTTCACAGCCAAGGGCAATACAGCATCTCTCTTACTTGTAACTTTAATATTCGTTATTTTATGGCCACATAACTCGCCATCCTTATAGCGCAACATTACGGCATAAACAAATTTCTCATAACGGTAAATTTCAAATTTAATACAATTTCCAGAATCAAAGTAATCCACCATCATACCGAAAGCTCCATCTTCACTGATTTTTTTGATGACAGCCTCACATTTGATTTCAAAATCGTCAGTCACATCTATTGGTGCATAGTTGGTAGATTCAACAAAACTCAGTTTGCCTTTTCTGTTGTCGCCATTAAATTTACCGATTAGGTTTAACACACCATTTTCGATTACCGCGCGGGCCTCCTTGTCGGCATATTCTGTCCAACCTGTATTACCATCGAAAGAATCTTTAACTTGTGCATTAGCAAAATTTGTAAATGTACTAAATACCAAAATCACAAGAATAATGTTTTTTTTCATAGCTCTGTAAAGTTAAAAGTTAATTGATTAGATATCATTTGTTAATTGATTAGATATTATTTACCCAAACGGCTTTGGAATTCGCTAATTAGAGTCTCATAATCTTTCAAGATGCGGTCATACTCTTTGAAGCGTTCCGTTTTGGTAGTTCCAAGCGGACCTATCTCTGACGATATTTGTATTTGAAAGGTTGGCGCTCCTCCGAGATTGCTCTCCTTGACGGTCACGCGTGTACGAACTTGATTTTCGGAGGCAGGAAAAGTTTTGTAAACCCATGGTGTTTGAACAAAACCAGAAAGCATATCCGATGTTTGTATCTCATCAAAATAGTTTAGCAGCACTTGATGAATCATTTTCCAAGCGAGTTCGGTATCAAACTTACCCTCTGCGGTTTTGCTATATAGTTTTTCATCAACCTTTACCGAAAAGAACTTATTCGCATTACCAGAAGGCGTAGAATACTCATACGCCAAATCGGGACGGAGTGCAAAATGACGCGCTTTAATGCCTGCGGTAGTTGGAATTCGTGTTTCCATTGTGATATATCCAGAATATTCCACTTTAATCGCAACAAAACCCTCCTTGGTAGAGTATTGATGTTCTACAAAGCCATCTGCAACATAGCTGCCATCAATGTAAATTTTAGCCTCAGTGGGACTTGTGGTGATTTTAAGTGTTTTTTTGAATAATTGAGCATTGGCACCACAGACACCAACACATAAAAACAAAATGAAGGTTAGTATTCTCTTCATAGTTCAATGAATGATTAATTGCCTTAGACTCCTATCTGGCTAATAACTTAAAAAGAAAGTGTGGAGTCGATTTTCGTTTATCTGTTGAAGGTTGTGGAATACCCGAAGTAAAATAAACGATACAATGCCCCACACTTGGATAGTATGAGGTATATGCACAAATAGTGCATAGCCACATAGCTACACAAGAAATGAGTGCTATTCGTCCATCCCTTACTTCAGAAAACTTCCACATTTTCAACAAGGAAGTGCGAAAACACTTTCAGTATGTAATCGTCGGACTATCTGCCCGACATCACAAATGTATAAAATGTTTTGCAAACGAACAACACCCACAGGGACATTGCACAAAATATTAATACATTTCTAATTATGATATAGGACCGTATATAACTCATTGAGCTACCCCGCAAACTATAGTACCAAAAAAGAGCAGCCGCGCGGCTGCTCTTGGTGCATATCGGAGGTTCACATACTCTCTACTCTATCACTGCCTCGAGGATGCCGACGGTGGCATCGGCTTTCGGAACGATAGTCAGGCGAAGAGCCTCGGCTTCGATAGGCATCTCGGGGTGAACCATATTGAATTGGTCGGATTCAACACCAAAGCGGTCGGTAACATAGGGCACAAAGGGGTGCCACTCGCCACCATCCTCATACTCCATCGTCCACGACACGGGCAGCTGCACACCACCATTATCGTCGTACCAATAGACTTGGACGCTCTCTACAGCTTGACGCTTTTTGAGTCGAATCTCAACTTGTTGGGTTTTGCCCGTCTTGGGCCAGCTTGTCCAGCGGGGAATACTCTTGTCGAACGAGTGAGCGGGGCGGACACCATCGACAATAGCAAAGACATCGTCGTTGCCATAGGTATGGGTTGCAAACACGCCCGAGACGTTGTTTGCCATACGCGGAAGGCTATTGATTACGGTCGCCACATCACGTGCAAACCACACATTCATCGGAACATTACCACGGTTGTTCCACGCATAGTAAGGGAGCAGCGTAAGGTCGGACGCGACACTCTCGCCCTCGGCATTCAGTGCCGCCGCAGGCAGAGTCACACAAGGAATTCCATTCAGCACGCCTTCGGTGTAGGTTGTCAGCTCGCCCTGCACGCCAAGACGCTCTACAAAGTAGGACGACACATTATGCTCGTTGTCCGCAGCCTCGGCGCACAGCACCAGAGGGCCTCGGGTAAGGCAAACGCGATTGCTATCGGCCTCGACACGCTCGTCGGCAACCGAATAGCGAATGGGCATATCCAGCTCAAGGCTCACAACATCGCCAGCGCTCCACTCACGGCGAACGGGAATCATTCCATTCACAGCATTCGCACGCACGAGCTTGCCATTCACACGAATGGTTGCATCGGAGCGCACGCCATCGACATAGCTATACAGCTCGCCCGCAACAAAGCGGTCGCCGGCACACCAAGTCGGAACGCGTAGCCAAAGGGTAAACTCCGAACCCTCGCTCTCGGGTGTAATCTCGATAGTGACATTACCATCGAACGGATAGCGAGTACTCTGTTTCAGTGCGACTTTGCCCGATTCAAGTGAGATTACAGTCGAGCAGCCTGCATAGAAGCCACACAGAATCTCGTCGTCGGTGTGCGAATAAATCATACCGGGAACTTGCGGAATCAGGCGGGCAAGGTTCGAAGGGCAACAAGCCGTAGCAAACCACGGAGCACGACCTGCATGGCCATGGTTGAAGGTTTTGCGACCATCCGACTCAAGTGGATTGACATAGAAGAATCGGTTTCCCTCGAGGTTTGTTCCTGCGAGCACATTGTTGTAGAGCGCAACCTCGGCCACATCCACATACTTCGCATCGCGCGACATGAGGAACATACGATAGTTGAACATCACATTACCAACCGCCGAGCAGGTTTCATTGTAGGTCTCCTTATTGGGCAGCACATAGTCGGGGCCAAAACCCTCGATACCGGACACTGCACCCAGACCGCCGGTAATATGCATCTTGCGATCCACAATATCATGCCACACAGCCTCCAAAGCGGGCACAAGCGTCGTATCGCCCAACATAGCTACCACATCGGCCATACCCGAGTAGAGATAGGTTGCTCGTACGGCATGACCCACGGCCTCACGCTGCTCGCGTACGGGCAGGTGTTGTTGAGCATACGACGGAGTGGTTATCTTCACATCGTGTGGCGAGTAGGTAACACCGCGAATATCAATAAATTTGGCAGCCATATTTAGGTAGAGAGAATCGCCCGTAACTTGAAACAGCTTAACAAGCGCCATCTCTATCTCTTGGTGACCCGGGGCCTGATTTACGGGCACACCACCATTGTACGCAGGGTCGCCCTCGAAGAACACTCTGTTGATATGGCGTGCGCTCTTCTCCGCCACATCGAGCCATTTGCGTTTGCCCGTTGCGCGGTAGTAGGCAATGGCAGCCTCGTACATATGGCCCATGTTGTAGAGCTCGTGACTGAACAGTACATTGCTATAAGGCGTACGGCCCGAGCCCCAATAGTTGTTCTGATAGCGGCACTTCTCGGGTACGGTGTGGTGTTCGTAGAGGTAGCCGTCGGGCTTTTGAGCCGAGGCAATCACATCTATAATAGCATCCATCCGGGCCTCAAGTTCGGGGTCAGATTCGAGCGTAAGCAGATAGGCAGCACCCTCCATCACCTTGAACAAATCCGAGGCAACATAGAATGGCCAATGAAGCAACTCCTTGCACTCACCACCCGCGAGATACTCACCCGTGCGACGGAGGTTCTCGACTGCGGGTTCGGTCTTTTCGAGGGCAAAGGGAACGAGTGTACGCTTCTGCGTAACAAGGCGCGGACGCCAAAATTCGTCCTCCAAAGTCACCTGCTGAAAGGGTACCATGGTGGGTGTCTTATCGCTCATTGGAACGGGCAAAACATCACCATTCACGCACGACACAAGCGCCATGCACGACACCATAGCGAAGAGGACAGAATATATTCTTTTCATCTTTTAGTTTAGGTAAATTAGTTGTTTATATAATTCGTTTTATTATTTGTTGCTCAAAATATTAAGCCATCGGCTGAATCTTTGGTTTAACTACTTTTTACGATACTCCACTATCATCGACGAGCGAGGCTTTTCGAGATAGAGTTCGTAGCCCGACATAAGCGACGCGCCCGTAGCCTCAAGCACCTCTTTGCTGTCGAAATTACGCAGTTCATAGGTCGCCGCAGGGTCGAGTCCACGGAGTTTTACCACAATAGCAGGTTGCTCGTTCTTGGGTCGGCGGAAAGCCACAACCATACCTGCCCCACTCTCAACTTCGTTACATTGGTACGCAATCCAAGTATCCTCACCAGTCAGGTCGCCATCGCCCGTGAGCGGATAGAAGTCGCCAAGATAGTATCCTCGCAGTGCTCGATACTCGGCCATGGCTCGTTGGATAGTTGTAAGGTTACTTCCTCGACCGAACACCTCGCCAAACCACGCATAGGCGCTGCTCAAACCCGAGCGAGTACAATAGGTATCGGCATGGAACACGCCCGTACCCGACAGAGGGAGGAACTGGCTCAAGCCATACATATGACACTGCTGACAATTAGGCTCGCCATAGTGACAATCGGTGCGCCACAAGGGCATCGAGCGGTCAATCATCTCTATATCAAAGCGACGACCGCCACTCGCACAGTTATCAATCAGCAAGTCGGGGAATCGCTCTCGCAGAGCATCCAGATAGCTATACAGACCCTCGACATAACGAATCTCGGTCATACCCTTACGATTAGGCTCATCAGCAGCCGCCCAATAAGGCGACGGGCCGATATTAAAGTCCTGACGATAGCAATCTACGCCATTCTGCTCAAAGAAGTTGCACATATAATTTATGAGCCATGCACACGCGCGTTTATCTCCGAGATTGAGCAGGCAGTGAGGCGAATCGTTATATCTCAACAGCCACTCGGAGTGCTCATTATACAGTTTCGAGCCCTCATACACGCGCTCCGGCTCGAACCAAACCATAAACTTCGCTCCATTCTTATGCACATCGTCTGCAACTGCACGAAGACCATTCGGGAAACGTGCTTTATCGGCCTCCCACGTACCCACCGAGCGATACCAGCTACGGCCGCCATAGAACGTACCAGCACCCTCATACCACGCGGCGTCCAGCCAGAACACCTCGGGAATAATCTTAAACTGCGCTTGACGTTCAACCACCGCACGCGCCAGAAGTTCCGTAAAACAGCTATACTCATTACACGGATCGGGATCATCATAATCAAAGCCACTACACAGCGGAGGGGTAATCATCTCACCCTTGCTATTTCGGGGCGAGTGATGGGCCAAAACAAACCTGCGGAAGAGGTTATTTCCATCCATACGATTCTCGCCGCGCCACCACAGAAGAGAGATTTTGGGAGTGCGAATCTGCTCACCGGGTTTGAGATAGAGGTCCACTCCCGGCATACCCGCATCAACACTCAAAACGCCCTGCGTAGGAGTCTCAAAATCCGCGAACCAACTACCCGTCCAACCGAGCGAAAACATCACGCCACGACGACCCGTCGAGATGTTATAAAATGGGAATGCAGTCTTGGATGATGGACGCCCGAGATAGGGCTCATGATGATATAAAGAATCACTTTCGATAGGGATTGTGCGAAGCTGGAAATCACTACTTTGGGCATGACTACCTTTGAGTGTATATAAAGTATAACTTGAAGCACTTTTATCACTCAACGAGAGGTCCACAGCAAGCACATTCGTAAACTGCGCCGAGGGCTTTTGTTCCGAATTATTACGCAGATGCAAAGTCCACTCAACAGCCTCAAAATCGACATACGAAAGCACATCACAAATGGCCGAAATAGCACCATCGGGCGAGGTGTACGTTACGTTATATCGAAGCACATTAGGACTATCCGATTCGACCGCAACAAAGCTACGACGCCACGAGCGGATAAACTCCGAAGAGTGGACACCTCCCAGCTCAAAAGAGAAGGGCGGAGTTTTACCTTTAGCAAAGAGAGCGGCGGCACGCTTTTCGGCAGTTTGAGTCACACCGTCAATCGGGGCTGTGCGCTGCGCCGAGGCCACGACGGCACACACCATCATAGACACAAGTAGAAGAATTCGTTTCATACAGAAAAGGGGTAGTCTTAAGTTGGCGGGCCACCATCGGCGACGCCTTGAGTACAAAGTTAAAACTTTTTTCTCTTTTTACCATTTTTTAACTATCTTTGATGTACCAAAAAAGCAAGAACAAATGGCAGACGACTATATCGGCAAAAAGATGGAGGAGTACATGGCTCGCAAAGCAGCCTCTCCCGCAAAACAGAAACGCGGCACAAGCCTCTCTTCGCTTCTACTCAAAAATCGCAGCCACCGAGCCTTCGACCGCTCATTCGTTGTGCGCGAAGACCAGCTGCGTAGCATTGTAGAGGTAAACCGACTGACCCCATCGGCTCGCAACCGCCAGCCTCTCCGTTTCCGCGCCGTACTCTCGGATGAAGCAGACCTTGTCACTCCACACATCCGACTCGGCGCCGCCCTACCCGACCTGCACCTCCCCACAGAGGAGAGCCGTCCTAACGCATACATCATAATCTGCTCGACCGTACCCGAGGACCGCTACGTAGCTATCGACTTGGGTATCTCGGCGCAGAGCATGCTGTTACGGGCTGTCGAGATGGGACTTGGCGGCATCTGCATCGCCGCTTTCGACCGCACTGCCATCAAAGAGGCGCTCTCGCTCGAGCTGGAACCGCTGATGATTCTCGCCATCGGGCGTGGAGCAGACCGTATCGAGCTGAAAAGCATAACCGAAGAGGAGTCGCGCGACTACTACCGTGAAGGGGGCATTCATTACGTCCCGAAACTCGAGCTGGACACACTTTTAATCCACCCCAAAGAGCAAAAATAGCCGCTGACAAAAAAAATCTCAAAAAAGCGACACGGATGCAGGGAAAATCAGCCGAAATATATTATCTTTGTACGATTTTAGACGTGTAGTGCGGAGATACACTGCATTCACCTCCGAAATCAGGGCCTTGACGCCATGTGACGACCGAGGCCAACTGCTCGAATAAAGCAACGAAAAACCTTAATAATATATGGCAAATTTAACTAACACGAAGAAGAAAGTTGTTGTGCTCGGATCTGGAGCGCTTAAAATCGGACAAGCCGGTGAGTTTGACTACTCGGGTTCGCAAGCACTCAAAGCCCTGCGTGAGGAGGGTATCAGCACAGTTCTTATCAACCCCAACATTGCCACCATCCAAACCTCGGAGGGTATTGCAGACAGCGTTTACTTCCTGCCCGTAACTCCCCACTTCGTTGAGGAGATTATCAAAAAGGAGCAACCCGACGGTATCCTGCTCGCATTCGGAGGCCAAACCGCACTCAACTGCGGAACAGAGCTCTACCAAAGCGGCGTACTCCAAAAGTACGGTGTCGAGGTGCTTGGTACTTCGGTTGAGGCCATCATGGCTACCGAGGACCGCGACCTGTTTGTCAAAAAGCTCGACGAGATTGATGTTAAGACTCCCGTTAGCCAAGCGGTAGAGTCGATGGAGGACGCTATTGCGGCTGCAAACAAGATTGGATTCCCTATCATGGTTCGCTCGGCATACGCGCTGGGTGGTCTTGGTAGTGGTATCTGCCGCGACATGGAGGAGTTCAAAACCATGTGCGAGAGCTCGTTTGCATTCTCCAAACAGATTCTGGTTGAGGAGTCGCTCAAGGGTTGGAAAGAGATTGAGTTCGAGGTTATCCGCGACCGCAACGACCACTGCTTCACCGTGGCAAGCATGGAGAACTTCGACCCCCTCGGCATCCACACTGGCGAGAGTATCGTTGTAGCTCCCACCTGCTCGCTCGACGAGGGTGAGCTCAAAATGCTCCAAGAGCTTTCGTGTAAGATTATCCGCCACGTCGGCATCGTCGGCGAGTGTAACGTTCAATACGCATTCAACTCGGAGACCGACGACTACCGTGTAATCGAGGTGAATGCACGTTTGAGCCGTTCGTCGGCTCTCGCATCGAAAGCAACCGGTTATCCCCTCGCTTTCGTAGCAGCTAAACTTGCCCTCGGCTACACCCTCGACCAAATCGGCGAGATGGGCACTACCAACTCGGCATACAAAGCTCCCGATTTGGACTACCTGATTTGTAAGATTCCCCGCTGGGACCTCACCAAGTTTGCCGGTGTATCGCGCCAAATCGGTTCGAGCATGAAATCGGTAGGTGAGATTATGTCTATCGGTAAATCGTTCGAGGAGATTATCCAAAAGGGTCTTCGTATGATTGGCCAAGGTATGCACGGTTTTGTTGGCAACGAGGATGTTGAGTTTGAGGACCTCGACAACGAGCTGGCCAACCCGACCGATATGCGTGTATTCGCTATCGCCGAGGCATTCAAACAAGGCTACACCATCGAGCGTCTGTTCGAGCTGACCAAGATTTCGCCCTGGTTCCTCGAGCGCCTCAAAAATATCCACGACTACTCGCTTGTTCTGCAAGGCTACAACACCGTTGAGGAGCTGCCCGCAGAGGTTCTCGCAGAGGCTAAACGCCTGGGCTTCTCGGACTTCCAAATCGCACGCTTCGTTGGCGAGTCTACCGAGAACATGCACAAAGAGGCTCTCAAAGTTCGTACTCATCGTAAGAAACTCGGCATTCTCCCCTCGGTTAAACGCATCAACACCGTAGCTTCGGAGCACCCCGAGCTCACCAACTACCTCTATATGACCTACGACGGTTCGGAGCACGACATTCCCTTCTTCAAGAACGAGAAATCGGTTGTAGTTCTTGGTTCGGGTGCATACCGTATCGGCTCGTCGGTTGAGTTCGACTGGTGTTCGGTTAATGCTATCCAAACCGCTCGCAAATTAGGCTACAAGTCGATCATGGTCAACTACAATCCCGAGACCGTATCGACCGACTACGACATGTGTGACCGCCTCTACTTCGATGAGTTGTCGTTCGAGCGCGTGATGGATGTAATGGATTTGGAGACCCCCAAAGGCGTCATCGTATCGGTGGGTGGACAGATTCCCAACAACCTCGCAATGAAGCTCTACCACCAAGATATTCCTATTCTGGGTACATCGCCTCTGTCGATTGACCGCGCAGAGAACCGCCACAAGTTCTCGAGCATGCTCGACCAACTCGGCATCGACCAACCCGCTTGGAAAGAGCTTACCGATATGAAAGATATTTACGAGTTCGTTGATAAGGTAGGCTACCCCGTTCTGGTTCGTCCCTCGTATGTATTGAGTGGTGCTGCCATGAACGTATGCTACAACCAAGAGCAACTCGAGACCTTCCTGAAGATGGCGGCAAACGTATCGAAGGAGTACCCCGTTGTGGTTTCGCAATTCCTGCAAAACGCCAAAGAGATTGAGTTCGACGCTGTTGCCAAAGATGGTGAGGTTGTTGAGTATGCTATCTCGGAGCACATCGAGTTTGCGGGCGTTCACTCGGGCGACGCGACCCTCGTATTCCCCCCGCAAAAAATCTACTTCGAGACCGCTCGTCGTATCAAGAAGATTAGCCGCAAGATTGCCAAAGAGCTCAATATCAGCGGTCCTTTCAATATCCAATACCTCGCCAAGAACAACGAGGTGAAGGTTATCGAGTGTAACCTGCGTGCTTCGCGTTCGTTCCCCTTCGTTTCGAAGGTTCTCAAACGCAACTTCATCGAGACCGCAACCCGCATCATGCTCGACGCACCCTACACCAAACCCGAGGGCGGCGTATTCGACATTGATTGGATCGGTATCAAGTCGTCGCAATTCTCGTTCGCTCGTCTGCACAACGCAGATCCCGTTTTGAGCGTAGATATGTCGTCGACCGGTGAGGTAGGTTGCTTGGGTGACGACTTCAACGAGGCTCTGCTCGCATCGATGATTTCGGTAGGCTACGACATTCCCAAGAAGAACATCATGGTTTCGTCGGGTGATGCCAAATCGAAAGTAGACCTGTTGGAGCCCTGCAAAGTGCTTCAAGAGCATGGCTACAACATCTTTGCTACCGAGGGTACCAAGAAGTTCCTCGAGGAGCACGGCATTGAGGCTACCACCGTGGGTTGGCCCGACGAGGGTTCGGAGTACAACATTACCGATATGATCTCGAAACACGAGTTCGATTTGGTAGTCAACATTCCCAAGAACCACACACGTCGTGAGCTCACCAATGGCTACAAGATTCGTCGCGCAGCCATCGACCACAACATTCCTCTGATTACCAATGCGCGTTTGGCGAGTGCGTTTATCCACGCTTGCTGCGAGCTCAAGGATGGCAACATCCAAATCAAGAGCTGGCAGGAGTACAAACAAAACTAATCGGCCAAATAAAAATTATCACCAAACGGTTCTCCTGCATCGGGAGAACCGTTTCTTTTTAGACCTTAACAACTCTGCCTTATGAAAAAGTTCTGGTTATTTATAGCCATATTGGGTATGAGCCTTACCCTCTCGGCACAGCAATTCAGTTCGCCAAACGGAACCTTACAACTCAAATTCTCATTAAATAGTAGTGGCACACCAACCTACGAGCTTCATCGTGGAGAACAAGCCGTTCTGCGTCCGAGTACACTCGGCATCGAGATAAAAGGGGGCAAACACCTAAACGGCGGTTTCGAGATTGACAGCGTGACATACGCCACCTTTGACGAGACTTGGAATCCGGTTTGGGGCGAACAGGCCTTCATACGAAACCACTATAACGAGATGGCTGTCAAACTACACCAACCATCCACAAAGCGATATATGACTGTCCGTTTCAGGCTGTATGACGATGGCCTCGGTTTCCGTTACGAATTCCCCTACCAACGAAACCTGAACTACTTCATAATAACCGACGAGAAGAGCCAATTTGCACTCACAGGCGACCATACAGCATGTTGGGTTCCGGGCGACTCATACACCCAAGAGTATATCATCAACAAGACTCGCCTTTCGGAAATTCGCTCGACAATCGGCAAAATGAGTTTCAACCCGAGGTACAACTACCTATTCTCACCCACGGGAGTGATGACCGCCCTGCAACTAATCACCGACGAGGGTCTATATCTGAACATCCACGAGGCCGCACTCGTAGACTACGCCTGCATGCACCTCGACGTTGATGATAGCAATTTTGTACTGACATCCTACCTGACAAGCAATGCCCGTGGCGAAAAATGTCACATGCAGACACCCTGCAACACCCCGTGGAGAAGCGTCATGGTTACCGATAATGCTTGCGATGCGCTGGCGTCAAACCTTACGCTCAATCTGAATGAGCCGTGCGCCTACGACGATGTGAGTTGGATTCGTCCTATTAAATATATAGGTGTATGGTGGGAGATGATTACCGGCAAATCGGCATGGTCGTACACCTCGGAGCTCAACAACGTCCACATTGACAAGACCGACTACACCGCACTCAAGCCTCACGGCCGCCACGGAGCGACCACCGAGCACGTCAAGGATTATATCGACTTTGCAGCCGAGCACAACATCGATGCAGTGCTTGTCGAGGGTTGGAACGTAGGTTGGGAAGATTGGTTCGGCAAGGAGAAGGAGTATGTCTATGACTTCCAAACGCCCTACCCCGATTTCGACATCGACGAGGTAAACCGCTATGCCAAAAGCAAAGGCGTAGAGATGATTATGCACCACGAAACCTCCGCCTCTATTCGCAACTACGAGCGACACCTCCACAAAGCCTACGAGCTGATGAATCACTATGGCTATCCGGCCGTAAAAAGTGGATATGTCGGCAATATACGTCCCGTTGGTGAGCACCACTATGGACAATGGATGGTAAACCACTATCTGTACTGCGTAACCGAGGCCGCCAAATACAAAATCATGGTCAATGCCCACGAAGCGGTGCGCCCCACAGGTCTGTGTCGTACATACCCCAACCTTATTGGTAATGAATCGGCTCGAGGTATGGAGTATGAGGCCTTCGGGGGCACACCCGCAGACCACACAACACTACTGCCGTTCACTCGTTTGATGGGTGGCCCTATGGACTTCACCCCGGGCATCTTCGAGATGGATATAAGCAAAGCCAACCCCAACAACAAAAATCGCGTACACTCCACATTGGCACGTCAATTGGCTCTATACGTCACCATGTCTTCGCCTTTGCAGATGGCTGCCGACCTTATTGAGAACTACGAGCGATTCCCCGATGCATTCCAATTCATTGAGCAGGTGGCTCTTGATTGGCAAAAAAGCATCTATCTGGAGGCAGAGCCTGGTGACTATATTACCGTAGCGCGCAAAGAGAAGGGTGGCGAAAGATGGTTTTTGGCGAGCAGTGTTGACGAGCAAGGACACCTGACCGAGATACCCCTTTCGTTCCTTGATGCGGGTGTAAAGTACAAAGCCACAATCTACGCCGATGCCAAAGATGCACACTTTCTGGACAATCCACAAGCCTACACAATCACAACCCGCACTGTGACTTCACGTTCGAAATTCAGCCAACAAAGTGCCGCAGGTGGTGGTTTTGCAGTAATTTTCGAACCTTGTAAATAGAGCTTATGATACGATTTGATTCGGACTATATGGAGGGGGCGCATCCGCGCCTGCTGGAAAAACTCGTTGCAACAAACCTCGAACAAACCCCGGGCTATGGCTCGGACCACTACACCGAAGAGGCGTGCGAACTGATTCGCCGTGCTTGTAACGCCCCCGATGCACGAGTTCAACTGCTTGTGGGCGGAACACAGACCAACGCCACGGTGATTGATGGTCTGTTGGCTCGCCACGAGGGCGTGATTGCCGCCGAGAGCGGTCATATCAACGTACATGAAGCGGGCGCTATCGAGGCTTCGGGACATAAGGTGCTGGCACTCCCTCACCTCGACGGCAAACTCTCGGCCGAGGTGGTGGATAGCTACATTACGGAGTTCTATGCCGACGAGACCTATCCGCACATGGTTGCACCGGGCATGGTCTACATCTCGCACCCCACGGAGTATGGTACTATATATACTAAAGGTGAGTTGGAGGGCTTGAGCGAGGTGTGTCACAAGTGGAACATTCCGCTCTACATTGATGGTGCACGATTGGCCTACGGACTTGCAGCCGAGGGGTCAGACCTCACCCTCGAGGATATAGCACGCCTTGCGGATGTATTCTACATTGGTGGCACAAAGGCGGGTGCGCTGTTTGGCGAGGCTGTGGTAGTAACCAATCCAAAGCTTCTCAAAAACCTCTTCCCGCTTGTTAAGCTACATGGTGCGCTGCTTGCCAAAGGTCGCTTGCTTGGTATTCAGTTTGGAGAGCTCTTCCGCGACGGATTGTACTTCGAGATTGGCGCAAAAGCCGTGGCACAAGCGTGCCGAATCAAAGAGGCGTTCCGCGAGAAGGGGTATGAAACGATTGTAGACTCCACGACCAATCAGCAGTTCTTCCGCATGCCCAATAGTGCAATTGACCGCCTTTGGGAGAGTGGCGTAAGATTCGAGATGTGGGGCGCAAGAGGCAAGACAGAGAGCGATGTTCGATTCGTAACAAGCTGGGCGACAACCGATAGCGCCGTAGATAGGCTTATCAGCCTGCTATAATAAGAAACGATGCAAAAAGCTGTGCTTTTTGCATCGTTTCACTATAAATCAGACAAGTATTTTCGCATCTTGTCGATATTACCATCGTAGACATTCAAATCGACGCGCGGAGCTATACCCGAAGCTCGTCCACGGTCAGTAAATTGCCAAATCATCCACTTCTGACGACGAGGGCGCTCATCACTGTATCGTGCAAGCCATATATCATACTTATTGAAGCGCTTATCGTCGAGATACTCTCGCTGATACATAACATATGTATATAGTATGGGGCGCACGCCATAGTAGGCCTCAACGGACTCCAGCCACAGCAACACCAAATCCTTGAATCGCTCCTTACCCACGGTTGCAACCTCGGCCGAATCGACCTCGACATCGAGGATTGGCGGGAAGTCACCTTCGTTCCACTGTGTGTTGCGGATATAGTTGTTCACTTGGTCGGGGATGGTAGAGGTAAGGCGCATATAGTGGTACGAGCCCTTGATTAGACCGAACTTGCGTGCCGTTTCGACATTCTGTTTGTAACGAGGGTCTTGGTAGGTTGCACCCTCGGTCGATTTAATCATCGCAAACCATACGGGCTGTAGGTAGGTAGTATCCTCATTGTTCTGCGAACGATAAATTTCGCCTTTATGGTTGCAATACAGAGCGAGGTCACCCCAACTGATTTGTCGTTGGTGGTGCGACACATCTATACCATAGACCTTATCTCCAAACTTATAACGAGCACCCTCGGGACGGCAGAGTGAGTCATTCGCCCAGTAGCCAAACTCAAAGCGACCTTTCTCGGAGTTAGTCAGTCTTCCCACTCCATGACGTACACCGTGACACCATCGACCTGCATAGCTATCACCGTCGGAAAGCGTCATAACGCCCGTTCCGTGAGGTATCATTCCTTGCAGCGCACCCTCATAACGAGAGCTGTCGGTAATCCACACTCCACTAAAGAGCGTATCTCTCTGCCACACCCCCTCATAAATCGAGCTACTATCGACCATGCAGAGCACACCGGCACCCTCGCGCAAACCCTTGACCCATACACCGCGAAACACAGAGCCGTCCGAGCCATATAGGCGGCCACGACCATGAATAGTATCATTCACAAACTCACCTACATATCTACGTCCATCGGGATAAATTTTCTCACCACGGCCATTCTTATAACCTCGGCACCACTCACCGCGATAGACAACTCCATTGGGATACTCTCTTTCGACATAGCGAACACGCAGATGGTTCCACACGCCGAGCAGGACTGCCACCGCGACTACGACAAGGGTCAGTATATTTTTTCGATTCATAGCACTCTTTTTTGAACCTTGCAAAGTTACAAAAAACAACGAGGGTGTCCAACTCTTTTAGTTGCAACACCCTCGTTTTTGGGGAATTTAGTTATCGTTACTCTTCCTCGAAGCTGTGAATAACCACGCCCGAACGCAATTTCGGCTCAAACCAAGTAGTCTTGGGTGGCATAATATTGCCCGTATCGGCAATATCGATAAGCTGTTTCATAGATACGGGATAGAGCGCGAAGGCAACAGCCATCTCACCACTATCCACTCTACGCTCCAGCTCGCCCAGACCACGGATACCGCCTACGAAGTCGATACGTTTGTCGGTACGCAGGTCTTTGATTCCAAGAATCTTGTCGAGTACAAGGTTCGACAGCACGGTCACATCCAGCACTCCGATAGGGTCGCTATCGTCGTAGGTTCCGGGCTTTGCAGTAAGGCTATACCATTTGCCCCCTAGATACATTGCAAAGTTGTGCAATTCGGAGGGAGTATAGATAGCTTCGCCCTTCAGTTCAACCGTAAAGTCGGCCGAGAGAGCCTCGATGAGTTGCTCTTCGGTAAGGCCGTTAAGGTCTTTGACAACGCGGTTGTAGTCGATAATTTTGAGCTGATTATCGGGGAATATTACTGACAGGAAGTAACAATACTCCTCCTCGCCGGTGTGATTCGGATTGTTACGTTTGCACTCCTCGCCAACCAACGCTGCAGCCGCAGTACGGTGGTGACCATCGGCAACATAGAGCGCGGGGATAGCCTCAAAGATTGCGGTAATCTTGGCAATCTTCTCTGCGTCGTCAATCTTCCAGAAGGTGTGGCCAAAACCATCGGCCGCAACAAAGTCGTACTCGGGGGCTTGCGACGAAGTCACCTCGGCCACAAGTGCATCCATATCCTCACGAGCAGGGTAAGCAAAGAATACGGGCTCGATATTGGCCTTCTGGTTACGAACGTGAATCATTCGATCCTCCTCTTTGTCCTTGCGAGTAAGCTCGTGCTTTTTGATTTTGCCCGACAGGTAGTCCTCGAAGTGGCAGCAAGCCACAAGACCATATTGGGTGCGACCATCCATGGTTTGAGCATAGATGTAGTAGCACTCGGCCTCATCCTGAACAAGCCAGCCTTTCTGTCTCCATGCAGCAAAGTTCTCAACTGCCTTGGCATAGACCTCGGGCGAGTGCTCGTCGGCAATGGGGTCAAAGTCGATTTCGGGTTTGATGATGTGCAACAGCGAGCGCTCGGTAGCTTCGGCCTTGGCCTCCACAGAGTTGAGCACATCGTATGGGCGCGAGGCCACCTCCGAAGCGAACTCCTTCGGTGGACGAATACCTTTGAATGCCTTAATCTTTACCATATTCTACTTATTAACTTGGAACTTGGTGATACCATCTTTGAGATAGCCCACGGTTTGGGTTGCAGCAGCAAGACCTGCGTTGATGTTAGCCTCGGCTGTCTCGGCACCCATCTTCTTGGCGGTTGCAAATACACGTTTACCAAACTTCTCGGCCAGCTCTGCTTGAGTCTCGGCCGCAACATCGGTCGCATATTTCAAATCCTCGCGCTCGGCAAGCACTTGAGCCAAACCGGCCTCGTCAATAACCTCCTTGCGAGCGGTATTGATAATGGTTGCACCCTTGGGCATGCCCGACAGCAACGCATAACCGATACTGCCTTTGGTTTGGGGTGTTGCGGGGATGTGAATCGATACATAGTCAGCAGTCGAATACAACTCCTCGACACTATCAACCTTGCGCACACCCTCGGCCTCGAAGTAAGCAGCATCGGTAATGAAGGGGTCAAAAGCCGACACCTCCATACCCAGAGCCTTACCACAATGACCCACCAGACGACCTACGTTGCCGTAAGCGTGGATTCCGAGGCGTTTGCCTTTAAGCTCGGTACCCGTTCCTGGAGTAAATTGGTTGCGTGCCATGAAAATCATCATGCCGATAGCCAGCTCTGCCACAGCATTGGAGTTCTGTCCCGGAGTGTTCATAACCACGATACCGCGAGCCGAGCATGCAGCCAAATCCACATTGTCGTAGCCTGCACCAGCACGAACCACAATTTTGAGATTCTTGGCAGCATCCACAACCTCGGACGTAACCTTATCGCTACGGATAATCAGTCCATCAACATCGGCCACTGCCTCAAGCAGTTGAGCCTTGTCGGTATATTTCTCAAGCAGCACCACCTCATAACCTGCCTCGGTAATGATGGCGCTGATACCCTCGACCGCCTTGCGGGCAAAGGGCTTCTCGGTTGCAACAAGAACTTTCATAACGGTTCGCTATTTTACGTTAGCAGCCTCGAACTCCTCCATGCAAGCCACCAGAGCTTGAACGCTCTCGATAGGCAGTGCATTGTAGCACGATGCGCGGAATCCGCCAACCAGACGGTGACCCTTGATACCCACCATGCCTTTGGATTTAGCAAACTCCATAAATTGAGGAGCCAAATCCTCGTAACCCTCCTCCATAACGAAGCAGATATTCATCAGCGAGCGATCCTCTTTGGCTACGGTGCCACGGAAAATCTTACTGCGGTCGATAGCGTCGTACAGCAGACCCGCTTTCTCGACATTGCGGCGATAGATCTCGGGGATACCACCGATGCTCTTCAGCCATTTCAGTGTCTCGTTCATCACAAAAATCGGGAACACGGGCGGGGTGTTGAACATCGAGTTATTATTGACGTGTGTATTTACATTAACCATTGTCGGAAGCTCACGAGCCACCTTCTCGAGCATATCATCGCGCACAATCACAAAGCTCACACCGGCAGGTGCAAGGTTCTTTTGAGCGCCACCATAGATTACGGCATACTTGCTCACATCAATCGGGCGACTCATAATATCGCTACTCATATCGGCAATCAGAGGCACGGGCGAGTCGATGTCGGTTTTGTACTCTGTACCATAGATTGTATTGTTGGTGCAGATGTAGAGGTAGTCCAAATCGGTGGGGATGTCATACCCTTTTGGGATATACGAGAAGTTCTTATCCTCGGACGAAGCTACAACCTCAACCTCTCCAAAGAATTTAGCCTCTTTGATGGCTTTCTTTGTCCAAACGCCCGTATTTACATAACCGGCTTTCTTGCCGAGGAAGTTGGCAGGCATGTGGAAGAATTGGGTACTTGCGCCACCACCTACAAAGAAGATTTTGTAGTTGTCGGGGATGTTCAGCAGCTCGCGGAAGAGCGCATCTGCACTCGCCAACACAGCCTCAAAATCGGGCGTACGGTGCGAAATACTCAAAAGCGAAAGACCTGTGCCATTGAAATCGATGATTGCTTTAGCGGCAGCATCCAGAACCACGTCGGGAAGAATCGAGGGTCCTGCATTGAAATTGTGTTTTTTCATAAGGTATAGTGTGTTAGTGATTATTTCATGCTACATCGTACTCTCCGCGCTGCGACTACTCAAGTGTCACGCACAGATTAGCCACTCACAAATATACAATTTTTCGTTCGAAAAACATACTCCTCGCCCCATTTTTTTTGCGCAACACGCACAAATTTGTACAACACACGCGCCACTACGTACAAAAGGGGTGCAAGATGTGTGAAATCTCGCACAAAAATCATATCTTTGCATAAATATTACCAAACTCCCTGCAATGATTAAATCAATGACGGGTTTCGGCAAAGCCGTAACCACTCTATCCAACAAGAAAATAACAGCCGAGGTTCGCTCGCTCAACAGCAAGCAGCTCGACCTCTCGCTTAAAATGCCGGGCAAGTATCGCTCGCTCGAATACGATATACGAACCCTCGCCGCCAAAGCTATCGTTCGCGGCAAGGCCGAAATAGCCATCTCGGTAGAGACTACCGCCGTAGAGAGTAGCGCAACCATCAACAAAGAGCTCTTTGCGGCCTACTACCAACAAATCATCGAAGCACAGGCTGCGGCAGGCATCACCTCGTGTCCCAACATCACCGAGGTAGTTATGCGCATGCCCGATGTTGTCAGCCAAGAGGCTGCGACAATCTCCGACGAGGAGCAAACCGCCATCATCGAGTGTGTCAAAGAGGCTCTGGGTGAGTTCGACAAGTTCCGCATGCAAGAGGGTGCAGCCCTTATCGCAGACCTGCTGGCGCGTGTCGATATGATTGAGGGTTACAAAGAGAGCGTGGTGCCCTTCGAGGCAGCCCGCATCGAGACCATTCGCACCCGCATCAACGACAATCTCGCAAAACTCGCCGTAGATCCCGACACCAACCGTCTGGAGCAAGAGCTCATCTACTACCTCGAGAAGCTCGACATCACCGAGGAGAAGGTGCGCCTTTCGAACCACTGCCAATACTTCCGCAACACCGCGGGCGAGGAGGAGCAAGTGGGCCGCAAACTCGGGTTCATTGCACAAGAGATGGGACGCGAGATTAACACCATGGGCTCGAAGGCCAACAACGCCGACATCCAAATCCTTGTGGTGAAGATGAAAGACGAGCTCGAAAAAATCAAAGAACAGGTACTTAATATACTGTAACCGCTATGGGCAAACTCATTATTTTCTCGGCCCCGAGTGGCGCCGGCAAGAGCACCATCGTTGGCGCTCTGCTCAAACAGTTTCCACAGTTGGAGTTTTCGATTTCGGCCACCTCACGCGCTCCGCGTGGCACCGAGCAAAACGGCAAGGAGTATTATTTCCTATCGACCGAGGAGTTCCGCACCGCCATCAGCCAAGATAAGTTCGTTGAGTGGGAGGAGGTCTACGGCGGAAGCTATTACGGCACACTGCGTAGTGAGATGGAGCGCATCTGGGACAAGGGCAATGTCATCGCCTTTGACGTGGATGTAATGGGGGGTATTCGTCTGAAAGAGATTTTCGGCGACAAAGCCTGTTCGATTTTCGTCATGCCCCCTTCGGTCGAGGAGTTGGAGCGTAGGCTTGTTGGCCGTGGCACCGACACTCCCGAGGTGATTGCCAAACGCGTGGCAAAGGCTGCAAGCGAAATTGAGAAGGCTCCCCACTTCGACCACATCGTAGTGAATGACAACCTGCAAGAGGCCATCGACGCAGCAGCCACCATCGTAAGTGAATTTGTAAAGTAGTCTGCCGTGGGAAAGCAACGAGTAGCACTCTACTTCGGGTCGTTCAACCCGATTCACAACGGCCACATCGCCATTGCCGAGCATGTGGTCGAGAGTGGCGTGTGTGATATGCTGGTGATGATTGTTTCGCCACAAAATCCGCTTAAACAGAGCGCAGACCTCGCCCCCGACCTCGCACGATTCGAGATGGTCGAGGCGGCATGTGCCACATCCAAACACCCCGTAAGAATCGTACCCTCGGCCATAGAGTTCGTACTGCCCCGTCCGTCGTACACCATCGACACCCTGCGCGCCCTCGAGGAGGAGCGTGGCGAAGATATGGAGTTCTCGATTGTGATGGGTGGCGACCTTGCCGAGCAACTGCCTCGATGGAAGGAGTGGCGCACGATTCTCGACAACTACACCATCCACATGTATCCGCGAGATGGAGTAAACACAACACCCTACCCCGAAATTCACATGCTGGAGGGTGCACCCGAGCTGGCCTACTCATCGACCGATGTGCGCGAGGCGCTCAAGGCAGGCAAGAGTATATCCGATATGGTACCCGCGGCCGTCGAGGAGTACATCCGAAAGAACGGTCTGTGGGCAAAACACGAAGAACAAGAGTAACACATGATAGAGATTGACGATAAGATTGTCAGCACCGACATTCTGACAACCGACTTTTTGTGTGACGTTGCACGCTGCAAGGGCATCTGCTGCGTGGAGGGCAACGCCGGAGCACCGCTTGACATCGAGGAGATGGACATTCTGGAGGAGCTCTACCCCATTTACGAGAAGTACATGACCGAGGAGGGCCGCGAAGCCATCGACCGCAACGGTTTTGCTGTTGTGGATATCGACGGCGATTTGACCACTCCGCTTGTAAACGAGGCCGAGTGCGCCTACTCCTACAACGAGAATGGCGTAACACTATGCGCCATCGAGAAGGCCTATCTTGCAGGCGAATGTGATTGGCGCAAGCCCATATCGTGCCACCTCTACCCCATCCGCGTTGCCAAATTCAGCAACGGCACCTATGGACTCAACTTCCACCGCTGGAATGTGTGTGCAAGCGCATTTGAGTGTGGTCGAAAGATGGGCATTCCGGCATATAAAATGTTGCGCGAAGCTATCGTTCGTGCTTTTGGAGAGGAGTTCTACGCAGCCCTCGAAGCAGCCGAAGAGCATATCAAAAACCACAAAGAGGAGGAGTAAGCGACTATGGGATGGCTACCGACAACAGCAAAGGAGGTTCTGGCTCTGGGATGGGACTACATTGATGTAATCCTCATCTCGGGTGACGCCTATATCGACCACCCCTCGTTCGGCATTGCCGTCATTGCTCGCACGCTCGAAGCCGAGGGTTATCGTGTAGCCGTAATTCCACAGCCCAACTGGAGGGACGATTTGAGAGATTTCCGCAAGCTGGGTGCACCACGCCTTTTCTTTGGCGTTTCGGCAGGCAGCATGGACTCGATGGTAAACCACTACACAGCCAACATCCGCCTGCGTAGCGACGATGCCTACACCCCCGGAGGTAAGGCCGGTTTCCGCCCCGACTACGCCGTTACGGTCTACTCGCGCATCCTCAAACAACTATATCCCAATACCCCCGTTGTGATTGGTGGAATCGAAGCTTCACTGCGCCGACTCACTCACTACGACTATTGGAGCAACTCGCTCAAGCCCTCGGTACTGATTGATAGCGGTGCCGACCTGCTGATGTACGGCATGGGTGACAAATCCATTATCGAGGTTGCCCGCGCACTACACAATGGATTCAACGCAAAGCTACTGCGCCGACTACGCCAAGTTGCATTCGTAGCCGACAGGGCGTATGTGGAGCGCCTACCCGAGGAGAGCACCCTGCATCTTCACTCTTTTGAGGAGTGCTGCAAGAGCGGCAAGGCCTTTGGCGAAAACTTCAAGAGGATTGAAGTCGAATCCAACTTACGCCAACAGAATCGCACGATTGTCGAAGCCACGGGCGATAGGTATGTGGTTGTGACTCCGCCATATACAACCCTCACCGAGGAGGAGATTGACCGCAGTTTCGATTTGCAATACATGCGTGCTCCGCACCCCAAATACAATGGCAAGGGTGACATTCCCGCATGGGAGATGATTAAGAACTCGATTAACATACACCGAGGATGTTTTGGCGGTTGCAGCTTCTGCACCATATCGGCACATCAAGGCAAATTCATCTCGTCGCGTAGCGAAGGCTCAATCCTGCGCGAAGTAAAGAAACTTGCCTCCATGCCCTACTTCAAGGGTAATATTTCGGACATCGGAGGCCCGTCGGCCAACATGTACCAAATGGGCGGTCGCGACACCTCGCTGTGCGACAAGTGCCGCCGTCCGTCGTGTCTGCACCCCAAACCCTGTCCCAATCTGAAGCGCGACCACAGCCACATCATCGAACTTTATCGCAAAATCACAGCCACTCCCGGCGTGCGTCATGCCTATATTGGTAGTGGTATCCGTTACGACCTGTTCGACGGCAAGGAGTATCTGCGTGAGGTTGTGACGAAACACACTTCGGGTCGCCTGAAGGTTGCTCCGGAGCACACAGAGGACCATGTACTCTCGCTCATGCGCAAGCCCTCGTTCGATGGCTTCGTGCGCCTAAAACGCGACTTTGAGGCCATCTGCGCCGATGCAGGCCTGCGCTATCAGGTCATCCCATACTTCATTTCGAGCCACCCCGGATGCACCGAGCGCGACATGGCCGCACTCGCAACCAAAACCCGCTCGCTGGGCATGCACCTCGAGCAGGTTCAAGACCTCACCCCGACTCCTATGACCCTATCGTCGGTAATGTTCTATACGGGAGAGAATCCCTACACGGGCGAAAAACTCTACGTCGCACGCAATCAGGAGGACAAACGCCGACAGAAAAGTTACTTCTTTGAACGCCCCGCCAAAGGGGTACAAAACACCCCTAAAAAGAGCCCTATGAAAGGTGCCCGCCCTACATCACATCGCAAGAGATAGGGTTTTCAACACCCATCCACATAGGGTGTCAAAAAGTGATTTAACAAAAAGAGGGGCAAATATTTCGGCAACCGAACGAAAATTTGTACTTTTACCATGTTTTTCACACATCAAAATCAGACATGGCAAACTCATCGACCCCATACAAACGCAACCGCGAGAAGTACGAAGCACTCGTTGACCCCGCTGGAAGCGTTCCACCCCAAGCCGTAGAGCTCGAAGAGGCGGTGCTCGGAGCACTTATGCTCGAGAAAGACAGCATCATCGAGGTTCAGGACATCGTAGCCCCCGAAGCGTTCTACAAGGAGACTCACCAAATCATCTACAACGCCATCCTCGGCGTGTCGCACGATTTGGAGCCCGTCGACCTCTACACCGTAACCGAAAGGCTCAAACGCGAGGGCAATCTGACCAAAGTAGGTGGAGCTTCACACCTTGCATCGCTCACCCAGAAGGTGGGTTCGGCAGCACACGTCGAGTTCCACGCCCGAATCATCGCACAGAAATACATCCAACGTGAGCTGATTCGTGTGTCGACCGAGATTCAACGCCAATCGTACGACGAGAGCCGTGACGTAACCGACCTTATCGACTTTGCCGAGGGCGAGATTTTCAAGGTCTCGGAGGGACACATCAAGCGTTCGATTCAGAGTGCCAAAGATATTGTCCGCAAGGCCATGGATACCATCGAGGAGGCGGCCAAGAACGAAGGTAGCTTCAACGGCGTTCCATCGGGCTTTACGGGTATCGACCGCGTGACACTCGGCTGGCAACCCTCCGATATGATTATCATCGCAGCGCGTCCTTCGATGGGTAAAACCGCATTTACGCTCACCATGGCCCGCAACATGGCTGTCGAGCTGAATATCCCCGTTGCATTCTTCTCGCTTGAGATGAGCGCCGTGCAGCTGATGATGCGTCTGATTGTAGCCGAGAGTGGTCTTGACTCGCAGAAGATTCGTAGCGGTAACCTCACCCCCTCGGAGTGGAAACACCTCGAAGAGTCTATCAAACCGCTGGCCAATGCGCCGCTGTTTATTGACGACACCCCCGCCATGTCGGTCTATGAGCTCAACTCCAAAGTTCGACGTCTGAAAGCACACGACGACATCAAACTTATCATCATCGACTACCTCCAACTTATGACTGGTCCCAAAGAGCTCAAAGGTAACCGCGAGCAGGAGGTATCAACCATCTCGCGTACACTGAAGGCTATCGCCAAGGAGACCAACATCCCTATCATCGCACTGTCGCAGCTCAACCGTGCGGCTGAGGTTGCTGGTGGTAACAAACGCCCCCAACTATCGCACCTTCGTGAGTCAGGAGCTATCGAGCAGGATGCCGATATTGTTGCATTCATCCACCGTCCCGAGTACTTCGGTCTGACAGCCGACGAGAATAGCACCCCCATCACTCCGGGTCTTACGGAGTTTATCATCGCCAAGCACCGTAACGGTTCGGTCGAGACGGTCAAACTACGCTTCCGCAAGGAGCAGGCCAAGTTCACCGACTACGACGACAATGCACCCTACGAGGGCGAGATTGACAGCTCCTCTATCAACGGAATTTCGGCAGCAAGATACGAAGAGAAATATAACGACGACTACTCGCCGTTCTAACCCCCACACACCATGTTTGTCAAAGTACATACGGCCAGCGTTGTCGGTGTAGATGCCATAACCGTTGGCGTCGAGGTCAATTTGAGTCGCGGTATCGGCATGTTTCTGGTCGGTCTGCCCGACAGTTCCATCAAGGAGAGCCAAGACCGCATCCGTTCGGCATTCGAGAACAGCAACTTCAAGATGCCCGGCAAACGACTTGTGGTAAACCTTGCGCCTGCCGATGTTCGCAAAGAGGGCTCGGCATTCGACCTTCCGATAGCCGTTGGAATACTCGCCGCAACGGAACAAGTAACGGTCGACAAGATTGACAGCTATATCATCACCGGTGAGCTGTCGCTCGATGGCTCGATACGTGCCGTGCGTGGCGTGTTACCTATGGCAGTAATGGCCAAGGAGCGCGGATACAAAGGCATTATCGTTCCCGCAGAGAACGCGCTGGAGGCTGCCGTGGTTGACGGGCTTGATGTGATTGGTGCCGAATCGCTCAAACATGTTGCCGATATGCTCTGCGGCCGCGAGCCAATGACCGCAACCACACCCACAACCGATGCCGAGGAGCTGAATCGAGGTCTTTTTGCCGAGGACTTCCGAGATGTCAAAGGTCAGGAGAGTGTCAAACGTGCGCTTGAGATTGCTGCGGCCGGAGGCCACAACGTAATCATGATTGGCGCTCCCGGCTCTGGCAAGACCATGCTCGCACGCCGCATGCCCACCATCATGCCTCCCATGACACTCGACGAGGCGCTCGAAACCACCAAGATTCACTCCGTGGCAGGAAAGATTGGCGCTCACAAAGGACTTATGACCCATCGTCCATTCCGCACGCCCCACCATACCGCCTCTCAAGTAGCACTTATAGGTGGCGGCTCGAATCCCCAACCCGGCGAGGTGTCGATGGCACACAACGGAATTCTCTTTGCCGATGAGTTGCCCGAGTTCGGTCGCTCGGCGCTGGAGGTGCTGCGCCAACCCATGGAGGACAAACGCATCACCATCAGCCGTGCAAAGTACACCATCGAGTACCCCGCAAACTTCATGCTTATTGCCTCGATGAACCCCTGCCCGTGTGGCTACTACAACCACCCCTCGCGCGAGTGTACTTGCAGTCGCTTTGCCGTACACAACTACCTGAACCGCATTTCGGGCCCGCTTCTCGACCGCATCGACCTGCACATCGAGGTCGTGCCCGTGCCTATCGAGGAGATTAGTTCCAAGCGTGAGGGCGAGTCGAGCGAGGTTATCAGAGCCCGCGTTATTGCAGCCCGCAAGATTCAGAGCGAGCGCTTTGCAGATATCGAGGGCGTACACACCAACTCGATGATGAATTCGGCAATGATTCGCCGTTTCTGCCCACTATCGCCCGAGGTTGCTGCCCTGCTGAATCGAGCTATCGACAAGCTTAACCTTTCGACCCGCGCCTACGATAGGATAATCAAAGTAGCTCGGACAATCGCCGACCTCGAGGGCAAAAGCGACATCACACCTACGCATATCGCCGAAGCTATCAACTATCGCTCACTCGACCGTGACTCATGGGGACGCTAAAAAGACCACCCATAGTAGCACCACTCGTCCCCCTTGCAGCTGCGTTTGCCGCAGGTATCGTTGTGGCGCACGAGATAACGTTTTCCCTCTTTGTGTGGGCCGTAGTGGGTTGTCTTTTATTGTTGTGTGGCTTTGCTATTGTTCCCATTCGCCGATGGTGCGTACTACTATCGATGGCTGCCCTCGGCGGAGCGAACGCTCAACTACGAGAATGTGTTCCACATATACCCACATCCGAAACGCTCACTGCCACCATCGAGGTCTGCAACCACAGCCGGTTATCGAAATGGGGTGATTGGCAGTGCGATGCAGATATTATCGAGTGGAACAGAGAGGGCGAAACTCCCACCAGAAGCAATCGCCACCTGAAGGTGTCGTACAAAACCGAAGCCCCCTATCCTGCCGGAACACAGTTGAGAGGTAGGCTAAAGGTCAAACCTTTTGAACAAAACGGATTCGGAAGGGTGATGAGTGCTCGCGGTTTCGAAGGTTATGCCCACATCTATGAGCTCCAAACCATCGGCAAGCGCAGCTCGCTTCGCTATCGCGCCCAACAACTCCAACAGACCTTTGTCGAGCGCATCGGACTATTAGGACTCACAGCCGATGACAGCGCCGTGGCAGAGGCCATGATTACGGGCTATCGACAAGACATCACCTCGGATGTGCGCAACGACTATTCGGTTACCGGCTCATCGCACCTGCTGGCGGTATCGGGTCTGCATGTTGGAATAGTATTTCTGCTCATAAATCTGCTTTTGTCAGCACTGCCGCTGATTCGTTACGGCCACCTGATAAGAAACATTGTGGCTATCGCACTGATATGGCTTTTCACTCTGATTAGCGGTCTTTCGCCATCGGCCATCCGCGCCGCAATAATGTTCAGCACAATTCAAGTCGGCCTTCTATTCACCGCACATCGCACCGCCATCAACACTCTCTGCGGAACGGGACTAATCATGCTTGTAATAGACCCAGGCTACCTCTACGACATTAGTTTTCAGCTCTCGATGACTGCTGTGGCCGGCATACTGCTGTGGCATGAACCTCTATTTGGACTTATCCGCAGCGAGAGCCGTGTACTTAATGCTATCTGGAGTGCGATTATCCTCGGATTTTGCGCCACCATCGCAATCACTCCGCTTGCGGCCTACACCTTCGGTAGAGTTTCACTGCTCGGCATTGTGTTGGGGCCCGTACTCGTAGCTCTCGCTCACGTTACAATTCTCGTAGGAATGGTGTGGTGTCTACTACCATTCGGCTTTATGCGAGGTGTAGCGAGCGCCATTCTGCAATGGAGCGTAGGCGCTCAAAACGGAATCATCGGTTCTTCGGCCGAGGTGCCGTTCAGCGCTATTGATTGGACACCCTCGGGTTTTGTCACCATACTCATATACATAGGTTATGCAGCGGCAACAGTACTACTGCTTCGCACCACACAACCACACTCACCAACCATCCATTTCGAATGACACAACAAGAGCTTGACATACTGTGCGACAAGAGGGTCCGCACACTTATCGAAGAGAATCTACACCTCTCCCCCACGGATGTTGCACTGCGACTCTCCTCACCCCATCGCGCACTCATCGCCACGCAGATTAAGTATCTGGGACGCGCACGAGCCAAACTGCCGAGCTACTATGAGGCACGTTGCATCCTGCCCGACTTGGCCTTTGAGCAGTCGAGTAGCGAGGTTGTTGCCGCAACCAAAAGTCACACGGGTAGCCGAGCGCTCGACCTTACGTGTGGTCTGGGAGTGGATGCGCTGTACCTTTCGAAACGATTTGACAGGGTTGTTACCATCGAGCGTTCTCCGGTATTGGCAGCGCTTGCCGAGGAGAACTTCCGCCGCTTGGGAGCAACCAATATCGAGGTGATTTGTGGTGATTCGGCCGAGTATGTAATGGGGTGCGAAGAGTCCTTCGATCTGATATATGCCGATCCCGACCGCCGTTCGAGCGACGGACACAAGTTGGTTGTTCTGGAGGAGTGTTCGCCCAACATCATTGCTCTGCGCAGCAGGTTGGAGAGGTTGGCCCCGCGCATTGTGCTGAAGCTGTCGCCCATGTTCGATACCACAGAAGCGCTACGCCTTTTTGAGCCGTGCGTTGTGGAGGCTATCTCGGATGGTGGAGAGTGCAAAGAGCTTGTAGTGGAGTTCGGACGGGATGTAACCGAGTCGGCTCGCCGGGCGACGATAGCTGGTGTCAAGAGTGTAAGCATGACACTCGACCATGAGCCGTCGTCGGTGGCAGAGTTTACTCCCGAGCGCTACACCCATCTTATTGTGAGTGATGTTGCCCTTCGCAAGGCGGGATTGACCACTGCTTACACCTCGGGGCGCATAGACTTTCTCGCTTCGGCGGGTGGTTATGGCTTTGCATGCAGCCCGAGCGACGACCCCATGCTTCGCAGCTACGAAATTGATACCATCGAGCCGTTCGACCCCAAAGGTCTAAAGCGCATGCTCAAAGCGCAAAAGATTAAGCGTGTGGATATTATGCGTAGAGATTTTGGCCTGTCGACTGCCGAGATTGCCCGAGCATTAGGCGTAGCAGAGGGCGGGCGAATGAAGATTGCATTCACCGAGATAGCTGGCCGTCGTTGGCAGATTGTGCTTAAAGGATAACCAGGCCGAAAACAGCTGTCAGCAGGAAGAAGAGCAAACCTATAAAGGCCAGGCTCAACAGCGCGGGCATCAGACAGCCCCAACGGCGCTCACCCACGGGCAGAGGCTCCGAAAGCAGCGTAATGAGCAATCCTATAACGGGCGTGAAGATAAGGCTCAAGAAGAATGACCAGCCAAAACCGATACGGCGGGTGCTGCCCAACAGACCAATAATACCATCCACAAGGCAACCTCCGAGCAGAGTTACAATCAATACAATAAGTGTCATAGCAATGCTTTTCTATCTCTTAAATCTATAATAAACACCGAGCGGCAGACATTTAGCACCGCGGTCGGTAAAGTACAATTCGCCAAACTGCTCCTCGGCGGGACAGCCGAATATCTGATTCACGGCACTACGCGACAGCAGAGCCGAGAGTCCCATCGAGTAGAGGTTGAGCACCAAGAACGAGTCACGCGGCGCAAGCAGTTGGGCACAACACTCCAACATCTCGCCAATATTCTCCTCCAGAATCCACTTCTCGCCATCGGGTCCGCGACCATATGCCGGGGGGTCAAGTATTATGCCATCGTAGCGATTGCCACGTTTCACCTCGCGGCGGACAAATTTGAGCGCATCATCAACAATCCAACGAACATCTTTCAGTCCGCTTGCCTCCATATTCTCGCGCGACCACGACACCACTTGTTTGACTGAATCAACGTGTGTAACATCAGCTCCTGCGCTTCGGGCGGCAAGGGTTGCTCCCCCCGTATATGCAAACAGATTGAGCACTTTGGGACGTTTGCCACGAGCCACCATCTCATCACAGGTGTCGTAGATAAATTTCCAGTTCTCGGCCTGCTCGGGAAAGAGCCCCACATGTTTGAACGAGGTCAGAGCCAAGCGCATACGCAAGTGCATATTACGATAGTCAAAACCCACACTCCAGCGCGACGGCATCGAACGGGCAACACGCCACTCGCCACGCTCCTCACTTCGAGCATCACGACGGAACACAGCAGTTGCCAACCTACCCCACTCCGCCTCGGAGAGGGTCTTACGCCAGATGGCTTGCGGTTCGGGGCGCACGGTCACAAAGTCACCCCAACGCTCCAGCTTTTCGAAGTCACCACTATCCAGCAGCTCATAATCGCGCCACTCGGGCGACAGCATCTCTAATCCTTGCATATATCTTCGGCAATTAGTCTCATTTCACAACGGCGGCAATCAAAGTCGAGGCGATAGCGGGTAGCTCCGCGCTCGAGGTAGAGTGCCCCACGATATTTGGGTTTCTCGCGCAAGCAGTCGCCAATCTCACGGCGCAAGCAGTAGCGCGAAGTCATCACAGGCTTATCATAGAGGTTGTCGGCCAAATCCCAACCCTGTTCGATTCGCTCGGCGCCATGCTCCTCATAGAAGCGGCGGCTGACACGGTTAGTCACATTCTTCGAGCCATCGACCACGCTCCACGGCACACGCACCTCGGTATCTTCCGAGGCTGTGCGGCGAGGCAATGTTCTATTCATAGCTTTCTGGGTAAGCTGTTCGAGCGCCTCACGGCGCATCGAAGCGAGCATCGACGAGGCCACAAAACGAATCTCGCCCTCGATGGCCACATCCGTAACCACAAAGACGGTATCACCACTCTTACACACCTGTTCGGTAAGGATGGCACGCATACGCTCAACATTCTTGGGAGCGTCAAATTCGCCA
>JAZQXR010000045.1:0-7088 GCA_045632975.1 Rikenellaceae bacterium
GTAACACCGTCGAAACGGAAGCCATCGAAGTGATACTCTTCGAGCCAATACTTGATATTCGAGAGCAAGAAGTGAACAACCTCGGTCTTGCCATAGTCAAACACCTTACTATCCCAATATTGTTGGTAACCCGCATCGCCCGGTTTGGAGTAGTGATAGGGCGAGCCATCGAGCTCGTTGAGTCCTTCATCGAAGTTCTTGACATAGTGGGCATGCACCAAATCCATAATCACACCGATACCCATGGAGTGGGCAGTTCGGATAAGTGCTTTCAGCTCCTCGGGGGTGCCAAAGCGCGACGATGGTGCAAAGAAGTTGGCAACGTGATAGCCAAAGCTACCATAGTAGGGGTGCTCGGCCACAGCCATAAGTTGAATTGTATTATATCCGAGCTCCTTGACACGGGGCAGAATCTTCTCGGCAAACTCCACATAGGTACCTACCCTCTCCTCCTCTTGAGCCATACCCACATGGCTCTCGTAGATAAGCAGCGGACCTTGTTTGCTCATATCGAAGCTGTCACCCTGCCAATCGAAGGGCTGGGGCACCCAGAATTGGGCTGTAAAGTTCTTGGTCGCATCATCCTGCACTACGCGTGTGGCGTATGCAGGGATACGGTCGTACCATCCATTCTCGCCGTGAACGTGAATCTTGTAGAGTGAACCATGCACAAGGCGGAAATCGTACATTGCATCGGGCAGGAAGATACTCCACACGCCACCATCACCACGTTGCATACGCAGCTCTGTTCGTTGCCAATTATTGAAATCACCAAACAGATAGGCATCCTTGGCGGCCGGCAGCCACTCGCGGAACCACCACCCCTTGAGCGTAGAGTCATAGTGCCAGCCATAGTAGTTGTAGCCATTAGCCACATCCGCAAGCTTCCCGCTACCACCTGTCAGACGCTTCAACATAGCCTGATAGGCCTCATATCTTCGATTGATTACATCCTCGACAGGGGCGAGCCATTCGTCCCTTTCTACAATAGGCAGTGTACTCTTTGTACTCATAGCTCGGAAGATTTAGTTTTCACTCCTACAAATATACAAAATAAATATGGAATAACAAAACCCCACACAACAAATGAATGTGCGGGGTTTTGTTATAGGAGTTATACATCACTACTTATTCGGGCTATCGCGGCGTACGCTATTGACCCACTCCAGAGTCTGCTCCGTAAGAACATCATTGCGGTCTACCCAATGGTAGTATTTTTGGAGGTGTTCACGTTTGTTGTTGATACGCAGCGCGATGGGGAATTTCGGTCTGGAAATATTTTCATAGTGGCTACGCTCGCTCGGACGAACTTTGCGGTCGAACACATCTCCTCGTTCGGGCTTCTGCTCGGGTTTCCACTCAAACCAATCCAACACCGTAACAACATCATCGGGAATCTTCTCCGGCGGGTACAGGGTCCACTCACTATTGGTATAGCCATTGATGTGCGTAACCATCTGGTCTGCCAAAAGGAAGGTTATATCGGCCGCTATCAGCGTCGTATAGGCAATAATATCGGGCGAGCCCTCCTCCTGCATCCAATAGAGCGCTTGGGCGTTGCTATTCACATCATTGCGATAGACATTGTTGTCGCGGAAGAATGCGGTCATGGTCTTGCCCGCCACCTGATTGAAGTGGTCAGCATCTACCTGCGAGGCCATAATCGGGTCACCCTCAAAGAATCCTCGTTCGATAGCCTCGCCATTGGTGTAGAAGGTAACCTGCTTGGAGGTAATTTGATTCATACCATTCCACATAATGGGGTCTTTGTACATCACCAGCGTCGAGTCCTTTGAGTAGGCTGCAATCGAATCTGAAATGGCTTGCAAATTACTCTTATAGACTTTGGCGTTGTGGAATCCACGAATCACACGCTGGATGGTATCAACCGTAGCCTCCTCAACCGTCGAATCGACAGCAACAACCGCAACCGTATCGGCGGGCACAAGCACATCAAGCGAATCGACAGCCAGCGTATCGGGGTCTACCCACAGGCCTTTAGCCTTGAGCTTGGCGATATATTTTGCCTCGCGAATACTATCTTTGATGGCTTGCAGCGAGTCTTTGATAGCCTGTTTGCGTGCTTGCTCAAGCTCTTTCTTACGAGCAAGGATGCGCTTGTAGGCGGTTTTATTAAAATACTTCAGGCTATCTACACGGCGCAACGAATCGGCCCTCATAAGGCTATCACGGCGGGCGATAGTCACGCTATCCAGCACAACGGGCTCGGGCTCTTCCTCGGGCAATCCTCTACGAATATAACCCTCGGCCACAACCAGCGAGTCATAGCGGGGACGCACCGAATCGGCTCTACCACGAAGCGCCGCAGCCTCGGGCGGAATAACGTGTCGGGGACGCTCACGCGGAGGTAATCCCACAGCTGTCGTATCGGGCGGGAGCATAGGCGGGAGCGAATCACTCACAATACCATTCGGCGTACCGGGACCCGCCAACGAGTCGGCAGTCATACCCAACGAATCAAGCACACCTACGGCGAGTGAATCGGACACTGCGAGGATAGACTCGTTTGCAAGCGAGTCGGAGGTCGGCTTCTCGAGCGGCTCAATTGTGCGCTGACGACGCTCACGACGGCTGCGTTTCTGCTGTGCAGGCTCCTCCTCCACAGCTACTTGTTTTTCTGTCACAGCGGCAGGCTCGACAACAGCGGGCGCAGACACAGGTTTCTCGACAGCAACACTCTTTAGAGAATCAACTTCGGCCGAATCTGCAACAAGCGAATCAACCGCCATAGAGTCACGCACGAGCGAATCCACCACCAGCGAATCAACAGCAAGCGAATCCACCACGGTACTATCGGCCGGTGTCATTGCATCCATACGCTTTTTGGCCTCTCGGAACGCTTTATTCTCGGCTTTGCGTGCCGCTTTATCCGCTGCACGTTGAGCCTTATCGACGGCTCGGAGCGAATCCTCCTTTGCCTTATCTTTGATACGTTGAGCCTCAATTTGCGCCTTAATACGGGCTTGGTCCGCCTCCCATTTGGCCTTTGCCTCGGCGAGTTTGCGTTTTGCCTCGGCCTTCTCTTCGGCCTTGCGTATCTTGTGGTATGCGGCGGCAAACTTCTTCTTACCTGCATCGTCGAGGTTGTAGAAGCTATCCCTCAACGCAATCTTGGCGGCAGCGATAGAGTCCCTACGGGCACGGAGTTTCAGACTCTTCTCCAACTCCTCGGGATTGGCATACAGCTCAATACTATCGGCTATCACCTTCAGGCTATCCATCCACACTCGCATATCTCCCAACACAACAACCAGCGAGTCGGCCATCTCCTTACGGTACTCCTCGGCAAGCGAATCTATCCAGCGCAAGTGGGCATATTGGTCGCGCTCGATACGTTCCTCACTATCCGCAGTAGCAAGCGAGTCGCGGAAATCCGACGGATAGTAGACATACAGATACATGGTATCGGCACGCAGGAAGGTTGTATCGTTTGTATTAGCGTCGTAGGTATAGACCGAGGGACGGTGCGTGAGCATGGTTTCGCCACGCTCATTCCAATAGCGGCCCAAATCACCAAATCCCATCATCGAGTGCTCCTTATCGAAAATCTGAATATTACCAAACATATCCACATTCTCCGATGCGCCATAATAGTCGAGGGTATCGGCCCATACCTCGCGCACATCCGTGAGAATATAGGCATCGGTACGGAACGAGTAGACCTTGGTCTGATTGTTATACAATCCGCTCTCGGCGGTGAGCAGTTCGTCTTTGGTATTCCAGATATAGCTGCGCGAGTGGAATCGAGCCTCATCCGTCTCGGTGTTATAGGTAATCGAGTCCGAAATCATTCGGTACTCCTCATTACGCATCTGCACCTTCTCGACACACACCATGGTATTCTGGTCGGAATAGAAGTAGCCTCGAACCGACTCCATAATATTATCGCCATCGAACACCACGCCCATACCCCAGAACTCACCAACGTTGGTGCGGGTGTTGAACTTAAAATTATGGGTATAGAGCACAGCATCGCCATTACGCACTTTGATAAGTGGCGAGTAGATATTGGCGATATTTTGTCGGCCATTGTAGTCGGCTCGGTCGCCGTATGCATAGGTGTCGTCCTTGTTGAGCATCACATTCTTGTAGCACTCCATATAGTTATCGGAGTAGCGAATTGCGCTATCACAAGTAATAACCGTACCATTATGGAAGAATGCCACGTTACCCACGATACAGATTGCCGACGAATCGGCCACCTTGATAGGGTACATAACATCTCCCTTAAGGTCTACAAGCCTTTTGGTTGATTCTTCGTGTTGAGCCACAGGGCGCTGGGCAATAGCCAGACCGCACAACAGCAGCAACACGACAGAGAGTATTGAGAGCGTTCTTTTCATCTTCTTCGGTGGAGGGTGATTAGTTCTTTTTTACCCACGCTTGGCGCTCAAACTGCGAGGTATCAAACGAGTCATCGATACGTACATACATACCCTTGATTTTCTCTTCAAGCCACTCGTCGAAGTATTTCATCTTTTTCTCCTCGAGGGCCATACGCTCCAGCACAATGTAGTCGGTCGCAATGTCGGCACGGTGCGAGGGGATAATCTCAACGGGCGAGAGAATCTTGCCCATCTGGTCGCCTTTGGCGTTGTACGATAGAATTGCAGGGCTGATTTCGCCTATTTTGAGTTTTGCAAGCTCCTTGTAGTCGGCAGGGGCAACCTGGTCCTTATAGAATTTGGTAGTAGCCTCCGCTGCGTCACTGATACCATTCATCTTCATAGCGTCCACATTAGTCACTAGACCGCCATTAAGGCGCGACCCCGCATCGTCAGACTCTCGCAGAGCAGCCTCGGCAAAGGTCAATTCGCCACTACGCACAACATTCGCAATGCTATCCAGCACCACAAGCGTCTCTTGCAGCTCGTCGTCCGAGAAGATAGGTTTGAGCAGGATATGACGTGCGACATAAGTATCGCCCTCGACGCTCTTCAATTGGATAATATGGAAACCGTAAGTCGACTCCACTATACCCGAAATCTGACCGGGACGCAGTTTGGAGAGTGCATCACCAAACGCAGGGTCGAATTGACTCTTGAGCATCGGAGGAAGCTCGCCACCATTGAACGCCGAGCCGGGATCGACCGAGTACATACGGGCCATCATATCAAAACGGGCGCCATTGAGGATACGCTCACGAATATCGAGCAGACGCTCTTTGGTACGTTGTTTGGCATTGTCCGACGATTTGGGAAACTTGGTAATCTGCGCATAGATATACTGCTCGGGGATTATCGGCAGTTCATCCTTTGCGAGTCCTTTGCAAAAACGATCCACCTCTCCCGGAGTGATTTTGACGGTATTGGTAACCGAGTTCATCATCTCTTGGGCGTAGTGAAACTCCGACAGGCGACTACAAAGTTCATCCTTAATCTCGTACGCAGGACGACCCTCCATAGCCTCGAGCTTCTGCAACGAGCCGGCCTCCACAATCAGCTGATTAACCATCTCCTCGGCCGAGTTGGTGATATAACTCATCATGTAGTCGATGTTAATCGAGTCTATTTGAGCTTGGTTGTAGAGCAACTTCTGAAGCATAAGCGACTCCAGAGCCTCATTCTCGGCACTACGGTCGGGGGTGTAGTTCATCTCGCGACGCTCGATAGTAATCTCATCCGCCTCTTTAATAACATCGGAGTAGAGAATCGCCGAGCTACCCACAACAGCAACTACTTTGTCGGCAATAAAATTTTGAGCCGAGAGTTTGCCTGCGCCCAGAAGAGCAAGCAGTGTCAATACGATTTTGGTATATTTCATCTTTTACAAATTTATCACAACTGTTTGGTCTGCCAGAGCCGCATTATAGAGGCTATCATCACAGCTCTTTACAATCTCGGCACGGCGCTGTTTGTCCACTGCCCAACGAATCACATCACGCACACGCTCATATGGCGATACGCTACCCGCCGTCTTGAACTCGGTGATGATAAAGTAGTAGAACACTTGTCCGTCAGTCATATCACCCACTACACCGTCACGCAGCAGATGGCGATACGACTCATTACGTTTGGTAGGCAACATTTTGAGGAACTCCGAGTAGTCGGTCCACTCATCGAACGATGTGTACGAGAGATTGTTCTTCTCGCACAGAGCAGCCAAATCATGCAAGCGCTCATCACCCTTGGCCTTAATCAGCTCTTTGATTTTGGCCTTCTGACGGAAGCTCTTGGGCATGGCCACCACACGACCCTTCACAATATCGCCCGGGAGCTTGAAGTCGCCCTTGTGCGCCTCGTAGTAGCGCAACAAGTCGGCCTCGACATAGAGCGAGTCGGCTCCATGATTCTCGACATAATACTGCTCGAGCTTGCGCATCAAGAGCGAGTTACGGTACTCCTCGACAAGGCGTTCGATATCCTCGCCCGACGAGGCAAAGATTTGGTTGGCTTGTTGGCGTTTGAGCTCCTTACGCGCCCAATTATCCACATGCGACTCGACAACCTTCAGGCTATCCTCACTCGAGATACCCGAGGGAACGATACCTACCAGGTCACGCTCGTAGAGTGTTGCCTCACCCACACGTGCAACGGCAACTCCGAACTCAAACGGATTTCCGATACGGCGACAACCATAACCCATAAAAAGAGTCACAGCCAACACCATTCCGACAATATATCTATCTTTTCTTACTCTCATCTTACATTATAATATTAAAGCATCACCTCTAAACGTGCTCCTCGCTCTTTTTATTGCTCATTGCTTGGGCACGACGGCGACGGTAACGGAGTGCAGCAACAGCCGACACAAAACTAATCAAAATATAGAGCGCACACACGCCATAAATACCCCAATAGAGCACATCATTTGTCACAAAGCTACGCAGTGTACCATCGCTATCGGGGAAGAGTGTGGTCAAAGCGTACGACAGGCCATTGTTGATGGCATGCAGCACAATCACAGCCACGATAGAGTCGGTAGCCACATATATACCTCCGAGCACCACGCCTATCGCAGCCGCATTGATAACCTGCTGGGGCACTCCATGGATAATACCAAACAGCAGCGCCGACACCGCAATTGCAGGGACAGCGCCCCAACGGCTACGCACCGTACCGAGAATA
>JAZQXR010000046.1:0-13730 GCA_045632975.1 Rikenellaceae bacterium
GGAGACGAGTTTGCAAGTCCATTGTGGCGGAAAAACGTGTATGTGATGGCCACCCGTTTGGAAATCCCACAATAAAAACCTAACTTTGAGTCATAAAATACCTAAAACCATGTTTAGCAGTACAACTTATACACAACGACGCGACACACTCCGCACTATGCTGTCGGGTGGCGTTGCGCTCTTTGTCGGTAGCGTTGATGCTCCGGCAAATGCTTTGTCAAATACATTCCGTTTCCGTCAGAACAGTAACTTCCTCTACTATTTCGGTTTGGATATGCCCGATTTGGTGGCGGCTGTCGATGTTGAGTCGGGCGAGGATATTATCTTTGGTAATGACCTTACAATCTCCGATTTGATTTGGACCGGTCCCCAACCTACCATGGCCGAGTTGGCCGCCCGCGTGGGTGTCAAGATTACCAAACCGCTGTCGGAACTGCCCGAATACATAGCTAAAGCACAATCGCTGGGTCGCAAAATCCATGTTACAAAACCCTATCGCGCCGAGACCGTAGCTACACTGTTGGCTCTAGGCATTACGGAGTTCCCTTCGGAGGAGCTTGTACGCGCATCGGTTGCTATGCGTAGTATCAAAACCGAAGAGGAGATTGCCGAGATGGAGCTCGCCTGTGAGATTGGCTACAAGATGCACATGAAAGCATTCGAAATGTGTCGCGAGGGCGAGAATGAGCGCCGTATTGTGGGCGCTATCGAGGGTATTGCCCTGCAAGAGGGCTGGGGCGTGTCGTTCCTCTCGATTGTGTCGCAACATGGCGAGACTCTCCACAACCGCAACTGCGATGGTGTGCTCCAAAATGGCCGCCTGCTGTTGGTGGATGCCGGTGCAGAGACTCTGTCGAACTATACCAGCGACTTTACTCGTACCATGCCCGTAGGCGGTGTGTTCACCCAAAAGCAAAAGGATGTGTATAATATTGTCCTTGCTGCCAATAACCATGTATTCGATATGTCGAAACCCGAGATGCCTTACCGCGATGCACACCTTGCCGCAACCCGCGTAATTCTCGAGGGTATGAAGTCGCTCGGCGCCGTTAAAGGCAACGTTGATGACGCTCTGAATGCTGGTGCCGCTTACCTCTTTATGCCTCACGGCTTGGGTCACATGATGGGTCTTGATGACCACGATATGGACGAGATGGGCGAGTTGTTTGTAGGTTATGACGCCGAGATTCAACGTAGCGAGCACCCCTCGTGCAAGGCTTGCCGTATGGCTCGCCGACTCAAACCGGGTATGGTTGTGAGTGTTGAGCCGGGTATCTACTTTATCCCTGCGCTGATTGATAAGTGGCGTGCCGAGGGCACTTGCAAGGAGTTTATCAACTTCGATGTGCTGGATGGCTACAAAGATTTTGGTGGTATCCGCTTGGAGGATGATATGCTTATCACCCAGACCGGCAACCGCATGATGGGTAAACGTCTGCCCATTACCGTCGAGGAGGTAGAGGCTGTTATGAAGCGATAACGCTTTGCACCTATTCAAAATAAGAGAGCCTATCTGACATACATCAGATAGGCTCTCGTATATTATTTGACTACTTCGGGTCCATTACAAAACGGATATTATGTCCGTCGGTAACCATCTTCGAGGCAAGAGCGCGAATATCCTCGGCCGAGAACTCCTCGATGGCTTGGTCGATTCCGCTCTCCAGGTCGATACCCTCGGAGTAGTAGGCTACAAGGCAGTTCTCCCAGTGCGAGTTACTACGCTTGGTGTCGGGACGATTCTTGCTGATGTAGGCGCGTGCTTTGGAAACCTCCTCGGCGGTTACGCCATTCGTGGCAACATCTTCGAGCACCTGCGGAATCACGGCACGCAGGGTGTCGACCCTCTCTTTGGCGGTTTGGAAACCGACATTCAGCACATACTTGGGCGAGGGGTAGTGGGAGTAGGAGAGTGAGGTGCTCACACTGTAAGTTCCGCCCATCTGCTCGCGGATAATCTGTGTATATCGCATGCCGACAATGTGTTGGAATGCCAATGCAACCACACGGTCAAGGCCCGAAACCTTGTCAACACCACCCCAATAGTAGTAGCCCACACGACTGAAGGGGTTCTCCATAGCAACCTCGAATCGGTCGAGAACATTCCCTTTGAGATACTCCGCTTTATCATCTTTCCATGTGCGTTTTGCGCGGCGCGAGCAGGGGAGTGCTCCTATGTATTGTTCGACGAGCGGAATGACATTCTCGGGCTTGAAACTGCCGGTCAGATAGAATGTATAACCTCCGGCATCGGCAAAGAATATCTTGTGCAGCGCTTGAATATCATCCATACCTACCTGCTCAAGGTTGTTCTCATCGAGCCACGGACGATGCGGATGGTCGCCGTAGAGGGTGCTGTTGATGCGTTTGTTGTACTCATTGACTGCCGGATTCTTGGCGGTCAGATAGCTGTTGCGTGTCTGTGTCTTGTAAATCTCAAAAGAGGTGGTATCGTAGCGAGGTGCGGTGAATGTCAGATAGACCATCTGCAACATTCGCTCGATGTCCTTCTCCGACGAGTTTGCATACATATAGCTGTTGTAGTTGTTGATTTGACAGGTGATTCGGCGACTTACATCACAGCCCGCATTTACCTTTGTGAGCTCCTTGTCGCTGAAATTACCAATGCCAAACTTGGCAGTGGCCGAGGCGTAGTGGCGACTCGGAACAATCAGTGAATCACATAGTGTCGAGCGACCTCCGGCAGCTTGGGCATGGAACATGACCTGGTTCGCACGATAGTCAGTCGGCATGAGCACAACCTTCACACCATTACCCAGAGTGAGACAGGTCGAGCCCCAAACACCCGCTTCGTTGCGTTTTACCTTGGCCGCTTTCAGCCCTGCGTTGTCCTCAATAAGATTGGTCGCAACAGCCATGTCGGCAGGCGGTGCGATTCGCTCGGCCTCGACACTGCGCATAGTACGGTATATATCCTCTTCGGTAGGTAGAGCACCTCCATCGGGCGCAACTTTGAGTATGATTACTTGATTCTGAAGAGTCCATTTCGAGCGCATGAACTCCAGCAGGTCTTGGTGCGAAAAACTCTCGACAGCCTTGAGAGCAAGTTCGCGCGAGAACTCTGCCGAGGGAAGGCCATAACCCACAAGGAAGTGGTCCGAGGCGTCCGAAACGTACGAGTTATTGGTTTTGTTGGAGCGTTTCAGATAGCTGTTCTCGTTGTAGGCGACTATGCGGGTCTTGGCGCGTTCAAACTCGCTCTGTGTTACGCCGTGTTGCAATAGGCGTTGCATTTCGCGGTAGAGTGTCTCGAAACCGGTCATAACACATCCCGTATTGGTCGATACGTTTGCGCGAACACCTGCAGTAGCATTGTTGTAGTGGCCATAGAAGTTGAGCCCCATGCTCTTGATGTCGGGCTCTTGCTCTTGGATGTCGGCTGCACGCTCACTCACGATTGCAGACAGAATATTTGCCATATACGCGTCACGCCACGAGCCTTGCGACGAGAAAAACTCACGAGGGAAGGGGGCGTGCTTGATGTAGATGTCGGCCGAGGTAGAGGTTAGCTCCTTGTCGGTGAGAATAGCGATTTTGGGTTGGTCGTTGTTGGGTATGCGTATAACGGCATTGGGCTCGGCATCGGGATTTGGCTCGATGTCGCTCATCGCCTTTTTGATTTTGTCAACCATCCAATCGGGGTCGAAATCACCAACTACGATGATGGCTTGGTGTGAGGTGTTGTACCACTTGTGATAGAACGAGCGAATGGCGTCGTATGAGAATGTTTTGAGTCCGTGGTCGGTGCCGAGAATGTTGCGATCGACATAGCGGGTGCCCTCAAACAAGACTGCACGCTCGGCGTCCCAAATTCGTCGCGAGGCAGTCTGTGCACGGCGCAACTCCTCGACTATCACACCGCGCTCGGCATCAATCTCGTCGCCGTCGAGGGTGATGCAGTTGGCCCAATCGTGCAGAATAAGCAACATTGTATCGACAATGCCCTCGCGAGTCATGGGTACGTTTTTCATCAGATAGCGGGTGAGCTCCTGTCCTGTTGCTGCGTTAAGGTTGGCGCCAAAGCGAACACCGATGGATTCGCAATAGTTGATGATGGCTTTGCCGGGCATGTTGGTTGTGCCGTTGAATGCCATGTGCTCGAGGAAGTGGGCAAGACCATTTTGGTGATCCTCCTCCTGGATAGCACCCACGTCGGTCAGGATATAAAAGTCGGCAAGGCCGGCGGGCTGCGCATTATGGCGCACATAGTATCGCATTCCGTTGTCGAGCGAACCGATACGATAGGCGGTGTCGGTAGGTATCTGTGCTTCGCGGTCGAATTGCTGTGCCGAGGTGGTTGCTGTGCCGAGAAGCAATGCACAGAGCGTTATAAGGATTAGTTTCATAGGTTTAGCTTATAAAAGAAAAGGGGCTCGTGCCACTCATCGTTGGCCGGCCCCTTGCTTGATATTGTTTGTCGGCGCTTACTTGGTCGAGAAAGCGTAGATGGTTTGTTGAGTGTACTCCTCGCCGGGACGCAGAACGGTCGACGGGAAGTTGTCGTGGTTGGGTGCATCGGGGTAGTCTTGGGTCTCGAGAGCGATGCCGGTACGGAACCCAAATGCGATGTCGTTCTTTCCAACGCTGGTGCCGTCAAAGAAGTTACCGCTGTAGAATTGGAGTGCGGGACGGTCAGTCAGAATGGTCATCTCGATACCATTAGCAGGCTCGTAGAGAACAGCAGCCTCGGTCATGCCCCAATCGTTTCTGGCCATATCTTTGTCGAGTACGAAGTTGTGGTCATAGCCTTTGCCGAAGTGGAGAGCCTCAAAGTCAGCCTCGATGCGCTCGCCGATGGTGGTGGGGGTGCGGAAATCGAGCGGAGTACCCTCTATCGAAGCAATCTCGCCGGTGGGAATCAAACCCTCGTCGGTGGGGGTGTAGTAGGGAGCGTTGATTTTCAGGATGTGGCTGTTGGTCGATTTTTCGGCAGTTCCGTGCAGGTTAAAGTAGCAGTGGCTGGTGGGGTTGAGCACGGTAGGTGCATCGGTGATGGCTTTGTACTCGATGAACAGTTGGTTGTCACAATCAATCAGATAGGTTACGATGATACTAACGGCACCGGGGTAACCCTCCTCGCCATCGGGCGAGTGGTAGCTCATGGTAATCGAGTTCTCGGTTTGGTTGGTTACAACCCATGCGGGGGTAGACCAGCCGCCGATACCTCCGTGGAGGTGGTTTACGCCGTTATTGATGGTAACTTGGTAGTCCTTGCCGTCGAGCGAGAATTTACCCTCGCCGATACGGTTGCCGAAGCGACCAACGATGGGGCCTGCATAGCCGTCACCTGTTTGGTAGGCAGCTATATTGGGGTAGCCCAGAACAACGTCGGTCATGTTGCCGTCGCGGTCGGGAACCCACAGCGCTACGATGCGAGCTCCGAAGTTGGTTACCTGCATGGTGATACCATCCTGTTGGCCGATTGTGTAAAGGCCAACGTTTTCACCCTCGATAACTGTTTGGAAATCGCTCTCGGGAAGGAGTGTTGCTTGGCGGGGAGCCTCGGAACAACCTGCCAGCATCATGATTGCCGCACATGCGGCCAGAAGTGTACGTTTCATATTTATTAAAAGATTTAGTTCCTACTCATGCAAATATACGAATTATTTTGGAATAATGTATTATGGTAGTGCCAACACTTAAAAAATAGTGCTAAAAGGGTGTGGCGTGTTTATGGATGGGTTTTGGGTGTAAGTTGGGTTAATATTGTAGGTGTCGAATGGACGGAATTTACTGTAAAACTATCACTTAAAGCAAAAAAAATGATAAAAATATTTGGTAAATAGAAAAAGAATTATCACCTTTGCGTCAAACAAGTCTAAACTATAACACAATTATGAAAGCATTAGTAGATCAAATCAACGCACAAGTGGCAGCATTCCAAGAGAACGCAGAGTTGCAAGTTGTGAAAGGTAACAAGGCTGCCGGTACTCGCGCTCGTAAAGCTGCGCTTGAGTTGACCAAACTCCTCAAAGAGTTCCGTAAGGTTTCGGTTGAAGAGTCGAAAAAATAGTCTGCTCTCCCGACAACCGTATAACATCAAGGTTATACATCACAATCCTTGAACGAGCTTGATGCAGATGCATCGAGCTCGTTTCCTTTTGTGTTCGATTGTATTTAAGCCAAATTATTGCTACTTTTGCAGCGATATTTTGGGACGCAATGATGAATGGTCCTACCCATTGTTAGACAACTTACTCGAATCATAATGAAAGAACTTGCTCGTATGTCTGTTTTCGCCGGAATGTTGATTGGTATCGGCGGCCTTACCTATCTTAATGTTGGTGGTGTTGTTGGCGCTGTACTCTTCTCGTTCGGCCTTATCTCGGTCGTGCTCTGTAAGGCTCAACTCTATACCGGTAAAGCAGGATTCTTGCCCTATCGACAACTTCCGCGTGTATTGGCAATTATGCTCGGCAATATGATTGGTTGTGCTCTGCTTGCCACACTCACACTCTATACTCGCAATCCCAAAGTTATGGAGGGTCTATCTGCTGTTGTTTCGGCGCGTGATGCGGCTTCGTGGCACGGTATTATGATTCCAGCTATTGGTACGGGTGTGATTATGACCCTCGCCGTTTATGGCGCGCTGAAGAATAACTTTCTGCCTCTGTTGTTTGGTGTGCCCGTATTTATTTTGTGTGGACTGCCTCACTGTGTTGCCGATTCGTTCTACTATGCAGTAGCTGCTGTGAATGGCAAGTTTGAGTGGTGGATGGTTGGCGCTTGGGCATGTGCTTTGGTTGGTAACTACATCGGTTGCAACCTCCCCCGAATCATGATGCAAAAAGATTTAACTAAAGAGTAGAATATATAACTACATCATCCACTCGGTTATGCGGCTCGCCTTGACCTCGGTCATCGCAGAGCCGCTTTTTTGTATCATCGCAAAAAAAAAGTTCCCGAGTCCGCAGTGGACTCGGGAACTTAATATGGTCACCTTATTAGGCTACTTCTTTACGGTTTTGTTGATGGTTTGCATCACCAAATCCTCCATGATGTGGTAAGCGCCAATCACGGGGTGGATGCCATCAGGAGCGTGCTCCTTCGACATGCCGCCGTTACCGTTGTCGAGAGCAGCGTGATAGTCAACAAAGGGAATCTTGTTGGCATCGGCATACTCCTTAATCATCTTGTTGATAGCGATAACGTGCTCGGCGGGTTTGATGTCGGGACGCCAGCCCACACGGTCAGCGGGCAGGATAGCGCACAGAATAACCTTAATCTTGTTGGCTTTGGCGAGCTCGGCCATCGAGATGATGTTGTTGAGAGTTTGCTCGTAGGTCATCGGGCCTTTGTTTTGAGCTACGTCATTGGTTCCTGCCAAAATCACAACCGCCTTGGGGTGGAGGTTGATAACGTCTGCACGGAAGCGGCACAACATCTCGTACGAGGTTTGACCGCTGATACCACGACCCGCAAAGTTATTCTCGGTGAACCACTCGGCGTGTTTCTCGTACCAGCCTTGAGTGATAGAGTCACCCATGAAAACTACGCGAGGAGCAGTAGTGACTGCCTCATTAGCCTTGGCATAGCGATAGCATTTAGCCCAGTCTTTGATAGGCTCTTGTGCAAAGAGACCAACTGAAAGCGAGAGTGCCAACAGTGTCGAAATTATCTTTTTCATAACGATTCTATACTGTTATATTATAAAATAGGTATTGTTTATTCCCACTCGATGGTTGCGCTGGGTTTGGGCGACATATCGTAGCATACGCGGTTTACGGTCTTAACCTCATTGAGGATACGCTCGGTAATCTTCATAAGGATAGGCCACTCGATAGGCTCGATGGTCGCGGTCATTGCGTCAACAGTATTGACAGCGCGAATGATAACGGGCCAATCGTACGAGCGAGCATTGTCGCGTACACCCACCGATTTGAAGTCGGGAACAACGGTGAAGTATTGCCATACTTTCTTGTCGAGGCCGGCTTTCTTGAACTCCTCACGAAGGATAGCATCCGACTCACGAACAGCCTCTAGACGGTCGCGGGTGATTGCACCAAGGCAACGAACGCCCAGACCGGGACCGGGGAAGGGTTGACGATAAACCATGTCGTAGGGCAGGCCAAGCTCTACACCGCACTCACGAACCTCATCTTTGAAGAGTTGGCGCAGGGGCTCAACCAGCTCAAATTGCAGGTCGTCGGGCAGACCACCTACATTGTGGTGCGATTTTACCATCTTTGCGGTTTTGGTTCCACTCTCCACGATGTCGGGGTAGATAGTACCTTGACCGAGGAAATCGATGCCGTCGAGTTTGCGTGCCTCCTCCTCGAATACGCGGATGAACTCACCACCGATAATTTTACGTTTCTCCTCGGGGTCAGCAACGTTCTCGAGTTTCGACAAGAAGCGCTCGGTAGCGTCAATGTAGATAAGGTTAGCTTTCATTTGGTTGCCAAACATCTCTACTACGTCCTCCGACTCACCTTTACGCATCAGGCCGTGGTTTACGTGTACGCATACGAGGTTGTCGCCGATAGCCTTGTGCAGCAGGGCTGCAACAACCGACGAGTCAACACCACCCGACAGCGCGAGAAGAACTTTGCGGTCACCCACTTGGCGGCGAACAAGCTCAACTTGGTCAGCTACAAAGTTAGCCATGTTCCAGTTGGGCTCGGCTTTACAAGTGTCGAAAACAAACGATTTAACGGCCTCTTTGATAGCTTCGATGTCGTCGTTGAATTGAGGGAGTTTAACCTCGCAGAGAGCCTTGTCGTGGCCAGCGGCCATAACGGGGTAACCTGCGTTGTAGATAGCTGCGTCGACGTCGATGGCAACTCCGTCGATGACGTTGTTGGGGCCGCCGTTGATGATTACTCCTTTAACATTGGGCAGTGCTTTGAGCTCCTCTGCCGTGATGTCGTGGGGGTAGATCTCGCTATACACGCCAAGTGCGCGGATTGCGCGGGCCAATACGGTGTTCTCGTGACTACCCAAGTCAAGGATAACGATCATGTCTTGTTTCATATTCGACTAATGTATTAAAATAAGTTTAGTTTATTGTCAGTGTTATTTATGCACGGATAGTAGCTCCGGCTTGTTTTTCGTAAGCGGCAATCAGTTTCGACATTACATTGTCAATCATCTTGTCGTTCAGGGTTTGGGTCTTATCTTCGAGGATGAAGCTCAATGCGTATGACTTTTTGCCCTCGGGAAGTTTGCCACCCTCGTATACGTCAAAGAGCGAAACTCGTTTGAGCAGTTTACGCTCGGTCGAAAGGGCAATCGAACGGAGTTTCTCGAAAGATATATTCTTATCGACCACCAGAGCAAGGTCACGTTTAACCTCGGGGAATTTCGAGAGTTCCTCGGCCTCGATTTTGTTCTTTTTGGTCGATTTGATAAGTGCGTCGAAGTCAATCTCGGCGAAGAATACCTCGCTACGAACGTCGCATGCAGCGGTCAGTTTGCCCGATACGACACCCATTTGGATGAACGATTTGCCGTTGAGCTGGTAGCCGATGGCTTGGTCGAACAGGTCCGAAGTACACTCCTCGGTGCGCAGCGAGTTCAGGTCGATGCCAAAGCCACCGAGCAGACGCTCTACAGCTGCTTTGAGGGTGAAGTAGGTCGAAGCCTCGGCCTTGCTGTTCCACAGGGTCTGTTTGTCCATGCCGGTAACGGTGATGCCGAGACGATAAATCTCCGAGTAGGGCGCCAACGAATTCTCGGCTTGACCCTCTTTCTTGCTCTCGTCGTAGAAGTAGCAGTTGCCCAGCTCAAAGAGTTTGAGGTTGCCATTTTTGCGGTTGGCATTCAGCGCAACAGCCTCCAGCGCGTTGAACAGCAAGGTTTGGCGCAGAACATTGAGGTCGGCACTCAAGGGGTTGAGGATTTTCACACAACCGCTTGCAGGGTAGCTCGAAAGGTTCTCGTAGTACGATGCTTTGGTGAGCGAGTTGCTCATAATCTCGCTATAACCATTAGCTGCGAGGAAGTCGGCAGCCTTATTGATAAGTACGGTGCGGTTGGGCTTGGGCGCGTAGGCCAAAGTCGAGTTCACGTGCTCGGGAATCTCGATATTGTTGTAGCCATAGATGCGGAGAATATCCTCGATAAGGTCGGCCTCACGGCGCACATCTACGCGATATTGGGGAACTGCAACGCTCAATACGCCATCATTCTCGCTCTCGATGGTAACGTCCAGCGCGGTAATAATACCCTTGATGGTTGCATCGTCAATGTTTTTGCCGATAATCGAGCGGGTGCGGTCGAGCGACAGCTCGAAGCGGAAAGGCTCGAAGGTTGCATTCTGAATATCAATAATCTCGCTCGAAATCTCACCACCGGCCAGCTCCTTGAATAGCATGGCTGCGCGTTTGAGTGCATAAACGGTGATATTGGGGTCGATACCGCGCTCGAAGCGGAACGATGCATCGGTATTCAAGCCGTGACGTTTTGCCGTTTTGCGGATGCGTACGGGGTTGAAGTATGCACTCTCAATAAAGAGGTTGGTGGTAGTGTCGCTTACGCCGCTGAACTCACCGCCAAATACACCCGCGATACACATGGGTTTCTCGCCGTCGCAAATCATCAAGTCCTCGGCCGAGAGTTTGCGCTCCACGCCATCGAGGGTTTTGAAAGGAGTGCCCTCGGGGCAGGTGCGAACAACCACTTTACCACCTGCAATTTTGTCTGCATCGAAGGCGTGCAGGGGTTGACCCATCTCGTGAAGTATGAAGTTGGTGATATCGACAAGGTTGTTGTGGGGGTTGAGACCGATAGCGCGCAGGTAGTTTTGCATCCACTCGGGCGAGGGGGCAATCTTTGCGCCGGTGATGGTTACGCCTGCATATCGGGGCGCACCGTCGGTATCCTCGACGCTAACGGGAATCTCAAGGTTGTGATTGTCTACCGCAAAAGCCTCTACCGAGGGGCACTTCAGCTCGCAAGCCACACCGTTCGAAGAGAGGTATGCTGCCAAGTCACGAGCAACGCCATAGTGCGACATTGCGTCTGCACGGTTGGGAGTAAGACCGATAGCGATGGAGAAGTCCTCTTGAATGCCGAGATACTCTTTGGCTGGAGTGCCGGGAACTGCCTCGGCGGGCAGAACCATGATGCCATCGTGACTCACTCCGATGCCGAGCTCATCCTCGGCACAGAGCATACCGAACGACTCTACGCCGCGGATTTTGCTCTTCTTAATTTTGAAACCCTCGGTCTCGCCGATGGGGTAGAGCACAGCTCCGATGGTTGCACACATCACCTTTTGACCTGCAGCCACGTTGGGCGCACCGCAGACAATGTTGAGCGGTGCCTCGCCACCTACATTGACGGTAGTGATATGGAGGTGGTCCGAGTCGGGGTGGTCGACGCAGGTGAGAACTTCACCTACTACGACGCCAGCCAGACCGCCTTTGATGGTCTCAATTTTCTCGAAGCCTTCGACCTCGAGACCTATGTCAGTAAGTATTTCTGCCATTTTCTCTGCCGGAACATCGCACGACAGATACTCTTTAAGCCACTTGTAAGAAACGTTCATTTTATGGTGCTTTATAAAAATCGCCCAAAGTTACGATTTTTTTGCGAAACATCCGCACGTCGAAGCCCCCATTATGGTATAAATTTTGATTTTTTTTGGCTCAAAACCTTAAATCGTACTCATTATGAATAATTCAGTCAAAGATGTGGTAAAGTTCTCCCTGCCAGAGTTGCCCTATGCTCTCGACGCCCTGATACCTCAAATCAGCGAGGAGACCATGCGCTACCACTATGGTAAACACCATCAGGCCTATGTAAACAATCTCAATCAGCTAATTCGCAACACCCCCTACGAGCACTATTCGCTCGAAGAGATTGTGATGCGATCGGAGGGCTCGATTTTCAACAATGCCGCCCAGGTTTGGAACCATACATTCTATTTTGAGCAGCTTTCGCCCATGCCTCAAGATTCGCCAGTTGGCGCATTGTCGGTAGCTATCGATCACGATTTCGGCTCGTTCGAAAACCTTAAGGGTGAGTTGGTTAAGGCTGCTAATGCACTGTTTGGTTCGGGTTGGGTATGGCTTACCTCCGACAAACGTGGGCGATTGTCAATTATCCCATTGCAGAATGCCGGCAACCCGATGACTCATGGGCTCACTCCGTTGCTCGCAATAGATGTGTGGGAGCACGCCTACTACCTCGACTACCGCAACCGTCGAGCCGACTCCGTTGCGGCGTTGTGGGATAGGGTAGATTGGTCGGTGGTAGAGGCTCGATTCCTCGATTAGAGTGCTCGTCGCAAGCGTGCCAACAGCTGCAAAGGCTCTGTTTTTAGGGTCTTTGCAGCATTTTACTTTTAAAAAATAAGAAAGTCGCTCCAAAATTTTGTTTCCGACATAAAAGACCATACATTTGTCGCCCGATAAATATATTTTGTATTTATGAATTGGTTTTCAAATCTGTTTTTCGGTAGCGGCGTGGCTCATTCTGTATTGGTGCTGGCGCTGGTTATTGCTGCCGGAACCTTGTGTGGCAAACGCATCAAGTTCAAGGGTATCTCGCTGGGTATTACTTGGATTCTGTTTATGGGCATTATAGCCTCTCACTTTGGCATGCGAATAGATGCCAACCTTTTGGCCTTCGCCAAAGAGTTTGGACTTATTCTGTTTGTCTATTCAATCGGTTTGCAGGTCGGCCCGAGTTTCTTTACCACTTTTAAGAAAGGTGGCATGACTCTGGTGGGCTATGGAGCGCTCAATGTGCTTTTTGCAGTGCTCGTTACGCTGGCAATTCATCTTATTACTGCCGAGCCTATGTCGACACTTACCGGTGTTATGTCGGGTGCTGTGACCAACACTCCCGGACTTGGTGCAGCTCAAACCGTGTTCAACGATACATTCGGATATAATGACCCCTCGATTGCCAATGGTTATGCAGTGGCCTATCCGATGGGTGTTGTGGGTGTGATTTTGTCGATGATAATTCTGCGTGCAATCTTCCGCATCAAGCTTGATAAGGAGGGTATTGCTTCGACTTCGTCTAACGATGTTGTGCATACCGCCCGCCTGTCGGTCGAGTTTACCAACCTCAATCTCAACGGTATGAAGGTGTCGGAGATTAGCCAACTCATCAACCGTTCTTTCATCATCTCGCGTATTCGTCACACCGATGGCACTATCCAGATGGCTTCGGGTGAATCACGCCTCACTTGTGGCGACAAACTCTTTGTAACCACCACCGAGCCCGATCGTGACGCCATCGTCGCCCTGCTTGGTAAAGAGGCCGAGGATCTGAAAGCGGGTGATTGGGTTAAGATTGACACCCAACTCGTATCGCGTAAGGTGATGATTACCAAAAGCAAGTTCAACGGACACACCATCGCTTCGTTGCAACTTCGCAACAATTATGGCGTTAATGTAACCCGAATCTACCGTGCCGGTGTGGATCTTATCGCTACACCCAACCTCGAGCTCCAATTTGGTGACCGCCTTGTGGTTGTAGGTACCGAGGCTGCGTGCGACGCCGTAGGTGAGCTGGTCGGAAACTCAACAAAACAGCTCCGCGAGCCCAACCTTATCGCTATCTTTGTGGGTGTTGTGCTCGGTGTGCTGCTCGGCAGTGTGCCTATTGCAATGCCCGGATTGAGCCAACCTGTAAAACTTGGTTTGGCGGGAGGTCCTCTGATTGTGGCAATCATCATGAGCCGCTTTGGTCCTCACTTCAAACTCGTCACCTATACGACCGTGAGTGCAAACCTCATGCTTCGTGAGATTGGT
>JAZQXR010000047.1:0-5504 GCA_045632975.1 Rikenellaceae bacterium
CATGGCTACGATCCGACTTCATCGTTGTCGGCCGAGGTTGGCCACGAGGTGCGCATTGACGAGGCAGAGAGCGCTCTGTGCCGTCACTTGGAGAAGAATATGAATATTAAAATTATAAAATGATAAATTATGCCAATAGAGAAAACTTGGGTCCTCAAACAACAAGGGGACTCGGGGACGGTAGCTACGCTGGCGCAATCCCTTGGGATTTCGCCGGTCTTGGCCAACCTCCTCGTTCAGCGTGGCATTAGAACAGAGCAGGAGGCGCAGAAGTTCTTCAATCCGCAGCTCGCCGATTTGCACGACCCGTTCCTGATGAAGGATATGGACAAGGCAATCAAGCGTATCAGCCTTGCGGTGCGTAACGACGAGCCTATCATGGTCTATGGCGACTATGATGTCGATGGCACAACTGCCGTGGCACTCGTCTACATCTTCCTGCGCAAGTTGGGTCATACCAACCTGATGTTCTACATCCCCGACCGTTATACGGAGGGATATGGCGTATCGTATCGCGGTATTGACTACGCCGAGCGCAAGGGTGTCAAACTCATCATTACGCTCGATTGTGGTATCAAGGCGGTCGATAAGGTCGAATATGCCAAAGAGAAAGGAATTGATTTTATTATCTGTGACCACCACCTGCCCGGCGAGGAGATTCCCGATGCTGTGGCGGTGTTGGACTCCAAACAAAGCGACTGCAACTATCCGTTCAAGGAGCTGTCGGGCTGTGGCGTGGGTTTCAAACTTGTGCAAGCCTATTGCCAACGTCACGAGATGCCATTCTCGACTATCGAGTCGTTGCTCGACTTGGTGGCGGTGAGTATCGCCTCGGATATTGTGCCTCTGGTGGGGGAGAACCGTGTGCTGGCCTCCTATGGTCTGCAACGACTCAACTCCAAACCCAATAAGGGTCTGGCCTCGATTATCAAGATTTGCGGTCTGGAGAATCATACCATCACCATCGACGACATCGTCTTCAAGATTGGCCCGCGTATCAATGCAGCAGGCCGTATGAGAGTTGACCAGAGCGATATTGATGCCCATTCGGGTGCTCACTCGGCGGTGAACCTGATGATTGAGCGCGATGAGAGTTCGGCCGAGGACTTCGGACTGATGATTGACACAGCCAATAGTGAGCGCAAGAGCATCGACCGTTCGGTGACACAGGAGGCTCACGACTTTATCGAGAGCCACCCCGAGATGAAGGCTCTCAAGAGCACCGTGGTCTATAATCCCAAGTGGATGAAAGGTATCGTAGGTATCGTGGCGTCGCGCCTTATCGAGACCTACTATCGTCCTACGGTTGTGCTTACCATGAGCAACGGTCTTGTTACGGGCTCGGCACGTAGCGTGCCCGGCTTCGACCTCTACCAAGCGGTGGAGTCGTGCGCTGATTTGCTCGAGAACTTCGGTGGCCACATGTACGCTGCGGGACTCACCATGAAGCCCGAAAATGTACCCGCATTTACCGAGCGTTTCAATCGTTACGTCGACGAGAATATCGACCCCAAGATGCTCATACCGCAAGTTGAGGTCGATGCCAAGTTGTTGTTTAGCGACATCACACCCTCGTTCCGCGATGATTTGTGTCGATTCCAGCCTTTCGGCCCTGGTAATACGGCGCCCGTATTCATGACCGCGGGAGTGAGCAATCGTGGCGACGCCAAGTTGGTGGGTGCCGAGCGCGAGCACCTCAAGATGGATTTGGTACAGAAGGAGAAACCCAATACCTCGATACCGGCCATCGCATTCCAACAACCACAACACTTTCAGTGGATTCGTGGTGGACGCCCCATTGATGTGTGCTATGTCATCGTCGAGAACCACTATCGCGGTGTAACCATGCCCCAACTGCGAATCAAGGATATTAAGCCTTGTGTTAAGCATTAGTCGGCTGTACTTTTTGAGTCGCAATATCAAACGTTTTGAGGAGGGATTTAAGCTTGCTTAAATCCCTCCTCAAAACATTTTTTGCAGCCGCCAAACAGCCTCTTCAACCTCCGACTAATTGAGAATTAAATAAACGAGAATTAAATAAACGCCCCCATGGCCGTAACCGTTTTGGACTACGACCATGGGAGTGATATACAAGAGTTTTTAGTTATTTAATTTGACAAGATTGCTCTTGTCGGGGTTGCTATTCAGCCGATGTTGCCAGGGGCGATGCTTGGGTGTAGGTGCGTGCAGCAAGCTCTTTGTCGAGTTGATACATGCCGTATTTGTCACCCTCTACCGACTCGGTTGCGAAAATCATGTCGCGTGCCGACTCCTCTTCCTCGATTTGCTCGTCGATGAACCATACGAGCATGTTGCTCGATGCGAAATCGCGATCCTCGGCGGCGATGGCAGCCAGATTGTTAATCAGTGCGGTTACGACTTTCTCGTGTTTGAGAGTCTCTTTGAACATATCGAGTACGCTATTCCACTCGGTTTGTACCTCGCTGATGGGTTTGAGAACAACCTTTGCATCGCGCGAGTTGAGGTAGTTCATCAGGATTCGTGCGTGATCTTGCTCCTCGAGCCATTGAACGTAGAACCAGTTTGCTACGCCTTTATATCCTTTAGCCTCGGCATCCATCGACATTGCCAGGTAGAGATAGGCCGACCACAGCTCGGCATTGATTTGCTCGTTGATGGCGTTTTGTAATCTTTCGCTTAACATAGTTGTATAGTTTTTAGGTATTAGTTAATCTTGTTTGTATTTCTTTAATGCAAAGATAGCATTCCGTATCCAAAAAACCTAACAAAATCAATCACTTGTTTTTATGGTGGTATAAGGGATTTTTATAATCTCTTGGCTATGTCGCAAAAATTAAGCCGTACTCCAAGTGGTGTACGGCTTTGATATATAAGGTATGGTGATTAGTCCATCTTGAGCACGGCGAGGAAGGCTTGTTGGGGTACCTCGACGTTACCGATTTGACGCATGCGCTTTTTACCTTTTTTCTGTTTTTCGAGCAGTTTGCGCTTACGGCTGATGTCACCACCATAACACTTGGCGGTCACATCCTTGCGTACTGCCTTGACGGTCTCGCGTGCAATAATCTTGGAGCCGATGGCGGCCTGAATCGCAACGTCAAACTGCTGACGCGGGATGAGCTCTTTGAGCTTCTCGCACATGCGGCGACCGAAGTCATAAGCGTGGTCGTAATATATGAGCGAGCTCAATGCATCGACGGGCTCGCTGTTGAGCAGGATGTCGAGTTTTGCGAGCTTGCTGTCCTTGTAGCCTGTTGAGTGGTAGTCGAACGAGGCGTAACCGCGCGAAAGACTCTTGAGCTTGTCGTAGAAGTCGAACACAATCTCGCTCAACGGCATCTCGAAGTTGACCTCCACACGGTCTTGTGTGAGGAATGTTTGGTTGAGAAGCGTTCCACGACGGTCGATGCAGAGCTTGATGACACTGCCCAGATAGTCCGACTTGGTGATGATTTGCGCCATGATATAGGGCTCCTCGATTTTGCTGATGAGCGTGGGCTCGGGCAGTCCCGAGGGGTTGTGTACTTCGGCCACCTCGCCTTTGGTTGTGGTCACGCGATACGATACGTTGGGCACGGTTGTGATTACGTCCATGTCGAACTCGCGGTACAGACGCTCCTGAACAATGTCAAGGTGCAGCAGGCCAAGGAAACCGCAACGGAAACCGAAGCCGAGCGCCAACGAGCTCTCGGGCTCAAAGGTGAGCGATGCGTCGTTGAGTTGTAGCTTCTCGAGCGAAGCACGTAGGTCCTCGTACTCGCTAGTATCTACGGGATAGACACCCGCAAAGAGCATCGGTTTGACATTCTCGAAACCCTCTATACCCTTGTCACAAGGGCGGCTAACGTGGGTGATGGTGTCGCCCACCTTCACATCCACCGAGTTCTTGATACCCGATATGATATAACCTACATCGCCCGCTTTAATCTCGTTTCGGGGGCTCAACTTGAGCTTGAGCACACCGATTTCGTCGGCGGTGTACTCGTTGCCGAGGTTTACAAACTTAACCTTGTCACCCTTGCGCAGCGTGCCGTTCATCACACGGAAGTAGGCGATGATACCGCGGAACGAGTTGAATACCGAGTCGAAGATAAGGGCTTGCAGCGGAGCCTCCTCGTCACCTTTGGGCGCGGGAATACGGTCTACAATGGCATCGAGCACCTCCATCACACCCTCGCCGGTCTTACCGCTGGCCAACAGAATCTCCTCCTCCTTGCAGCCGATAAGGTCGATAATCTGGTCGCGCACCTCATCGACCATAGCCGACTCAACGTCGATTTTGTTGAGCACGGGGATGATTTCCAGGTCGTTCTCCAGTGCAAGGTATAGGTTCGAGATTGTCTGCGCCTGAATACCCTGTGTGGCATCCACTACCAATAGTGCACCCTCGCACGATGCGATGGCACGCGACACCTCGTACGAGAAGTCGACGTGTCCCGGGGTGTCAATCAGGTTGAGGATATATTTTTCGCCGCCGCGCATGTACTCCATTTGGATGGCGTGGCTCTTGATGGTGATACCTTTCTCACGTTCGAGGTCCATATCGTCCAATACTTGGCTTTGTAACTCTCTCTCGGACAGCGTGTTGGTCTTCTCAATCATGCGGTCTGCGAGAGTGCTTTTGCCGTGGTCGATGTGGGCAATGATGCAAAAATTGCGGATATTTTTCATAAATTTTCCTTAAAACAGCACAAAGTTAATTATTTTTGTCGGAAATTAAAACATCCGCTATGAGCACCGTTCGTAAATACCTCTCGATGGTTAAGTTTTCGCACACCATCTTTGCTATGCCCTTTGCGCTTGTGGGCTATACTTGGGCGCTGACCTCCACCTCGACTCCGTTTGATTGGGTATTGCTTTTGCAGGTTGTGTTGTGTATGGTGTTTGCACGAAATACGGCTATGGGATTCAACCGTTGGGCCGACCGCGATATTGACGCCGAGAATCCTCGTACCGCCTCGCGTGAGATTCCCTCGGGACAGATTTCGCCCCGCGCGGCGCTCGCCTTTGTGATTACCAATGCGGTGCTGTTTGTGGCGACTACCGCAACTATCAACCGCACCACGCTGTTGCTCTCGCCCGTGGCTCTGCTTGTGATTATGGGATATAGCTATTGCAAACGTTTCACCGCTCTTGCCCATATTGTTTTGGGTCTGTCGCTGGCCATAGCCCCTATGGGTGCCTATATTGCTGTTACGGGTAGTTTCGACGTTGCTCCGATGATTCTCTCGGTGCTGGTGCTCACTTGGACAGGCGGTTTCGATATTATCTACGCCATGCAGGATGCGGCCTTTGACCGCGAACGTGGCCTTCATTCAATCCCTGCTCGATTCCCCGGATGGGGCGCACTCTCAATCAGCATCGCTCTGCATGTGGTGAGCCTCTATGCTGTGTGGTTGTTTGGCCGCTGGTGTGGTTTCGATACCGTTTATTGGGTTGGTGCTGCGCTGTTTGGCGCTGTGCTTATTACCGAGCACCTGCTCGTTACGCCCACTCGCCAGAAGAATATCGGTATAGCTTTC